>JACQBD010000075.1 GCA_016194665.1 Gammaproteobacteria bacterium
CGTATTAAGACAGGCGATGGGTATCGCTGCGCTCAACCCATCCTACGCGGGCTAGGAGTACTCCACGGTGCCTGGCGGCAGTTTGATGCCACATAAAGCGCGATAACAAACACCATTGCCATAGACCACCCATTTGCCTTCTAGTCGGGCTTTCGTGACTAGGCGACGAAGGACATAAAGGAGGCTGAGAGCACGGCTTCTAAACAGCAAGGGATTAATAGGCTTTGTTTGTTCGTTCGGGTATTGAACGGTACCAAGCAACTCTTTCCATTGCTTCGGACGCGCCGCAATAACACCTTCAAGGTTCTTCAAGATATCTTCAACTGCGGTGAGATCATCTTCCTTCAGGCAGAGCGTGACGTTCATGGATGTGATGCCTATTCCGGCGTCTCGTTGGGCGAAATGCTCAAAGGCAGGGGCAATCAAGTAGTAGTACCCCAGGGCATGGAAGTCGTCGGAGTCAAACCGTATGCGATCTTCGGACCCGAGAGGCCAGACGAATTCGTTCCCCTGTGCTGTGGCCAAGCCGACTACGTGCCTCATTGCGGGTGCCTAACGAACAAGCTCAGGGGCGCGCCGCTTTTTGCGCGTCCCCTGGAGCGAAGGGTTAGCCATGACTTTTTTGATGCCAAATAAGTTGGTAATTCTCAATGGCTTTATCATCCGACTCATTAAAGTCTACTACGAACTCTTTTTCCGGAAAGTTAATTCGTAATTTCGTTTCGTATATTTCCTTGAGCGTACGACCTAGATATACAATTTGATCCCTGGTTGCATTAGCCCATATGCCAGGGTGATGCAGGTGTAGTACGTGAATGTGGTTAAGGGTTGCCTCAGTAGCTCTTTTGTCTCCATTCGTCGACGTAAGCCACTCCCGCACTGCGTCTTGCGACGTACCCTCAGAAAATACCATTCCTTCAATTTCCACAAAGCGCGGCCAGAATATCGTGCTGTAAGCAATGGCAAGTTCCCAGTCACCCATGCAGGAAACCCAACCATCTGGGTCGGTATTATCTTTGTTGTGCTCCCGCCAAGCTTTCAGCTGCGGAATTAGGCGTTCCCAATCTGGTGTCATGGCTAACTAAAAATAGACACCCGAAATTTCGGATGAAAATACACCTTCGCGGTGTATAAAATTTTTCATAATGAAAATAACCTGATTCTTCAAAGATTTTTTAAAATAATAGCACCCTAAATTTTCAAAGAAACGCCCCAAGGCGTGACAACCGAAAAGTATTAAACAGCCTAACAGGCAAATTGGCGTTTACCCACAAATCCAACTGTTTTAACGCCTATAAACGAATTTGGCAATAAACCCTTGTTTGTAATAGAATGCCCCGCGTTTCACCCTTGCCTTACCGCCCGCATAACAACAACAAAACGGGTAGGAAGGCTGACATTTATCCATAAGGAGTATTGCATGCGTCATTATGAAGTTGTGTTTCTGGTTCATCCGGATCAGAGCGAGCAAGTGCCGGCGATGATTGAGCGGTATCGCTCGATGATCGAATCCGCCAAGGGTTCGATTCACCGTCTTGAAGATTGGGGCCGCCGCCAGCTGGCTTATCCTCTTAATAAAGTCCACAAAGCCCATTACGTGCTCATGAATATCGAGTGCGCGCTCGAGACCTTGCGCGAGCTCGAATCGGCGTTTCGTTTTAACGACGCGGTGTTGCGTTCGCTTGTCATCAGCCGCAAAGAAGCGGTCACCGGCGTTTCGCCGCTGGCGAAAGAAAATGAAGACAAGCCGGCCGCTGCTGTCGCGGCCGCGCCCGAGTTGGAAGGCATCGATCTGGATGCCGCCGACACCGCCGATCGAATTTAAGGAGCACAACCATGTCACGTTTTTTCAGACGCAAAAAATTCTGCCGCTTCACCGCGGAACGCGTGGTCGAGATCGATTATAAAGATCTGGCCGTGCTGAACGCCTACATCACCGAAACCGGCCGCATCATTCCCTGTCGCAACACCGGCACCAAGGCCCGCTATCAGCGGCAATTGACGCGCGCCATCAAGTACGCGCGTTTCCTGGCGTTGATGCCTTACTGCGACAGCCATTAAGCGAGGACTGAACGATGGAAGTTATTCTGCTGGAAAAAGTACGCAACCTGGGCGCTCTGGGCGAACAGGTCAAAGTGAAATCGGGTTTTGCGCGCAATTATCTTATTCCGTACGGCAAAGCCGTCAGCGCCAACGATGAAAACCGCGCCAAGTTCGAAGCGCAACGCGCGGTGCTGGAAATGGCGCAAGCCGATGCTTTAGGCAAAGCCAAGGCGCGCGCCGAGAAGATGAACGGCTACACGCTGCAAATCGTGCGCAAGATGAGCGAAGAGGGCAAACTTTTCGGTTCCGTGGGGATTCGCGATATCGTCGAAGCCATGCAACAGGCGGGTTTTGAATTAACGCGCGCGGAAATACACATGGATCACGGTTCACTTAAAGAAGTCGGCGATCATGAAGTTTCGGTATCGCTGCACGCCGAAGTCAATTTTAAAATTATTGTTTCCGTCGTCGGCGAAAAATAAGCGGGAATTTTCGGATAACAGCTCACCTGTTAATTCAGGTGAGCTGCGTTATAATGAAATCTTCGAAGCGTCAGCAAAAAATTATCCGTTAGTTCATTATTAGGGGGAGGTCGTGGAAGAACGAGCCCTATCCAGACGAGGCGCCGATGCCGCGGCCGACGCTTTCAAGGTTCCGCCGCAGTCGATTGAAGCTGAGCAATCCGTCTTAGGCGGGCTGCTGCTTGAAAATCAAAGCTGGGACCGCATCGCCGACATCATCACCGCCAACGATTTCTACCGCCGCGAACACCGCGTCATTTTCAATTCCATTTCCGCACTGTGTGAAGAAAACAGCCCGGCCGACGTCGTCACCGTTTCCGAATGGTTGGAACGCAGCGGCGAGCTCGATGCCGCCGGCGGTTTGATTTATCTCGGCTCGCTCGCTAACAACACCCCCAGCGCCGCCAACATCGTCGCCTACGCCGCGATTGTGCGCGAGAGCTCGATCATGCGCGAATTGGCGCGCGCCGCGTCCGACATCGGCAACGCGGTGTATACGCCTGAAGGCCGCTCGGCCAATGAATTGCTCGATCTCGCCGAAAAACGTATTTTCGACATCAGCGAAAAAGGCCATCGTCGCGGCGATTTCCAGCCGCTGAATACTTTGCTGAGCAAAGCCGTCGACCGCATCGACGAATTGTTCCGCTCGAAATCCTCGATCACCGGCGTCGCCACCGGCTTCACCGATTTGGATGAAATGACTTCCGGTTTGCAGGGTTCGGACCTGGTGATTATCGCCGGCCGCCCATCGATGGGAAAAACCAGCTTAGCTATGAACATCGCCGAAAACGCCGCCGTGGGTCACAAAATTCCCGTAGCCGTGTTCAGCATGGAAATGCCGGGCACGCAGCTGGCGCTGCGTATGATGGCCTCGCTCGGACGCATCAACGCGCATCGCGTGCGCACCGGTAAATTGGATGATGACGATTGGCCGCGCCTGACCTCGGCAGTGAGCTTGTTGAACGACGCGCCGATATTTATCGACGACACCCCGGCGTTGACGCCCATGGAGCTGCGCGCGCGGGCGCGCCGCCTAAAACGCGAACACGGTCTGGGTTTGATCATCATCGATTATTTGCAGCTGATGCAGTCCACCGAACGCACCGAAGAAAATCGCGCCACGGAAATTTCCAACATCACGCGCGCGCTCAAAGGCCTGGCTAAAGAGTTGGATGTTCCGGTGATCGCCATGTCGCAGTTGAATCGCAGCGTCGAAAGCCGCACGGATAAACGCCCGGTAATGTCCGACTTGCGCGAATCCGGCGCCATTGAGCAAGACGCGGACGTGATTCTGTTCATTTACCGCGACGAGGTTTACAACAAAGACAGTCCGGTCAAAGGCACCGCCGATATCATCATCGGCAAACAGCGTAACGGACCGATCGGCGAAGTGCGTCTGACTTTTCTCGGGGAATATACGCGTTTTGAAAACTACACCAGCGCCGGTTACGGGAATTCTTAAATGAGCAGACCGGCGCGTGCGCTGTTGGATACAGCGGCGTTGCGACATAACCTTGAGCAAGTTCGCCGGCGCGCGCCTCGTGCGCGCGTGATGGCGGTGGTTAAAGCCAATGCTTACGGACACGGCGCGCCGTGGGTGGCGCGCACTTTAAGCACCGCCGATGCCTTCGGTGTTTCCAGCATGGAAGAGGGCGTGCAGTTGCGTGAAGCCGGCATCGCTCAGCCTATCAGCTTGTTCGAAGGTTTTTTTTCCGCCGATGAATTGCCGATGCTCATCAAGCATCGCCTGGCGCCGGTGATTCATCACGCCAGCCAATTGCAAAATCTGGCGCAGATTACTTCCGATCATAAACTTTCCGTGTGGCTTAAGATCGATACCGGCATGCATCGCTTGGGTTTCGCGCCGACCGATGCCGCCGCGGCGTTGCAACAATTACGCGCTTCTCCCGCGGTCGCCGAAGTGCGCCTGATGTCGCATTTCGCGCGCGCCGATTTTCCGCAAGACACCGCGACCGTGGCGCAAATTAAACTTTTTCACGAACAAATTACCGGTTCAGGTCTGGAGTCGAGCATGGCGAATTCCGCCGGCGTGTTAGCTTGGCCCGCGAGCCATCTCGATTGGGTACGGCCGGGGATTATGCTCTACGGTGCATCGCCGATGATAGGCCAAAGCGCGACGCAACTTGATCTGAAACCGGTGATGACACTACAGACAGCGTTGATTGCGATACATGCGCGCCGCAAGGGCGATCCCATCGGCTACGGCGGCGACTGGCATTGTCCGGAAGATATGCCCGTGGGCGTCGCCGCCATCGGTTACGGTGACGGTTATTCGCGCCACGCACCGGCGGGCACGCCGGTGTTGGTAAATAATAAACGCGTGCCCTTAGTGGGCCGGGTTTCGATGGACATGATTACGGTCGACTTGCGCACGCAACCACGCGCGCAAGTCGGCGATCCGGTGGTGTTGTGGGGACAAGGATTGCCGGTGGAAGAAGTCGCGGAGAAAGCTGGCACGGTAGGTTACGAACTGCTTTGTCATGTCACTGAACGCGTGCCGCGCGTGGTGGTTTAAGATGAAGGGAACCTCTAAAAATCCCCTCTCCCTCCGGGAGAGGGTTAGGGTGAGGGGGAGTCAACACAATGAATTTATTATCTCCCTCATCCCCGCCTTCTCCCGAAGGGAGAAGGAGTTTTCAATTTGAGCTTCCCTGAATTTAAAATCTGTTGGGTTACGGCGCGCCCTCACCCCTTGCCCTCTCCCGCTCACGCGGGAGAGGGGGAGTTGGTGATACGGCGATCTTACTGTTGGCGCCTAACCCAACCTACATTAAATATTTTTGCATGCGCCATAGTTCAATGTAGCTTGGGCTGAGCGCAGCGAAGCCCAACGAA
>JACQBD010000076.1 GCA_016194665.1 Gammaproteobacteria bacterium
CAAAAAATAGGTGGCGGTTCAAGCCAACCACACCCCAGTACCCGATATGCTTGCTGCGGCTGCTTCCTTCCGGACCTGACCGGGTTCACAAGCTTCCGTCGCCGAGGGGACCGGCTCTCACCGCCATAATCATTCGCGAGACAAAAGTGTACCACGCCACGGCGATGAGCGTCACCGCGTTAAAAAATGTCGGATTAAAATAATCGGTAGCGCGAAAGTTCCCGCGAATTTTGCGTCGGTTTCAAACAAACAAGCTCTTTTGTTTATCGTACACACACTGCACCGCGGCGTTGGCTTGCGCGGTTTGTGCGAGACTGCGGCATAAACCTTCCACCAATTCGCCCGGAATCACGAACAACATATATTGATCGGGTATTTCAGTGAAGGTGCGCATGCCCGCGCAACCGAACGACACCACCGCCTCGGCGTGATGATATGCCAAAGCCAGCGCGCCGCACGCCGGCCGCCCGGTGGTGCGCAAACCCTTGCCGGATTTCCAATGCGCGCTGCCCATGGCTTCTTGAATCAGCATGACTTGACGCGCGTCGATCCACAACACCACTAGATCCGAATCGACAATCGACACCCGTAGCGGCGTATAGCGCCACGCTTTATGTTCCGGCAACCGCGGCAGCGCCGGCACTTCATCGGGCATGATGTAGGCAACGCCGGTCATGGTTTGCATCAGCGAACCCAAGGCTTGCATGTCTTCACCTTGCAAAGAAAAACCCATGACGTGCGCGCCGACTTTGCAATTCATGTGCGCCTTGGCGTCAGCGGTGAAACTCGCGCTCTCGGCGCGGCGCCATAAGTTGCACGCCGACGGCGCAGCGGCTGATGTTGTTGCCACAGCACTATCGCTGGTGCTTGAAATCCCTATGGGATCGTATGCCAATTGCAGTAGAGTTTTGAGTTGCTGATGTTGTTCTGCCGGGGTCATAGACTGTTCCTTATTATGAGGTCAGTTGCAATGAACGGTCATTGCAACTTGAGAATTAAGTTTTACACGGCTGTTACCGATAACCTATCCTAGCAGCAGCGACATTCCTTAATAAGCCAGAGATAGCGGACAATGGTTACGAAGATTACTACATCTAACGCCAAACTGAATCCCCAAGACCTGAAAAAAATCGCCGATCTTACCTTGGCGCATTACAATCAACGTGCTGAAGATTTCCGGCAAGGTACGCAGGATCATGACGTCAGCCAAAATGTTGCGGCACTGTTGCAGCACATCGAAAGTAATCCGCCCTTTACCCTGCTTGATTTCGGCTGCGGTCCGGGGCGCGATCTTAAAGCGTTCACCGAACTGGGTCACATTGCCGTAGGCCTGGAAGGCGCCACGCACTTCGCCAACATGGCGCGCGCACAGAGTTGCGGTGAAGTATGGCAACAGAATTTTCTGGCGCTCAATCTTCCGGCTAAACACTTCGACGGCATATTCGCCAACGCAGCGCTGTTTCATGTTCCCAGCCAAGAGTTGCCGCGTGTGTTGCGCGAATTGCACGCCACACTGAAACCGCGCGGCGTCTTGTTCAGTTCCAATCCGCATGGTCACAATGAAGAAGGCTGGAACCAAGGACGTTATGGGGCGTTTTACGATCTGGAAACTTGGCGCGTGTATATGCGAGACGCAGGTTTCCAAGAACTAACATATTATTATCGACCCGCGGGAAGGCCGCGCTTTATGCAGCCGTGGCTAGCAAGCGTATGGCGCCGCAACGGATAGAAGCGCAAACTTAGACCGGATAATCGGTGATGATCATCGCAATAATTTAGACAACAAAATACACAAGAATGTAGCCCTACTCCGCTTCGCTTCGTTCGTCTTGCCATAATCGAGGTACTGATGAAAACTTTTACATTTTCTGAAATGCTAGATCATCTTCTGCGGCGCGATGCACAAAGTCGCGCGGCCAGAACAGTGGAAATATTCGGCTGGATAATGTTAGTCGAAAGCCTGGCTATCTTGCTTGTCCCGAGCACGGTGGCCGGGTGGTTGCAGCTTAGTCCCCTCAGCGATCAAGCGACGATTTATTTTCGCATTGGCGGCTTGCTGATCGGCGGTCTGGGAATGCTGTATGTCGTGAGCGGACGCCTCAGCGCCAACGGATTTGTCTTTGCTTCCATGATCGATCGTCCGCTCGTGCCACCGATGATGGCCATTTTGTGGTACTTCAATATCGTCCCTGGCACTTTAGCGCTCGCATTCTCTGTTTTGGATGGCAGCAGTTTTCTATGGACGTTGTGGGCATGGCGTACGGACTTACGCGCTAGCGGTAAAACCTCAAACCGTTAAAAAATATCAGGGCCGCCGTAATTGATTCTCCTAACGAATTTATTTTTTCAGAAATAAAAAGCCCGCCGATGCGGGCTTTTTATTGATTCACTTAGTGAGCCACTTCATGTCGATTCCAATTCTTTCGCGCTACTTACTTCACCGGCGCCATTAAGTGCTGATATGGCGTACCGGCCCACATAACATACGGAACCGATGTATCGGGCTCCGCGCTCTTCGGATATAAATCGTAGAAGCCGGGATCAGCTCCAACAATCATGATATGCGGCCCAGTCTTGACCCAATGATTTTTGGCGTCGGGCTTGGTGGCATACGGATCGGTATTGCTGGCGTCCGTTCCGCCAGCGAGCATATACATGAAACCAATTTTACCGGTAGCAGGTGTTTTATGTCCGATCCACGCGTGCGCCCATTCCATGGCATTCTTGTCCATGCACATCGGATCCGGGCCGGGGGTTGCCGGATTGTCCGGCATGCAGGTAAAGCCGTTCGTGCCTTCACGCAGCGTGCGCATTTTACCGTCGGCTTCCATGGCCACGATGGTCGCGCCCTTCGCAAGCTTGGGCGGCGCTGCGGACATGGCGCTGGCAATCATTTGTTTATCGGTGGGCGCTTTCTTGTCTGCAGCATACGCATTCATCGTCAATACAAAATATGATGCAATCAAAATCCCGCACTTCATGATGTTTTTTATTTTGTGCATTGATGTCTCCTCCGGTGTTTGTAAGTAGAAAAAATAGGATATCAAAATAACGTAAGACCAGCGAACATTTACTAATGCTAAGAAATAAGCGTTCTCTGGCTTCAATCTTATCAATCCGTGATCCGTCGGCGTCGCTCAAACCGTCTTTTGAGTGATTATCTCGGCATGAAAGCGACAGCGTATGAGATAATCCTTTCCGTCAGTTTTTAGATTAAACGGGAAAAACAAATTAATCTGTTAGGCTATGGGGTTCGCCGCGTAAATGGTGCGTGCGTTATTACAGTGAATTACTGATCACATTTTAATGAGAAGATTTGTATAATGAACGTGCGCCAAATATGCAAGAGGAGTAGTTAATGCACGTTGCGGGTCTCATTGGACTTCTTTTTTTTCTTTTAGCGGGATGCGCCGGCATGGGGGGCGTGTCGTCAGAGGGTAATTCATCGCCGTCCAAAGCGGCGGCGGTTGAACCTTCTAACACCAACTCCACCTCTACTAACGTCGCCAAGACTGAGGCGCCCAACACCAAGGCTCCAGCAAAACCAGCGACGCCAGCACCCGCTAAAAAAGCGAATCCCACGCCCAACACCGCAAAACCGGCGACGCCATCGCTGGATCTAACATCTCTAGAAACCCGGCTAAAAGAAACCAAGGCCATTGGCGTATTCACCAAGATCACGCTTAAAAATCAAGTCGATGATCTACTGAATCAATTCCGCGCGCATTACCAAGGACAAACCAAAACCAACCTGACCGAGCTGCGCCAACCCTACGACCGGCTACTCCTCAAAGTACTTTCGCTCTTGCAGGATGGCGACCCGGAACTGGCGCGCGCTATCGTGGCCTCGCGCGAAGAAATCTGGGGAATTCTGTCCGATCCAAAAAAGTTTGCCACCCTCTCAACGTAACAGCTGGAGAATGCGATGAAAAAATATATACAAACTTGGACATTGATGATGGCGATAACCATGTTTTTTACTGGATCATCTTATGCAGCCGAAGACGCGGCACTTCTTAAAGACATGACATCGGTAGTGGCTCTCTTGGGCGTGCCTTGCGGTCAGGTCGTGAGTGCGGTGAAAAAAGCTGACAATGATCACGTGGTAACCTGTCAGGACGGCAATCATTACCGCATATTTTTAAATCCTGAGGGCCGTGTTGTGGCGCAGAAACAGTAAAGAATTTTGGGCTATCAAACATATCTGTAAATGGCTTGCCAGTGTTATAAAAAATAGAGACTTGCAATGTGTAATGCCTAGCATTACAATTTATTCGTGATCGTTCGCTTCCGCCACAAAGGCCTGCAACGCTTCTTCGAGACTGGGGACCATCGTGGTATTGATCCCAAACACGCGCCACGCATTCGTCGTCTGCTCGATCGGTTAGATGCTGCTTCCGGCGCTCAAGACATGAACCTGCCCGGTTTTGGATTTCACCCGCTCAAGGGCGACCGGAAAGGTGTTTATGCCATCGACGTGTCGGGAAACTGGCGCATCACTTGGAGATCAGGACCGGATGGAGCCTATGACGTGAACCTGGAGGATTATCACTGATGAAAACACTACGCGATCCCAAGCGTCGTCCGACGCACCCCGGAGAAATTCTGCGCGAAGAAGTACTGCCCGCGCTTAACATCACACAAGGCGAGTTCGCCAAGCAACTCGGCGTATCGCGGCTCACCGTGTCCGAGCTGCTGCGCGAGAAACGCACGGTCTCGCCCGATATGGCGCTGCGTTTGGCGCGCCTTCTGAATACGACGCCCGAGTCCTGGCTCAACATGCAGCAAGCCGTGGATTTGTGGGAACTTGGGCGAGCACGCACCGGTCGTTATGCGCGCATCAAACCGGTAAAGGCAGCGGCTTAGTGCCGTTTCTGGTGAGCTGCAAGCTGGCATTACTGCAGTGATAATTTCAACAACGCTAATCCATTGATCCTCAATTATTTAGATAGTCGTTCAAAATATGATGAAAAAACACTACGACGGCTTATCGAAACGAATGCTCTCCGAGATTGAGTGCATCTCTGAATTAATGTCGCATCCTGGGGAGAAGGGACGAAACAATGAGTTTGTGCTTGCCGAATTTCTCATTGTAAGAAAGCTTTTTTCCATCGAGACAATTCGATTTCCAAAATATGCACTGATGCACTTCTTTGTGTTTATGGTTCAAGCAATTGACAACTTCACCAGACACCACGTTGATCTAACCCAATACTTCACTGAGGACTATGGTAGGTGAAGAAATAGTAGTCGATCAAGGAATCAGAGCTGTTCAAGCGTTAAAGACTTACGCCCTTCCACAACGGCATCGCCACCACTTGCAAACAGGCATGCGCCGCACGTAGCGCTGCTTCTGCCTGCGCGGCGCTCGGTGCGTGCGCAAAAATAAATCCAAGATAACTCGAACCCTCTGGCAAAGGCACCAGCTCATAACCTTCGCGCACATGAATGACCACTTCCTCGATGTACGGAATTTTCTCGGCGGCGAGTACGCCTTCGACGCGTCGCAAGATGCCAGCTTGTGGAATCGGGATCATTAGCACACCGGCGCCGCCGGTTTCGCTCTGTAATGCCGGGCGCTCGCCTAAGGCGTGCAGCAATACCAATTCTTCCAGACTGGAGCCGGTGCCGAAGCGCAGCAAGCGCCCGCACAAACCGCCGATCGTGCGTGCGGCGACTTCCAGTATCCATACGCCTTGCTCGTTAATGCGGCATTCGGCGTGGATCGGGCCTTCGCGTAATCCGTAGGCGCTGCAGGCATCGGCAATGGTTTTGCGTAAGAGTTGTTGCGTGGACGTATTCAGGCGCGATGGCGTGATGTAATACGTTTCTTCAAAATACGGGCCGTTCAGTGGATCGGGTTTGTCGAAGATCGTTAGTATTTCAAGATCGCCATGCGTTAACAGGCCCTCTACCGCTACCTCAAAACCCGAAATAAATTCTTCCACCAAAATTGTTTCGCGTTCTTCGGCGTCGCGCAGTCCGGCGTTTGCCAGTAATACTTGAATGCGCGCGGCGGCGTGTGTGAGTTCATCTATGTTATCGGCGCGGATAACGCCGCGACTGGCTGAGAGTGCTATCGGTTTTAATACACAGGGAAAAAGAATATTTTCGATTTGTGACGCTAACGCGCGCGTGAGATCGAGCTGCCAATGGCGCGGTACTGGTACGCCCGCCTGCGCCAAGCGCGCGCGGGCTAAATCTTTGCGCCGCGCGAGGTGCACGGCGGCACTGGGATTGTGCGCAAGACCGAGTTGACTGGCCGCGAGCGCCGCGAGTTCGGTGCTGGCGTCGTCGCTGCCGAGCACGGCGGCGAAGGCTTGTTGTTGCGCGGCGCGCAGAATGGTTTGCAGTGAAGCGGGTAGATCGTTGAGATCGATATGCAGGCCTTGGGCGTAGGCGCTCACCAGGGAATGCTTGGCTTCGGAGGCGATTAATATTTCGATGCCGTGGGTTTTGGCAGCGGCTAGAAATGGCGCAGTACGATAACTGCCGTGCGGAGCGATTAATAAAATGCGGCGTGGGATTTGAGAAACCCCCTCTCCCCCTGGGAGAGGGTTGGGGTGAGGGTGTTCATAGACATTCACGTATTCGCTATTAATTTCCCCTTCATCCTGACCTTCCCCCTCAGGGAGAAGGGATAGCGGTTTTATTGTCATCGTGTGAAATATTTAGCACTTGAGATGTCGCCCACCGCTAAAATCGATCGGTGCGCGGGGCGCAGCCTACATTAAAATAATTCAAAAGCGATTACGTTAAATAATTTAGAAACCACCACCGCCGCCACAACCGCCACAGGTACCCTTGCCGCCGACGGCTTGGAACACTTTGTTAAACACAAAGCTTGAGTTACGAAAATCGATTTCGCAGCCTTGCAAATAATTGAGCGCGATCGGATCGACAAATACTTTAAAGCCCGGACCTTCGAGCACGCTGTCGTAATTTTTGTCGACGCTGTGGTCGGCGTAGGTCATGTCGTAGGTCATGCCGCCGCAACCGCCGCCGGAGACAAACACACGGATGCCGGTGATTTCATTGTCGGCTTCGGCCAACATTTCGGCGAATTTGGCCTGGGCCGCCGGGGTAAGACGCATCTCGGTATCGCTGATACGGGTCGGGTATTCGATGGCTCCCATAATGGACTCCTCAAAACAGTTAAGTGCGAAAGTAAAAGTAATAATACTCGGTTTAAGTGAATTCAAGAAATCGCCGCCACTAAATCACGGTTAATTCATGTGGCAATGAGCGCCGAGCGAGGTTCCGTAATACAATGGCGTATTCGATTAACCCTTGAGAGAACTGACATGTCGCGCATGGTCCGCTGTGCAGTACTAAAACGTGAGGCCGAAGGGCTGGATCGGCCGCCGCATCCGGGCCCCTTGGGCCAGCGCATTTTCGACAACGTTTCGAAAGAAGGCTGGAAACAATGGTTGCAACGCTTAGCCACGATTATCAACGAAAATAAACTCAGCAGCGCCGACCGCGGCAGCATTCAAGTGATCGAGCAGCACATGCTCGGGTTTTTATTCGGTGAAGGCAACATGGGCAAGTTGCCGCCAGGCTTTCAGGCGCCAGGCGGTAAAAAATAAAAAATATTGGAATGAAGCGCTAGCGAAGCGCGCCAATATACATAGAG
>JACQBD010000047.1 GCA_016194665.1 Gammaproteobacteria bacterium
CAAATGCATAAGGGATAAGGTTATGTTGGGGTTCGCTATGCTCACCCCAACCTACATGTAATATTTTGGATATACCAAAAGGTAGGAGAAAAAAAATTGAGCAACGTACCTGTAGCCAGTCCCACCGTCGCCGATCAAGCCGCGCGTGAACGTTTAGCCTCGATCGTCGAATCGGTATTAGCCGAAGCCAAAAAATCCGGCGCCAGCGCCGCCGAAGCCGGCGTCAACATCAGCCAAGGCCTGACGCTCAGCGTGCGTTTGGGCGAAGTCGAGACGGTCGAACACACGCGCGATAAAGGACTTGGCCTCACGGTTTATTTCGGCCAGCGCAGCGGCTCCGCCAGCACCACCGATTTAAGTCCGAACGCCTTGCGCGACACCGTGCGCGCCGCTTGCACCATCGCTAAATACACCGCGCAAGACGATTGTTCCGGTCTCGCCGATCCCAGCCTCTTAGCCAAGGCGCGAGTTTATCCACTCACGAAGGGCTGGAAGTGTACGGCAACAGCCACGGATTTCTCGGCAAAACCGCGGGCACGCGCCATAGTCTTTCTTTGAGCGTCATCGCCGAAGATAAAAACGGCATGCAACGCGATTATTGGTTCACCGTGGCGCGCGACGCCAAGAGTTTGGAATCGCCCGAAGCCGTGGGACGCGAAGCTGCACAGCGCAGTTTGCGCCGCCTCGACAGCCGCAAACTTTCCACGCGCACTTGTCCGGTGCTGTACGAAGCGCCGATCGCTTCCAGTTTGTTATCGCATTTTATCGGCGCGGTGCGCGGCTCCAGCCTTTATCGGCAGGCGTCTTTCTTGCTCGATCATTTAGGCAAACCGATCTTCGCCGATTTCGTGCGCATCCACGAGCAGCCGCATCTCAAGCGCGCGCTCGGCAGCACGACCTTTGACAGCGAAGGCGTGGCCACGAAAGCGCGCGACATCGTGCGCGGTGGCGTGCTGCAAGGTTACGTGCTCGATTCCTATTCCGCGCGCAAACTCAAAATGACCACCACCGGCAACGCCGGCGGCGTGCACAATCTCACGATCGATCCGGGCGCCGACGATCTCAAAGCCCTATTACGCCGCATGCACACCGGCTTGCTCGTGACCGAGTTAATCGGCTTCGGCGTCAACACCGTCACCGGCGACTACTCGCGCGGCGCCGCCGGCTTTTGGATCGAAAACGGCGAGATCCAATACCCCGTCGAAGAAATCACCGTCGCCGGAAATCTTAAAGATATGTTTCGTCATATCGTCGCCGTCGGCAACGACGTCGACACCCGCGGTAATATGCGCACCGGATCAATTTTAATTGAGAATATGACGGTGGCAGGGAGCTGATAAAAAACAAAAGTTATACTTATCTTTTTTTAGAGCAGCCTTGGATTTTTTTGCCGCTAAAAATATTGATCCAAGGCTAAAATTCTGCTTTGCGGACGTGCGCCAGTCCTCTACACTCACATAGTGTAGGAAATAATCCCAATGGCCAAAGCGCGGCGACAAAAAAAACCGGATTACCTTAAGCGAGTCTTGGCGGCGCTCGAGACTGAAGATATCGCTAATGTGCATACCGTTCTGGTCGATTTGCATCCGGCCGATATCGCTAACGTTTTAGAAGGACTTCCGCCCGAATCGCGCGCCGCCGTTTGGACGCAGGTGGATGTCGAGCGTCGCGGTGAAGTGCTGTTGGAACTTCCCGAGACGGTGCGCGTGGATCTGGTCAAGCTCATGGACGATCCGAGCTTGGTGGCGGCCGTGCATACGCTCGACATCGACGATATCGCCGACCTGATCCCGGATTTGTCGGACGAAGTTATCGCCGAAATTTTATTTGCGCTCGATAAGCAAGATCGCCAACGCTTGGATGCAGTTCTGTCCTATCCCGAAGATACCGCCGGCGGTTTGATGAATGTCGACGCCGTGACAGTGCGCGAAAATATTAACGTCGAAGTGGTTCTGCGATATTTACGTCGCCGTGGCGAGTTGCCGGAGCATACCAACCAGCTTTTCGTCGTGGATCGCAGCGATCGGGTTATCGGCGCCTTGCCCATTTCCAAACTGCTGACCACCGAAACGCGCGCGCGCGTTTCGCAAATCATGGAGCGCGAAGTCGTAAAATTCGCTTCGTTGACCGCCGACAAGGAAGTGTCCGCGGCGTTCGAACGCTACAATCTCATTTCCGCTCCGGTGGTGGATGAAAGCAATCGCTTGCTCGGACGCATCACCGTGGATGATGTGGTCGACGTGATTCGCGAACAAGCGGAACGCGCGGTCATGGCGCCCGCGGGTTTGTCGGAAGACGAAGATATTTTAGCGCCGGTGGTGCGCACCACGCGCAAGCGCGCGATTTGGCTTGGCATCAACCTGGTTACCGCTTTTATCGCTTCCGCAGTCGTAGGACTCTTCGAGCAAACCATCGCTAAAGTCGCCGTGCTCGCGGTGATGATGCCCATCGTCGCGGGCATGGGCGGCAACGCCGGCACACAAACGCTGACGGTTGTTGTGCGCGGTCTAGCGCTTGGTATCGTGACAGAAGCCAATGCGCGCGTGGTGCTGATCAAGGAACTCATGGTGGGCATGTTGAACGGTTTGCTGTGGGCGGTGACCGTCGGCATAGTCACCATTCTTTGGCACAATAATTATTTGGTGGCTCTGGCCCTAGCCTTGGCCATGGTTATCAATTTGGCGTTTGCCGCGCTCTCCGGGGTGCTCATTCCCATTATTGTGCGCCGCGTCGGCGTTGATCCGGCGGTGGCCAGCGGCGTGATCCTGACCACGGTTACCGATGTCGTGGGTTTCTTCGCTTTTTTGGGCTTGGCAACGCTGTTTTTGACTTAGAAATACAGCTTATTTCTGGCCAGTGCCCAACGCCGTATAAAGCTTTAAATCCACCTTTTATCCGCCGACTTTGCTCCTGGCACTTGCGTGTGCCATATTTATTAGGAGGAGAGCCGATATGTTACCCAACGCCATACAACTGATTAGCCAAGCGATTAAAGATAAGCGCTGCATCGCGATTCGTTATCACGATCAACGCCAGATCCGTGTGGTGGAACCGCACGCGATTTACACCGACGAACGCGGCGAGTTGGTGATGGATTGTTATCAGACGCGCGGCTATTCCGCTTCCGGACGCCCGCCGCCGTTTTGGCGCCCGTTTCGCATGAAAAAAATTACCGCGGTATCGGTGCTCAAGGAAACTTTTCAACCGCGCATTACCGAAGGCTTCAGCGCCAATCGTTTAAAGTATCGCAGTGGCTTGGTCGCTATCGTGCAAGACAGCCAGCCGGTGTTCGGTTACGTATATCCCTCGCACACCACCGAAGTCGGTCCGCATCTTCCCGGCAAAGCTTAACGCGAGCGTCACGCGCATCGCGTTAAGGGAATCTCTAAAAATCCCCTCTCCCATTGGGAGAGGGTTAGGGTGAGGGCGAGTTAACACATGAATTTATTATCCCCCTCATCCCCGCCTTTTCCCGGAGGGAGAAGGAGTTTTCAATTTTAGAAGTTCCCTCAAGTTCAGGAATACCCGAGTTTCTCCACCAGCGCATGCACTTCGCGCGTATTGCGCACGTTCAATAAGCGTTGCACCGATCGATTCAGCTTGGCGGCATTGCTGTGCAGCACGATTTTTTTTACTTCCAATAACGTCGCCGGGTGCATGCTGAACTCCATCAGCCCGAGTCCGATCAGCAAACGCGTATAACGCGGGTCGCCGGCCATTTCGCCGCACATCGCCACCGGGATGCGCGCCTTCTTGCCGGCTTGGATGGTGAGCGAGATCAAGCGCAACACCGCCGGGTGCAGGGGATCGTAAAGATAATTGACGGCGTCGTCGACGCGGTCGATCGCCAGCGTGTATTGGATAAGGTCATTGGTGCCGATGGAGAAAAAATCCAAGTACGGTGCAAACAAATCCGCGGAGATGGCCGCCGCCGGTACTTCGATCATGCCGCCGATGGGAATCTTGGGGTTGAATTTTATGCGCTTTCGTTTCAGTTCACTTTTGGTTTCTTCGATCAGCTCGAGCACTTGAAAAAGTTCATCTTGGCTCGAAAGCATCGGAATCATCATTTTTACTTGCCCGTACACCGACGCGCGCAAAATGGCGCGCAACTGCGGACGGAACAGCGACGTGTCGTGCAAACATAAACGCACCGCGCGCAGACCCAGGGCCGGATTGATGGTGATGGCGGTGCCGGCGCGGCCACCGTCCACTTGTTTGTCGGCGCCGAGATCGAGCGTACGAATCGTCACCGGTTTTTTGGGAAGCGCCTTGACCACTTTAACGTAGGACCTGAATTGCTCTTCTTCGCCGGGCGGTTCGGCGCGGTTCATGAATAAAAATTCAGTGCGATACAGGCCGATGCCTTCGGCGCCGGCTTGCGCCGCAGCGCGTACGTCCGCTGGTAATTCAATATTGGCCAACAAATGAATGCGCTTACGATCGCTAGTGATGCCGCGGCTGGTTTTAAGCCGGTTAAGTTCCTGGCGTAGTTTAAGAATATCTTTTTGGCGCTGGAGATATTCGGCCACGATCTGCGCGTCCGGCGCGACGATCAGCATGCCGCGTTTGCCATCGATGATGATCTCTTCGCCGTGACGCACGTATTGCGTGGCGCTGTGCGCCGAAACGATGGCGGGAATGCCGAGACTGCGCGCCAGGATGGCGGTGTGTGAAATCGGCCCACCAAGACTGGTGACGAAGGCGCGAATGCGATTGTGTTTTAACATCACCGTGTCAGCCGGCGTCAAATCATCCGCCACCACGATTTCGCCGGGAGACATTTTTTCGTGCTCGTCGTAATTTTGCTGCAATAGATTGCGCAAGATGCGATTGACCACCTGATTAACGTCGATTTTTTTATTGCGCAGGTAATGATCGTCCATTTGCTCGAACATAGCGCTGAGAGTGTCGCGCTGCGTCTTCAGCGCCCATTCAGCGTTGCATTGTTGCTGGCGAATGGTGTCGATGGGCGCCATCGAGATCATCTTGTCGTCGAGCATTAATAAATGCGCATCCAGAAAGCTGCTTGCTTCCGGCGGAGCGTTGGCGGGAATGTGCTCGCGAATCTCGAGTAGTTGCTGGCGCGAGGCGTCGATGGCGCGCTTGAAACGGATTATTTCGTCTTCCAGATATTCGTGCGGGATGACGTATTCGGGAATCTCCGGCAACTCGCGTTGCAAAATAAAAGCTTTGCCGATGGCGATGCCGTCGCTGACGCCGGTGCCGTAGAGCGCTAACATGATAATTTCATGATCAAGAAACCAAGCGCGCAGGGTTTCTGATAGGGTAAATCGATGGCGCAGAGTAAATGGGCGTGCATTACTCGCTCTCCCCAAAACGATTGCTAATCAGTTCAGTCAGGGATTCCATGGCTTTTTTTTCATCCTTGCCGTCGGCGCACAGTTCCAGTTCGGCGCCCTTGGCGGCCGCCAGCATCATGATGCCCATGATGCTTTTGCCGTTTATTTGCTGACCGTTTCGCTTTAACGTGATTTCAGAACTAAATTCCGAGGCCAGGCCGACGAACTTGGCCGAAGCGCGCGCGTGCATTCCCAGTTTATTGATGATGGTGATTTTCTGGCAACGCATCAACGAGTTTCCTTTAGCTTGGAAGGATTGGCGGCGCAGATAATGCCGCCGCTGCCGCCGCTCAATGCCTTGTCGATAAGATCGTCCATTTTGAGATGACGGTAATTTAATACTCGCAACAGCATCGGCAGATTGATGCCGGTGATAAGTTCAATGCGCCCGCGCACCAACTGATGGCAAGCGACATTGGTGTGCGTGGCGCCGTACACATCCGCCATGATTAAAACGCCGTCGCCCTGATCTAATTTTTTAATACCTTCGCCCAATAAGTTGCCGATGCGCTCAGGCGTTGCCTGATAGTCCAGATCCATGGCCAGCAGTTGCGGCGGTTGCGCGCCGAGAGTGTGTACCGCCGCGGCGATCAAGCCGGCGCCCAGATTTTTTTCCGCCAATATCAATAAGCCTATCATTTCAATTCCCGATGACGCACTTGCGTTTTGATGCTTTTTTCAGAAAAGTATTGCGCTAGTCGCTGTACTAAATATACCGAGCGATGTTGTCCGCCGGTGCAGCCGATGGCAATGCTAAGGTAAGTGCGATCCTCGCGCTCGAAACGCGGCAGCCATTTTTCGAGGAAACCGCGGATTTCGTCGAACATCTCTTGCGCCTCACTGCTCTGTTCGAGAAATTTCACCACCGGCTCGTCCAATCCGGTGTATTGACGCAATTCAGCTTGCCAGTAGGGATTGGGCAAGCAGCGCACGTCGAACACGTAATCGGCGTCCAGCGGTGTGCCATGTTTGTAGCCGAAGGATTCGAAAAATAAAGTCAGACCCGTGGTTTCTTCGCCGCGCGCGAAGTTACGCACCTGCGTGCGTAATTCGTGCGGCGTGGTATGCGTGGTGTCGATACGCATGGCCGCGGCGACGGATAAGGACTCCAACAATTTTTTTTCCAGACCGATCGCTTCCACTAACGAAGTTTGATGATCCAGCATCGGATGTTTGCGGCGCGTCTCCTTGAAGCGTTTAACCAGAATCGAATCCTCGGCTTCCAAAAAAATAACGCGGTAATGAATGCCGAGCTGACGCAATTCGTCCAGGCTTTTAGGAACGTCGGCGAGAAACGCGCGATTGCGTACGTCTAGACCGATGGCGACGTTGGTGATGGCGTTGTGGCGCATGCTTTCTTGCATGCCGG
The DNA here is from genome assembly GCA_016194665.1 of Gammaproteobacteria bacterium. Taxonomy (GTDB): domain Bacteria; phylum Pseudomonadota; class Gammaproteobacteria; order Acidiferrobacterales; family Sulfurifustaceae; genus Sulfuricaulis. The sequence continues at coordinate 6,733 of JACQBD010000047.1, forward strand.
CGAAGTGCGGCAATAAAGCCGCCGGCAAATTATCGATGCAGTAGAAGCCGCTGTCTTCGAGCGCTTGCAGAGCGATAGTTTTGCCGGAACCGGATAGCCCGCTAACGATGAAGAAACTCATTTAATCGACTTTGTTTCGCGCTTTGCGTAAGGCATCGCCCGCGAGCGTGCCGCGCGGCGCGCTGCGGGCGGCGCCGTTATTCATGTGTTCTTGGTGGCGCTTGATGAAATCTTCCAGCGGATCGAAACCCCACATGCGCAGGATATAGGCACGCGTGGCGGCTTCGACCAGGACCGCGAGGTTGCGGCCCGGGCCGACGAACAGCGCTACTTCTGGGACGTCGACGTCGAGGATCGTGCGCGTCAATTGTTTGGTTTGCAGCCGGTCGATCTTGCTGAGTTTTTGGCCTTGGATGGTTTGCAGGCGCACGATCAAATGCAATTTCTTTTTATGTCGCACCGCGGTTTCGCCGAACATCAGGCGTATATCCAGAATGCCGAGGCCGCGCACTTCCAGATAATCCGACAACAGCGTGGGGCATTGCCCCACTAACACATCCGGCCCGACGCGCACGAATTCCACCGCGTCGTCGGCGATCAAGCGGTGATTGCGCGACAGCAGTTCGAGCGCCAGTTCGCTTTTGCCGATGCCGGATTCACCGGTGATTAACACGCCCATGCCCATGACTTCCATGTAAACGCCGTGCACGGTAACGCGCGGCGCCAGGGCGCGAGTCAAATAATATTGCAGATGATCGATGACCACCGGGCTGGGCAGGGATGAAGCGAACAAAGCCCGCGGCGCGGCATCGGCGGCGGCGATGAGTTCGGGTGAAATCTTTTTGTCGTTGGCGACGATGACGACCGAGGTTTTTTCGGACGTGAATAAATTATGAATCGCTTGAGCACGCTCGCTTGTGTTTAGTTTAGAGAGATAATCGAGCTCAGCCTCGCCCAAAACCTGTATGCGATTCGGATGAACAAAGTTAAGGTGGCCGACCAGCGCCATGCCGGGGAATTTAGCGGTAGTGGGTTCGAGCAGGCGCTTCATTCCCGCTTGGCCCGCGACCCATTTGAGCTTGAGCGGTCCGGACTCGGCTTCGAATAAATCGTTAGCCGTGACCAGCGGAGTCGTCATGGCGTCGATGCGTGACGCGGTTTTTGATTTAGCGGAAATTCCGGCAGGTTTTTTGCGTGATGTGCGCCGCAAGTGACGATGGCCTCGTTCGTGATGCGTTAGAGCGCGTCATTGTAACAGGAACCGATCTCAAAAATACCCTGATCTCCGTTAGCAGGGCGGGCATCGTCACCTTACGATTTCGTTGGCTGGCGAACGGCGGGCGATGCGCCCTACATTTTCTTTTGCAGCGCCGGGGGTGTTCTACGGCGTTTCCTGCGTATGCTTTTTAATCGAGCCTTCGCTGCGATGGTGGCTCATGGTTTTTTCTTTGTGCTTGAGCACTTGCCGATCCAGTTTATCCGCCAAGGAGTCGATGGCGGCATACATGTCGGCGCCCTCGGCGTCGGCATGCAGCGCCGCGCCGCGCGTGTGCACGGTGGCTTCGGCTTTATGCAGATTCTTTTGCACGCTTAATACGATATTGGTATTGGTGACGTGGTCGAAATGTTTTTGAATGCGGCCGATTTTTTCAGCGGCGTAGAGGCGCAGGGGTTCGGTGACTTCGATTTGATGTCCGCTGACCGTTATTTGCATAGCGTTTCTCCGGTTGTACTAGACGAGTGACTTTCTTTGATTGGAGGGAGGGATGTTCATGGATTCGCGGTACTTGGCCACGGTACGACGCGCGACGTTGATTCCCTGTTCCGCCAGAATTTCGGCAATCTTGCTGTCGCTGATGGGTTTCATGGGCAATTCGTTTTCCACCATCTTTTTGATGATCGATCGGATCGCGGTGGCCGAACACGTGCCGCCGTCGGCGGTGGCGACGTGGCTCGAGAAGAAATATTTCAGCTCGAAAATTCCGCGCGGCGTCAGCATGTATTTATTGGTGGTGACGCGCGAGATGGTGGACTCGTGCATGCCGACGGTTTCAGCGACGTCGTGCAGCACCAGCGGTTTCATGGCCTCGGCGCCGTGATCGAAGAAAGCGCGCTGGCGATCGACGATGGTGCGCGATACTTTAAGCAGAGTTTCGTTGCGCGAGGTCAGGCTCTTAATAAACCAGCGCGCTTGTTGCAGCTGGTCTTGCAGGTAACGATTGTCGGCGCTGGAATCGCCGCGATGGATCATTTTTTCATACTGGCGGTTAATGCGCAGTTTCGGCGATACGTCGGAGTTCAGCTCGGCGCGCCAGATGCCGCGAACTTTTCTGACGACGATATCCGGCACCACGTAGCTGGCCTGGGAGGAAGCCACCGAATTTCCCGGGCGCGGATTGAGATGCTGGATAATCTCGATGATCGGTTGTAGTTCTTCCGCCGAGAGTTTTAAGTTGCGGCGTAACTGGGTGTAGTCGCGATTCGCCAGCAGCGCCAAATTTTGCGGCGTCGCTAAATTCATGGCGGCTTTCACGCCGGCGGTATCCAGCGGCAACAATTTCAATTGCAATTGCAAACATTCCGCCAAGTCGCGCGCGCCTACGCCGATGGGGTCGAAATTCTGAATTTGATGCAACACCGCTTCTATTTCGTCGATCTCGATCGGCAGATTTTTGCTCAGAGCTTGCTGTATTTCTTCGAGCTTGCAAGAAAGATAACCGTCCTCGCTGATGGCGTCGATGAGCGCCATGGCGATTTGTTTGTCGTTGTCGGAAAACGGAGTCATTTGCATTTGCCACAACAAATGATCGCGTAGAGTCAGCGGCAGGCTGTTGCGCGCATCGATATCGGGAAAGTCATCGTCGGAATTATTGCGGCTGCCGGTGGGCGCGGTCATGGACTCGAAATTTTCGGTCCAGTCGCTGTTGGCTTCGTCGTTGGCTTCGACGTCGGTCGCCGACATGTCGTTTTCTTCGAAGCTTTCGCTTTCAGTGTCGCTGGACGCGGATATTTCGTTGGCGCTATTGTCGCCGTCGACTTTTACATCCGCGACTTCGTCTTCTTTTTCGTTTTCCTCCAGCAGCGGATTGCTTTCGAGGGCTTCCTGGATTTCTTGTTGCAGTTCGATAGAAGAAAGTTGCAGTAGCCGAATCGCTTGCTGCAACTGCGGAGTGATAGTTAAGTGCTGACCGAGTTTGAGATCGAGTGACTGCTTCATGAGGCGGACGATTCTTCTATGAAGGGCGGTTCACCTCACCCCTCGAACGATTCCTTAGTTTGCATACTTAGAGTTTAGTCCATTCTATCGGGGACAAGAGACTATGCCTATCGCCGAATACATCGATTTATTGCGGCTATTTTTACGATAATCGCGTAAATAAGATTAAAGATGAAAATCCTCGCCCAAATATACCTTTTTAACCGCATCATTAAATAAAATATCGCGCGGAACACCGGAGGTTAGCACCCGCCCGTCGCTTAGTATGTACGCGCGGTCGCAGATTTTCAGGGTTTCGCGCACATTGTGATCGGTGATTAACACACCGATGCCGCGCTTCTGCAGATGTTTAATGAGCTGTTGAATTTCCACCACCGAAATCGGATCGACGCCGGCGAACGGTTCATCCAGCAAAATAAATCGCGGTGTCGTCGCCAGCGCGCGCGCGATTTCCACGCGCCGGCGTTCGCCGCCGGAAAGACTGATGCCCAGGGCGTCGCGGCGCGCGGCAATGTTGAGGTCGTGCAGTAATTCTTCCAGACGCTCGGCGCGTTCGGTTTTGGTAAGCCCCGCGCGCGTTTCGAGAATCGCCATGATGTTTTGCGCCACCGTGAGATTGCGGAACACCGACGGTTCCTGCGGCAAGTAGCCCACGCCGAGATCCGCGCGCCGGTGCATCGGTAAACGCGCAATATCCGTTTTATCCAAGCGAATCGAACCGCTGTCCAGCGGCACCAGGCCCACGATCATGTAGAAGCAAGTGGTTTTACCGGCGCCGTTGGGTCCGAGCAAGCCAACGATTTCACCGCTGTGAACTTCCAGTGAAACGTCTTTTACGACTTGCCGACCTTTATATTGTTTGCTCAGCCGATCAGTGCTCAGCATGCTGGCAGCGCCCGCGTCTTTAGGCTGCTTGTCTTTTTTAGGTTTGGTGGCGGGGCTGGCGCTGGCCATGGGCGGTTTCAAGGTCGGGGAGCGGTTTCGTTGTTAGTTTTTTTCGGTTGCAACACGGCATGTATGCGGCCGTCGCTTTTTTTATCGCCGGCGGCGTTTAAACTTTTTGTTTTGAGATCGTAATGCAGCACGTCGCCGGTAAAGAGATCTTGATTGCGTTGTACTCTGACGTTGCCCATCATATCAAGTTTTTTATCCGCTACGTGATAATCGATGCGCTCGGCGTCGGCCTGCATTTCCTCGGTGGTTTCACTGGCTTGTTGCAGCAGCTTGGCCGGTTTACCGGTGGCGCGGATAAATTCGGTTTGGCGGTCGTGCGTGCGAATCTCGAGGCGGTCGGCGCGTATCGACAGCCGTCCTTGTTGCGCCTCGACGTCGCCGCTATAAACAGCGACGCCGGTTTTTTCATCGGCCTCGACCGAACGGGCGTTGACGCGGATCGGCTCGTCCTGATCGGTTTTCGCGGCGTGCGCGTAGGGCGCGACGCACGCGCCCGCTAGAAAAAATAAAGCAATAATCCAAGAACGCGAAAGCGAAAACGATTTCATATTTATTTATCGAGCAGAATTTTCATGCTGTCGGTGCGAATCTCGCCGCCGGCGCCTTTGGGATCTTGTCCGCGCGCCGACACCACATTGCCACGCATCAGTATCTCGCCGCCGTCTTTGGGAATCCAGCCGGTATCGGCGCGCGTGTGTACCGATGCTTGGCCTTCGCGATATTGAATCAAATAAGGCTTGGTTATTTCAGAGCTGCCGTCGTCGCCATAATGAATCAGCCAAGTGCCTGATAGCAAATAGCGCCGATGACCGAGCTCGTTCATGACGGTGGTGTTGAAATTTTGGATGGTGTAGTCAGGATCGTGCCGGGTTTTGCCGTCGAAAGGTTTTTCCGGCGTGCTGACCGAACGCGTCAGCCACCACGAACTCATGGCCAGCACCAACAGCGTGGTGGCGATGAAAGTTCTTTTAGCGTCGAAGATCATTAATCATTTGCCGCGCGGTTTAGGCTTGTCTGGGGGAGAAATATATTTTTCCATGGCCAGCTGATAATGCCCCTGCGCCCGCAAAATCATTTCGCACACTTCGCGCGCCGCGCCATAGCCGCCGATGCTGGGCGTGGTCCAATGCGCGTATTTTTTGGCTAGCGAGTGCGCGTTTTGCACCGCCACCGCCAAGCCAGCGTGCAGCATGATCGGCAAATCCACCACGTCATCGCCGACGTAGCCGGTTTGTTCCGGCGCCAAGCGCAGTGTGGCGATCAACTTGCGGTATACCGGCAATTTATCTACGCATCCTTGGTAGACATGTTTGATGCCCAAGTCTTTTACCCGATGTTTAACCACGCGCGAGCTGCGGCCGGTGATAATGCCGACGGCGACACCGTGGGCTTGTAGCATTTTGATGCCGTGACCGTCGCGCGAATTAAATGCTTTATATTCCTGGCCGTCATCGCCAATCACCAAACGGCCGTCGGTGAGCACTCCGTCGACGTCGAATAATAACAGTTTGATTTTTGCCGCCAGGGCTAGAACCCGAGGATCCACTGCAAAATCAGGCGTAAGGATTTCAGTCATATTTAAGAATATCTCAGCAGGCGCAAGGTCCTAGGGAAGTAGACAAGGGTTTCTTTATAGAGTTTTCATTCGCGCTTGTCGTGAATGTTTTTAAAAACTTTAGATAACCCCGGCGCGGAACAGGTCGTGCATGTTGAGCGCGCCCAATACGCGCTTGTTTTCGTCGACCACGAATAGGCCGTTGATTTTCAGCGAGCGCATCAGTTGCACCGTTTCCGCGGCGAGGCGATCGGCGCGCGTGGTTTTGGGATTGGCCGTCATGATATCCGTGATTTTGGCGCTGTAGACGTCGATGCTGCGGCTCAACACGCGGCGTAAATCGCCGTCGGTAAAAATTCCCGCTAGCCGGCCGTCGTCGTCGATCACCGCCGTCATGCCTAAACCTTTTCCGGTCATTTCCAATAAAGCTTCGCGCAAACTGGCGTTGAGACTGACTTTGGGAATGGCCGCGCCGGTGTGCATGATATCGGCGACGTACAGCAATAGACGCCGGCCGAGACTGCCGGCGGGATGCGCGCGCGCAAAATCCTCACTCGTAAAACCACGCGTCTTAAGTAACGTCACCGCCAAGGCGTCGCCGATGGCGAGCGCCGCGGTGGTGCTGGCGGTGGGCGCGAGATTATGCGGGCAAGCTTCTTTTTCGACGCCGGCATAAAGCAGCGCGTCGGATTGTTTGGCCAGGCTCGATTTCAAACCGCCGGTCAAGCCGATGAGTTTCACGCCCATGCGTTTGATGATCGGCAGAATCGTTAAAATTTCTTCGGTCTCGCCCGAATTGGAAATAGCGATGACGATATCCGCGGGCGTGATCATGCCGAGATCGCCGTGCGAGGCTTCGCCCGGATGCACGAAGAAGGCCGGCGTGCCGGTGCTGGCCAAGGTGGCGGCGATTTTTCCGCCGACGTGCCCCGACTTGCCCATGCCGGTGACGATCACGCGGCCTTCGCTGTCCAAAATTAACTGGCACGCTTTGGCAAATTGTCCGTCGATGCGATTGGCCAGCGCCGTCAGCGCTTCAGCTTCGAGCTGAATCACTTCGCGCCCGAGCTGTTCGAAGGAAGCGGATGATGTCATGGGTTTCGCGATTTTGCGTGGCTTGGGGTAATCTGACGCCGAGTATATCGAAACATCCGCGATTATCCCATGGAGCCGATCGGCTTTCACAGCATTCTGATTTTACTAAGCGTCGCGGTGGTGCTGGTGGCGCTGTTCCGTTTTTTGCACCTGCCGCAAATCTTAGCGTATCTCGCGGCCGGCATCCTTGTCGGCCCTTACGGCATGGCCTGGATTCCGGATTTAGACAGCACCCGCACCTTGGGCGAATTCGGCTTGGTGTTCCTCATGTTCACCATCGGGCTCGAGTTCTCTTTGTCCAAACTCGTGGCCATGAAAACCATCGTCTTTGGGCTGGGCGGCGCGCAAGTATTGATCAGCACCGTGGTGTTTGGCTTGGTTGCTTGGTGGCTCGGCGTCGCGCCCCAGGGCGCGATTATCATCGGCGGCATGCTGGCGATGTCTTCCACCGCCATCGTCATGAAAATGCTGGTCGAACAATTGGAGCAAACCTCACGCCACGGCCGCCACGCCATGAGCGTGCTCTTGTTCCAGGATTTGGCGGTGGTGTTGTTCTTGATTTTGGTGCCGGCGCTTTCCGGCGAGCTGCAACAATCCGTGTGGAGCACGCTCGGCGGCGTGGCGATCAAGAGCATGTTGGTGTTAGTAACGATTATTTTTTTGGGACGCTGGTTGCTGCGTCCCTTGTTTCATCAAGTCGCGGCCACGCGCCTGCGCGAATATTTCATGTTCACGGTGTTGTTGCTCACGCTGGCTTCCGCGTGGGTTACGCAAACGGCGGGTTTGTCCTTGGCGCTCGGTGCATTTCTGGCCGGCATGATGTTGGGCGAAACCGAATATCGTCATCAAGTCGAAGGCGATATCATGCCGTTCCGCGATATTCTGCTGGGACTTTTTTTCGTCACCATCGGCATGATGTTGGATGTGAGTATTCTGCGGCAGATGTGGCTGTTGGTGTTGGCCTGCGTCGCCGGAATTATTTTATTTAAAACCATTTTGATATTCGGCCTCGGCAGATTATTCGCACTCGAAAATGGCGTGGCCTTGCGCACTGGATTAGTGCTATCGCAAGTCGGCGAGTTTGCTTTCGCCTTGTTGTTGCAAGCCGACCAATTTCATTTATTTAGCGCAGCCGTATCGCAAGTCGTATTGGCCTCGGTGATTTTAAGCATGATGGTCGCGCCGCTGCTGGTACGCCACAACGGAAATTTCGCCAAGCGCGTTTTTCCGAGTTACAACCGCGCGCGTGAAAGCAAACTCGGCGTGATTCGCGCCGAAGCCGACAACGCTGCCAAGCATGTCATCATTTGCGGTTACGGCCGCAGCGGTCAAAACCTGGCGTGGATGTTGGAGCAAGAAGGCGTCAGTTATTTCGCGCTGGACCTCGATCCGGTGCGTGTGCGCGACGCGCGCGACGCCGGCAAGCCGGTGGTGTACGGCGATGTTACGCGCCGCGACGTGCTGGAAGCCGCCGGTCTGTCGCGCGCCGTGGCCTTGGCGATCAGCTTTCACAACGTCGCCAGTTCGCTGAAAATTTTAGAAATCACGCGCCATGCCAGCAACAACATGCCGGTGATCGTGCGCACCATGGACGACGCTGATTTAGAGCGCTTGAACGCCGCGGGCGCCACCGAAGTCGTGCCCGAAAGCCTCGAAGGCAGCTTGATGATGGGCTCACACTTACTATTACTGCTCGGCGTGCCGGTGTCGCGCATCGTGCGCCACGTGCGCGACGTGCGCCGTGATCGCTACCGCATGTTGCGCGGTTTTTTCCACGGCGAAGACATGTTCGACGGCAAAGAAACGCACGCGTATCAGGAGCGGCTGCACTCGATCACGTTGCCGGATAAAGCCTATGCCGTGGGCAAATTGCTGGCGGAATTGCCGCTGGAAAAAGCCGGTGTCAGCGTCAGCGCCGTGCGCCGCGGCGGTATTCGCGGCCCCGAGCCGGTGCCGAATACCAAGCTCGTCGCCGGCGATGTGCTGGTATTATATGGCGCTCCCGAAGCCCTGGCCGAAGCCGAGAAAATTTTGTTACAAGGGTAGTGGCGCATGAAATTCCAAGATCATTTTTCGCATCACGCCGACGATTACGCCCGCTATCGCCCGAATTATCCCGCGGCCTTGTTCGAGTTCCTGGCGCAAACGGCGGCGCAGCACGAGATGGCGTGGGACTGCGGCACCGGCAACGGCCAAGCGGCCTTGGCCTTGGCCGCGCACTTCGACCGCGTTATCGCCACCGATGCGAGCGCGCAACAAATTCGCAATGCCACGGCGCATGAAAAAATCGATTACCTCGTTACGCCCGCGGAACAAACCGATCTGGCTTCGCGTTCCGTGGATTTAATTACCGTCGCACAAGCCTTGCATTGGTTTCGCTTGGAAGCGTTTTATCAAGAAGCGCGGCGGGTGTTGAAACCGGCGGGCGCGATCGCCGCATGGTGTTACGGTTTAAGCCGCATCAATCCCGAGGTCGATAAAGTGGTGCAGCACTATTACGCGAATATCGTCGGACCCTATTGGCCGTCCGAGCGGCATTACATCGATGAGAAATATCAATCGCTGCCGTTTCCGTTTGCCGAAATTCCGACGCCGGAATTTTATATAAAGATAGAATGGGACCTCAACGAGTTCATCAGTTATCTTCTCACCTGGTCCGCAAGCCAGCGCTTCGAACAAAAAAATCAGCAGAACCCGATTCATATCGTTCACCGCCTGCTGGCCAAAGCCTGGGGACCGGAACAGGAACGGCGCGTGATCCGTTGGCCGATTTATCTGCGGCTCGGTAAAGTATCGATATAAATCGCAAACCGAATTTTACATATTCAAATGTAGGGTGCGCCCAGCGCGCCGATCGATGTACGCCAAAACAGGAAACGATTCATGCCCAAAAAGATTTTAGTCATTCTCGGCCAACCGCAGCGCCAGAGTTACGGCGGCGCCTTGGCCCAAGCCTATATCGACGGCGCCAAACAAGCCGGCGCCGAAGTAAAAGAATTGTATTTGGGCGATCTTAAATTCAATCCCTGCGCCGCCGGCGGCCCGCCAACCGGCGAACTCGAACCCGAATTGCTGCACGCGCAAGCAGCGATTAAATGGGCCGAGCATCTGGTATTCGTGTATCCCATTTGGTGGGGCACGATTCCCGCGTTGCTCAAAGGATTCATCGAACGCGTTTTCCTCCCCGGCTTCGCCGTGAATTTTCGAAAAAATTCTCCCTTGTGGGACAAACTCCTCAGCGGCCGCAGCGCACGACTTATTGTGACATTGAATACACCATCATGGGTTTACCGCTGGTACTTCGGCCGTCCCGGGCACAACACCATGAAAAAAACCATTCTGCAATTCTGCGGCATCACGCCAGTGCGCATCACCGAGATCGGCCCGATCAAAGATTCGACAGAGGAGAAACGCAAAAAATGGTTGCAACAAGTTCATCTGTTAGGCACGGAACAATCTTAATGTAGGTTGGGGTGAATGCAACGAACCCCAACGAAACATTTGATGATTACATAACGGCGGAATACGCTGCGCTATTCCGCCCTACGACTCCATATTTTTTACGCTAGGCATCATTAATGAAAACGAGCATCCGAACGTATATTGGCCTTATCACTGTGCTCTTGATATCGGTGGGTGTGTCAATTTACTTGCCATCCGAGTTGTTTAAAAGTATTGCTGCACTTCCTGCAGTTGGTGCTCTCGTGGGTGCACTTTATCAGATATTTCGTGATCAATCGTTATTTGAAAAACAAGAATATCTTCAGCGACAACAGCAGATCTTCAACTTAGGCGCTTCATCCCACATGGCGCAATCAGCCTTCGATAAGCATGTTTCCTTTTGTGAAGAGTATATGGAGGAAGTTCACGATATTGTGAGTACTCTATTTGCCCATGGCCCTACTGAAAAAGTAATGCCGCACTTAAGGAGACTCTTTGAGATACGGCGTAAGTATTCTGCATGGATAACAAAGGATATTGGACTCTTGCTAGAACCGTTTGAAAATGCGTTAAATGAAATCGGTGCGCTATCTCATTTTGAGAAGATGCTTGAAGGAGGTGATAAGCAGGCACGATCAAACGCCATTGAGAAAATGTTTTCTATCTTCAAGAAGGTTATCAACCTCAAAGACGAGAAAATAATAGAAGAGAATAAGGAGGTGGCTATTGAGGAAGTCAAAGCTAAGATTCGCAATATTATCGGCATCGAGGAGCTGTCCGAAATGCGCAAAAAAATTATTTCAGTTTCGTTGGCCTATCTTAGAAAGGATACTTAAATATCATCTTCTGTAGGGCGCAATAGCGCAGCGTATTGCGCCGAATGCCCGACGGTGAGCTCATCATCCCATGCCCGATTACTTCGAAAAATGGAGACTGAGGGATTAAAAAAATAGGCATTGCAATCTCCGGCCATAGCCTAAAAATAATCCCTCAGCCTCTATTCATTTTCATTTCTAAGGAAATCATATGCTCGATGCTTGGTATACGTTTCCAACCCAAATCGGAGACCATCGCGCCTTTATCACCTACAACCATGGTTATGCTGAGATTGCCGAGAAGGACAAGCGGGATTTTCTTTTAAAGGTACGCGTAAAGATAAAGAATCCTACTCCGGCCGGCATGTCAACCAGCGAGGAGTTTCCTGCGCTTTCCGCAGTGGACGAGAAGCTTGACGACTCACTCACAAAAAAAGGTGCGGTATACGTTGGCCGCATTACCATCGATGGATATAGATACTTTCATTTCTATGTAGATTTTCTAGAACCGGTAGCATCCAAGACAATCGATAACGTTTCTAAACAAACATCTTATAAGCTTCAATATAGTTACAAGAAAGACAGCGCCAAAGATGGTTACTGGAAAGACTTATATCCAAGCAGTGACGACTGGCAGCTTATTCAAGATATGAAGGTGCTTGACGCCCTAGCGAAAAACGGAGATATACCCAGCAAACCGCGCGAGGTGTTTCATTGGGCGTATTTTTTTGAGATGAAGACTGCCAACAATTTCGTCGAGTGGGCAAAGTCAGTCCACTATAAGCTCATATCCATTGAAACTACCGACGACAAGAAAAAAGTAGGTGTACGTTTTAGTCACGTGGGCACCATGGCGCTTGAAGACATTACTCATCACACTATCGGACTCAACCGAAAGGCGAAGGAAATGAAAGGCGACTACGATGGGTGGGAAACAAGCGTTGCGAAGTAACAGGCACAACATGTCGCTCAAGCTTGCTCGCGGTGTTGTTCGCCGCACAACTCTGCATTAGAACTCATGCCCACCAATAATACCCTTCAGTGCGCCCAACATGGCGATGCCTTCGTCACCTACGTATGCAAACACCTAGTAGACCAGCCTAGGCAACGCTGGTATTGCGATTATCCCTCCGAGGACAACCGTTGGCCGGATGCGT
>JACQBD010000062.1 GCA_016194665.1 Gammaproteobacteria bacterium
TGCCGCCGATGTTGCGCGCCGGCTACGACGTTAAATTATCCGCGGGCGTGATTACCGCCGGCGGCACGCTCGGAATTTTAATTCCGCCTTCGGTGTTGTTGATTGTCTACGGCGCTACCGCGGGAGTGTCGGTGGTGCAACTTTATGCCGGCGCGTTTTTTCCGGGCATCATGCTGGCCTCGCTGTATGTCGGCTACGTAATCGTCTTGGCGAAATGGAAACCGCAGCTGGCGCCGCCGTTGCCGATGGCGGAGCGGGTCGTGCCGTTGTCGGCGATGGCGCAATCGATAGCGCGCACATTCAGCAATAAAGCTTTGCCGGGATTGGTGCGTGCACTCAAAGGCCAACGCAATGTCGACGTGCCACTGCCAAAAATTCTTCTACAGTTAACGATCGTATTGTTGCCGGCTTTATTTTGGTTAGGGAGCATGGGGCTTATTTATAAATCGATGACAGCCCCGATCGAGCTGGTCGACACCGGGGGGCTGGTCGAAATGGGCGCAGGACCTTCGGCTGAAAGTCTTGAAGCTCCCGCGCAAAAAACCCTCGACGAATCTCCAGCAGAAGGAATACAAGAACCGCCGGGCGCCGAGCCAGAAAAAAATTTGGCCCCCGCCGAAAAAGAGATGCCCGCTTCAAAAAAGAATGCAGACAGCGGCGCGAAAGATTCCAGCGAACGCCGCACCGCGCCGACGGGATTTTGGATCGGTTTAGGCGTGGTCACGCTGTTTCTTGTTCTGTATTACCGCCGTTTTACTTTCGAGCGGCTCGAAGTATTTAAGATGCTGCTGTCCTCGTTTTTTCCGCTGGCGATCATGATTCTCGCGGTGCTGGGCTCCATCGTGTTTGGATTGGCCACGCCTACGGAAGCCGCGGCCGTGGGCGCACTGGGCGGTTTCGTGCTGGCGGCGCTGTATAAGCGCCTTAATTTCGGCGTCGTCAAAGAATCGGTGTTCCTGACCGCGAAGACCTCGGCGATGGTGTGCTGGTTATTCGTCGGCTCGAGTATTTTCTCGGCGGCGTTCGCGCTGCTCGGCGGGCAAGAAATCATCGAGCACTGGGTGTTGTCGCTCAACATGACGCCGGTGCAATTCATGTTGCTGGCTCAATTTATTATCTTTGTTCTAGGTTGGCCCTTGGAATGGACTGAAATCATCGTCATCTTTATGCCGATCTTCATTCCTTTGCTTACCCACTTTCACATCGACCCGTTATTTTTCGGTTTGCTGGTGGCGCTCAATCTGCAGACCGCGTTCTTGTCGCCGCCGGTGGCGATGGCGGCTTTTTATTTAAAAGGCGTGGCGCCGCCGCACGTGACGCTCAATCAAATTTTTGCCGGCATGATGCCGTTTATGGCGATTCAAGTTTTCGCCATGTTTCTGCTTTACTTCTTCCCCGAAATTGGCCTGTGGTTGCCATCCTTGCTCTATAAATAAGTCGCTGTTGTTTGCAGCAACCCGCGCTGTACCGCCATACCCGCCGCCTGTCGGCGCAGGTTTGAGAAAAGTCGCCACGCAGCGTATGTAAGTAAGAGTGAAAGTCGTCCGCTGCCACAGCGGTTCTTTGGATCAGGATCGTTCCCCGTATGAGCATGAAACGCGAGTTGCATCATCTCGGCGTGAAGGAGATCGCGCAAGGTTTGCGCCATCAGCGTTTCCGCTGCGAAGACATTGTGCATGCGTATCTGACGCGCATCGAAAATCTCGAACCCACCATTAAAGCTTGGGCATGGTTCAAGCCTAGCGACGCTTTGGAGCGCGCGCGCGAACTGGATCGGCGCCAAGCCGGCGGCGCCGCGGGTGCTTTGCTGGGTGTGCCCGTGGGCGTGAAAGATATTATCGATGTGCAGGCCGTGCCCACGGGCATGGGTTCGGCGGCCTTCGCCGATTACCGTCCGGAAAAATCCGCGCGCGTAGTGAGCAAGCTCGAAGCAGCCGGCGCGTTGATATTAGGCAAGACCGTCACCGCCGAGCTGGCTTATCTCACGCCGGGCAAAACCCGCAATCCCTGGAACCCAGCGCACACACCGGGCGGTTCATCCAGCGGTTCGGCCGCGGCGGTCGCGGCGTATTGTGTGCCCGCCGCCATCGGCACGCAGACCAATGGCTCGGTCATCAGGCCCGCGGCATTCTGCGGCGTTGTCGGTTATAAGCCGAGCGCCGGACTGATTTCGCGCATCGGCATACTTATGTTCAGTTACACACTGGATCAAGTCGGCATCTTTACGCACGATGTCGCGGATGCAGCCAAGGTGGCCGCGGCCATCATCGGCCTTGCGCCGGAAGACGGCGACAGTGTTTCCGATTTTGTATTGCCGCCGGATTTAAATCCGGCGCCGTTGTTTCAACCGCCGAAACTCGCGGCTGTGCGTTCGCCGGTCTGGTCTTTGGCGGACGTCGATCAACAAGAAAATTTCACGCAATGCGTGGCGAGTTTTCGCAAGGCCGGCGCCGCGGTCGATCCCGTGGTCTTACCGGAAATATTTAATCAGGCGCACGACATCCATCGGCGCATTATGTATTACGAAGGCGCACGCGCCTTCAGCGTTTTGCAAACCCAGTATCCCGATCGTTTAAGCGCCCCGATTAATCGTTTAATCGATGAAGGTAAAACCATTTCCGAATCCACGTATCACGCCGCGCTGGAAAACCGCACGCGCTTACAAGGCGAGTTGAATGAATTGTTGCAACGCTACGACGCCATCATTACGCCGCCGGCACGCGGCCAGGCGCCGGCCAGCTTGGAACACACCGGCGATCCGACATTTTGTACTATCTGGACCCTCTGCGGCACGCCGGCCATTACCATTCCTTCCGGCTTGGGAGCGCAAGGATTGCCGCTCGGTTTGCAAGTGATCGGTGCTTATCTGCAAGACGCGCGCTTACTGCAAGCGGCGCAGTGGTGCGCGCAGCGCATCGGTTTTCGACAGGATCCCCCCGAATAAAAACCTCGATGTATTTTTTCTTTGCATCGCCTGCGGGTTTGCGGTGACAATCGTTTTTAGAAATTGGATACTCTAAAAATCCCCTCTCCCTCCGGGAGAGGGTTAGGGTGAGGGGGATAAAATACTTTGCATTAATTATCCTCATCCCCGCCTCTTCCAGAGGGAGAAGGAATTTCCAATTTTTAGAGGTTCCCTAATAGTTTTATGTAGGGTGGGCATCGCCCACCATCGACCGAAATATTTATTTTAATTTTTTGGTGGGCAATGCCCACCCTACAAATAAAAAAGAGGTGATGCCAATGAAACTCGGATTTATCGGGCTCGGGATCATGGGCCGGCCCATGGCGATTAATTTGCAGCGCGCGGGGCATGCCTTGTGGGTGCACGGTCGCCGCCCGGTGACGATGGATGTATTAGTGGAAGCGGGCGCTGTTGCTTGCAGCTCGGCGGCTGACGTCGCGGCGCAGGCGGAAATTATTTTTATCATGGTGTCGGATACCGCGGACGTAGAACAAGTCATATTAGGCGAGCATGGATTGATGCAGCGCTTGCAGTCCGGACAAATCGTGGTCGACATGAGCACGATTTCGCCGGTGGCAACGCGTCGTCTGGCGCAAGAGTTAGCCACGCGCGGCGTCGACATGTTGGATGCGCCGGTTTCCGGCGGCGAAGTCGGCGCCATCAACGCCACGCTTTCCATCATGGTCGGCGGCAAAGAAAAAACTTTTCAGCACGTCAAACCGCTGTTCGAAAAATTAGGCAAGAATATCGTCCACGTCGGCGACCACGGCGCCGGGCAAGTCGCCAAGGCTTGCAACCAAATCGTTGTCGCCGTGACAATCGAAGCAGTAGCCGAAGCCTTAACTTTTGCACGCCGCAGCGGCGTCGATGCGGCGCGCGTGCGCGACGCCTTGATGGGCGGCTTCGCCGGCAGCAAGGTGATGGAAGTGCACGGCAAGCGCATGCTGGATAACGACTTCAAGCCCGGCTTCAAAGTACGTTTGCATCAAAAAGATTTGCGCATCGTTTTAGAAAACGCGCATCAGCTTGGCATCGCCTTGCCGGCGGCGTCACTCGCGGCGCAACATTTAAATGCCTTGATGGGCAGCGGCGACGGCGAGCTCGATTCCGCGGCCATGGTTAAAATTCTCGAGCGCGCATCCGGCACCAAGTGATCGTTTGCCATGTTCGTGGGACGCAGAAAAATTAAATGTTAGCTTGGTTAAGCGATCTGCACACGTGGCTGGCGTTGCTGGAGATCATCGGCGTTAACGTCGTGCTCAGCGGCGATAACGCCGTCGTCATCGCCCTGGCATGCCGTAGTTTGCCGGCGGCGCAGCAACGCCAGGCGATTTTTTTCGGTAGTCTCGGCGCTATCGTATTGCGTGCGCTGCTGACCGCATTCGCCGCGCTGTTATTGAATCAAGCTTATTTAAAACTCATCGGCGGCGCATTACTATTGTGGATTGCCATCAAGTTATTGCTGGAAGAGGAAGATGGCAGCCCAGTGGAATGCCATGACGGCATGTGGGCCGCGATCAAAACCATCGTCGTCGCGGATTTGGTGATGAGCCTGGACAATGTGCTGGGCGTGGCAGCGGTCGCCAAAGGCGACGTGGTGTTACTGGTACTGGGGCTTTTGATCAGCATGCCTTTAATTATTTATGGCAGCACCGTGATCATGAAACTGATGAGCCGGTTTCCAATGTTAATTACGCTGGGCGCAGCCTTGCTCGGTTACATCGCCGCCGAGATGAGTGTGTCCGACCAAGCCATCGTTCCGTGGCTGGCTGCGAATATGCCGTGGTTAAGCAGCGTCGCTCCCATCGTCGGCGCGGTGCTGGTCGTAGTTACGGCGCGCGCGTTAGTTCACCGGCGCCAACGCTAAACCCTTGAGATCAAGCTTTAATCAAAAATGTTGCGTGGGCAACGCCCAGCGTAAGCCCCTCCCAGCAAACGACACTAAGGGCATCTTGAGATAGACGCTTGGCGCCGTAACAGCAGTTATTTATAAATTAATCAGGTTACAATTTCGGCATGACCACGCGTTCCGAACTTTTGCGGCTGTTATCCGACGGCACTTTTCATTCCGGCACCGCCCTCGGTAAAAAACTCGGCATCACGCGCGCCGCGGTGTGCAAGAGTATTCGCCATTTAACTCAGACAGGATTGGATGTGCATCGCGTCACCGGACGCGGTTACAAACTCGATGCGCCGTTATCGCTGCTGGAGCGTGCGCGCATTCTGAAATATCTCGGGGCCGGCGCCGGTGATTTTCGCGACCGGCTTTCGATTGTCGATGAAGTCGACTCGACCAATGCTTATCTCGCCGAACAGCTGGCGGCGAATACGTCGTTTAACGGCAGCGCTTGTTTGGCCGAAACGCAATGGCACGGACGTGGCCGCCGTGGACGCGCCTGGGTGGCGACGCCTTACAGCAATGTCATGCTGTCCATGGCCTGGCAATTTCCGAGCGGACCCAATCTTATTTCCGGTTTAAGTCTGGCCGCCGGTGTAACGCTGTTGCAGGCCTTGGAGGAATTTGGAATTTCCGGCGTCGGCCTCAAATGGCCGAACGATATATTGTGGGAGCAACGCAAGCTCGCCGGTTTGCTCGCCGACGTGCAAGGTGAAGCCGCCGGACCGACGCGCGTGATTCTCGGCGTCGGCGTCAATGTTTATATCAGCCCCGCGGACGCCAAGCACATCGATCAAGCCTGGGTGGATTTACACAGCATCACCGGCAAGCTCGTCGATCGCAATCGTCTGAGCGCGCTGCTGCTGCGGCATTTCAAAAATATGTTTGAACAATTCGCCGCCAAAGGTTTCGCGCCGTTTCGCGCGGCGTGGCAGGCGCGGCATTTGTATCAAGACAAACGCGTGCGCTTAATTCAGGGAGAGCGCGAATTTCAAGGCACGGTCGCAGGCATCGATGACAATGGCGGTTTGATCGTTCACCACGCCAAGGGCACGCAAGTATTTCATTCCGGCGAAATCAGCATGAGGCCGGTGGCGTGAACTTATTAATCGATCTGGGCAACAGCCGCTTGAAATGGGCGCAACAAGCGCTGGGACTTTGGCGCGCGGACGCAGCAACGCTTGCCGAGAAAGACATGACGGCTTTGCTCGATCGTGTTTGGAAAAAAATTCCTGCGCCGCAAAAAATTATGTTGTGCAGCGTTACGCGTCCGCCAATTTTGCACGCGCTGGAAGAATGGATGCGCGCGCATTGGTCCATGAAGCCACAAGTTATTAAGGCCCAAGCAGAGCAACTGGGCGTGAAGAACGGTTATGACAAACCAGAGACGCTCGGCGCCGATCGCTGGGCGGCATTAATCGGCGCGCGCGGATTAACTGTTTCCGCTGCATGCGTAGTGGATTGTGGCACTGCGGTGACGGTCGATGCTTTATCCGCTGAGGGAGAATTTTTAGGCGGAGTGATTTTTCCGGGCCTGCGTTTGTTGCGCGACAGTCTCGTCCAGGGAACCGCCGGTATCGACAGTCACGACGTTTTAGGAAACACCAAAAATTTTCCGGCGCGCTCGACGGCCGATGGCGTCGCCGCCGGCAGCTTGCTCGGCCTGACGGGCGCGGTCGAACGGCTGATTCACGAATATCGCCAAACACTCGGCGACGCCATGCAAATTTTTGTCACCGGTGGCGATGCGCCACAGATCGCTGAGCGCTTGCATATGCCGGTTACGTTGGAGCCGGACTTGGTGCTTAAAGGTTTAGCGCGGATCGCGGACAGCTTATGAAATTGAAATGGGTATTCGCCGCTTTGGTGTTGCTCAATCTCGGGTTGTGGATGTGGGGCAGTGGCTACAAAGAA
>JACQBD010000063.1 GCA_016194665.1 Gammaproteobacteria bacterium
TGACGCGCTTACTCCCTGTCCTCGCCCTGTTTTGCTTGCTGCTAACCCTGTGCGGCTGTGCCAATCCCGTCTATTACATCCAAGCGGCCAAGGGCCAAATAGAGATTCTGCACAAGCGTCGCGCAATCGAAGAAATATTGACTGATCCCACGACACCCGCGGAAATGAAATCCAAGCTGGCACTGGTCATGCGCCTGCGTGAGTTTGCCAGCCAGGAACTGCTGTTGCCGGATAACCGCAGCTACCGCAGCTATGCCGATTTGCAACGGCCATTTGCGGTGTGGAACGTGTTTGCCGCGCCGGAGCTTTCCTTGGAACCCAAAAAATGGTGCTTCATCGTCACCGGCTGCGTGCCTTACCGTGGTTATTTCGCGCGCGCCGGCGCCGACCAATTCGCCGCCGCACTGAAACAACAAGCCTACGATGTGTACGTCGGCGGCGTGCCGGCTTATTCGACGCTCGGTTGGTTCGACGATCCGCTGCTCAACACCTTTATTCAACGCTCCGAAGCTGAAATCGCTGGCTTGTTGTTTCATGAATTGGCGCATCAAAAAATTTATGTAAGCGGCGCAACCGCATTCAACGAATCGTTTGCCACCGCCGTGGAACTCGAAGGCGTCAAACGCTGGTTCGAGCACAGCGGCAGTTCACAACAAGCGCAGGCGTATCGGCAAAAATTGCAACGCCGCGACGCCTTCGTGCAGCTGGTGGTAAAACATCGCTCGCGTCTTAAAGAAATTTATACTTCATCATTAAGCGATGCCGACAAACGCGCCGCCAAAGCGCGAACCTTCGCCGACTTGCGCGCCGATTACGCCACGCTCAAACAGTCCTGGGACGGGGATACTGCATTTGACGGCTGGTTCAAACAAGATCTCAACAACGCGCATCTGGCCGCGGTCGGCTTGTATACGCGCTATGTCGAAGCGTTCCAAACGCTTTTAGCGCAACAAGGCGGGGACTTGGGTGCTTTCTATCGCGAGGTACAAGGGATCAAACAACTGCCTTCCTCCGAACGTGCGGCCGTGCTTAAGCGTTGGCGGCAAGATTAAAATTCATATGCCGAAAAATAATTTCTTGCTGCGCGAATAAAAATCCTCCGGGCAGCAAGAGAGTAAAACCATTAAGGAAGCTCTGACCAAGTCCTTAAAAACCATTTCTCACCGCAAAGGCGCAAAGGTTTTTCGATAAATACTCATGTTTTTCTTTGCGACCTTTGCGCCTTTGCGGTGAATGTTTACTTAATCAGAGGTTTCCTAACGTCCGTATTGCGCTTTCAGCACCGCTTTTTTCAGCAGGTTTTGCTGCAAATAAAATCCCACCATGGCCGCGGGCGCGTTTTCATCCAGCGGCAATGAATTGATTTTAAGCGCGTACACGGTGAATTGATAATGATGCGGTTTGTCGCCGGCGGGCGGGCAAGGACCGCCGTAACCCGGTTTGCCAAAATCGGTGCGACTTTGAATGCTGCCAGCCGGCGTCAAACCGGCTTGCAGGTTGCCCGCATCTTTGGCCAAACTCGTGGTGTTGACGGGAATATTGAAAATGACCCAATGCCACCAACCGCTGCCGGTTGGAGCGTCCGCGTCATAGACAGTGACGGCAAAACTTTTGGCATCGCGTGGCGCGCCCTGCCAGGTCAGCGCCGGCGAAATATTGCCGCCTTGACATCCGAAGCCGTTGAATACTTGTTCGTCGGCGATGGCCGCGCCGGCTTTAATTTGCGGACTGCTCAGCGAAAAACTATCGGCGCCGGCGGCTTCGACCGCGCCGAGAAAAGATAACAACAAGCATAATTTTTTCATCGTAGTCTCCATAGGTCATTGCGTGAAGTCGTCCACGACATCGCGGACGCGAACACGATGATGCCGGATCAATTGGAAACTACATGTCCGTTAACAGCCAGTTTCTGTTCCTTACCGTCCATGGACGTGCGCAAGGCGCTGGGCGGCAATCCGAAACGCTTGCGAAAGTTGCTGGTGAAGCGCGGCACGGACTGGTAGCCGCAAGCGTCGGCGATTTGATAAACCGGCAAAGAGGTTTGCAACAATTGCATCAACGCCGCGTTGAGACGCAGATCGTACAGTAATTCGCGAAATCCGCTGTTTTCGCGGCGCAGATGGCGGCGTAACGTACTCTCACTCGTCGTCAGGCACTGGCATAGTTTGGCCAGGTCCCAATCGCGCGCCAGATCGGTGGACAAGATCGCACGCACGCGCTGACTCCAACTTTCCCCGGTCAGGACATAGGACAATAAGCGCGCGTCCTGCTGCACCAGAATAAGCAGGATCTCCATCAAACGGTGATCGAGCAAGCGCGACGCCGGTGGCGATTGCAAATAATGCTTGATGGATGCCGTCAAGCCGGCATCTGCTTCGAACTTCAACACCTCGGCTTGATCGCGTTGCCCAACATGCTGAATGTCATGCGTCTTGCGCAAACGCTCCAAGTGTTCACGCTGGAAAGGAATAATTAGCGCGCGGTATTGCCGCACACGCTGATCGGGTTCGTTACGCAGGTCGAAACTGGCAGGCGCCGGCACAGTCAACAGACTTCCCACATCGGCAGTAAGCGACTCTTTGGCGCTGAAGATTTGTTTTTTTCCCGCCAACACCAAGATCATGCAGGGATCGTAAAAGGAAACATGGCGAATGTGCACCAAGTTAGCACAGGAAATAAAACCGAGATGTTTGACCGGCGATTTTCCGTTCTGGCCGCGTGCATCCGCTAGAAACGATTCCACTAATTTTAAAATTTCATGCATATCTTATCGCCTTGAAATTTTTGTCGCTTAAAAAATTTTCTACGAACCCCTCTTGAGATAATCGGGCGCGATGGTTTCCATGCTTGTTGGATTAACATTAAAGATAGCTGGAAAGCCCTGATCGCAAACACTGTCCACTTTTAGCGAGCGATAATTGTCGAGTGAAAACGGTTTGCCTGGCATGAACTCCATGATCATCGCTTGCAGGTAGGACAAGCTATCGTTGAGGCCAACGATACAAACTCGCTTTTCAATAAGAGAGGCCACATAGCTAACAATCTCGCGCAAGAGATATATCTCCGGCCCGCACAGATCGTAACGTTTGCCGAAGGTCTGATGATTATCGATCGATTCGACTATAGCCTGCACCACGTCTTCGACATAGACCGGTTGAAAACGCGCATCCGCACAGGCAAGCGGAAATACGCCCGGGGCGATGCGCAGCAGCGCGGCAAAACGATTTAGAAAACTATCGCCGGGACCGAAAATCACCGCGGGGCGGAAACTGCTGACATGCAAATCCGCACCCGCGGCGCGGTGCACGGCGTCTTCGCCTTCAGCCTTGGTACGCAGATAAAAACTCGGCGCTTGCGCGGACGCCTGTAAAGCGCTCATGTGCAGCAAACGTTTGACGCCGGCTTGACGGCAGGTTTGCGCTATCTTCTGCGGCAACTCCGCGTGCACGCGCGTAAAACCGCGGCCATCGCGACCGTTTTCGTTGAGTATGCCGATGAGATTAATAACCGTGTCTTTGCCCTCGAGCTGGCTTTGCAAGAAGCCCGTGCCGTGCACGTCGCCTTCTATCAGCCGCACGGTCGGCAGTACTAGCAGATCGCGGCGGCGTTCGCGCTGACGCGTGAGAATCACAATGTCATGCTGAGCTTGCGCCAAGCGCATGGTCAGACGCCGACCGACAAAACCGGTGCCGCCCAAAATACAAATTTTATGCTTTACCATGCGGACGCCTGTTAATCTAAAAATAGAATTGAAGTTCTACAAGCCTTACCGTACACGGTCAAGCATCGCTGTTAAAACACTGAGACGTCGCTATGAAAATTGCGCAACCGGAGAAGATCTAATCAGTGGACAAGCCAGTGGCATCTTTATCGTCGGGATGGAAAACAAAATATGCTGTTTGTCGGCGTTTTGCCGTATACATAGCGGCATCGGCGCATTTATACAGGGCGGCGATATCCTGAGCATGTTGCGGATATACGGCAATGCCAAGGCTGGCAGTGGCAACGAGCGGCTGACCATCCAACATAAATGGCGCTTCCAGCGCCTTGAGCAATTTATGCGCCACTAAAATCGCCGCTGAGGTGTTGGTACTCGGCAACACGATGACAAATTCATCGCCGCCGATGCGGCTGAGGGTGTCCATTTGCCGCAGAGAATTTTTCCAGCGCAGGCTAACTTCTTTCAATAATTGATCGCCAACATCATGCCCATGCGTGTCGTTAACGTTTTTGAAGCGATCCAGATCGATCATCATCAACGTCAAGGGTTTCGATTCGCGCCTGGCGGCGGCAATTCCTTGGCGCAAGCGGTCATGAAATAACGCACGGTTCGGAAGTCCCGTGAGTGTATCGTGCAAGGCGCGATGCTCCAGCTCTTTCATGGCGTCGGCCAAGGCCGCGGTGCGCTGCAAAACGCGCTGTTCCAATTCGGCGTTCAAATTTTGCAGTTCGCGCTGGTAGCGCTCGGCTTGCTCGCGTGCTTTATTCATCTCCTCGAAGAATGTGGCGTTCTCGATGGCAAAACTGACTTGATTGGCGAAAAGCGTGAGCAGATCCAGGTCGCGCCTAGTAAAATCTCCGCCGCCGATTTTATTGATGCCGGCCAGGCCGCCGAGAAAATGGCGCTTACCGAAAAGTGGAACAAGAATCACCGTCCCAGCCTCTTTCTCCCATTTGTTGCGCTCGGCCGCGTCCAGCTCCTCGAGCACGCCGCGCCACCACGCGCGCTTATGGCGCCATACCCAACCGCACACACCGAGATCCAGCGGCAAAGACTCGCCGACGATTTCATCGGCATTTTTACCGCAGCCCGCTTGATAGGTGTAATGCGCGCAATCCGCGTCCAAGATGGGAATTAAAACCGTTTCGGCCATGATCAGGCTGCGCGCGCGTTCGACAATCAACGCTAAAACTTTTTTCAGATCGAGTTCGCTGCTGACGGCGTCGGCGGTTTCTTTCAGCAATTCGATTTCCACCGCGCGGTCGCGCAGTTCGCTTTGCAACGCAAGAATACGATGCTGCGGTGAAATTTTTTTTTGGTTCATTCGTCTTGCAGCCTAACGCCGCTTTTTTATCGACTTCTTATAAGCTTATATCAATACCTTGGCTTGCGGGGTGACTGCAAATTCAGCTAGAAAAAACCTTAAAAATGGAAACACGGCGGGGAAAACTTATTACTCCGCTGGCACAATCGTCGGCATGCGTTCGCGCAGGCGTGTCGGTTTATTGGCCAGGCGGTAATCGTAGATGGTGGTGAACGACATGACATTTTTCACGTAGTCGCGGGTTTCGTTAAAAGGAATCGTGTCGACCCAAATGTCCGCATCCATCGGTTTGTTATTCGGCAACCAATTGTGCACGCGATTCGGTCCGGCGTTATAAGACGCGGTGGCTAAAATTTCATGCCCTTGATGGCGCGTGAGCACTTCCTTGAGATAGCTTGCGCCCATGCGCAGATTATTTTCGATGTCGAGAATCGCACGATTATTATGAATAGGAATTTTAAGTTTACGTCCGGCCAAGCGGCCGGTGGCGGGCATGAGCTGCATTAAACCCAAAGCCCCCGCTTGCGAACGCGCATCGACCACGAACGCCGATTCCTGGCGCACCACGCCATACACCCAACCGGCGTCGATACCGTACTGCGAAGCGTTGGTTTCGATCATGTCGCGATACAGTAATGGAAAACGCAATTCCAGATCATCCAAATGATCGCTGCGCGCCACGGTTAAAATGGCGCGATCGTACCAACCCCATTGGCGCGCGATCACCGCCGCCACCGCCAGCTCGCGGTTGTTCATGCGGCGCGTGGTCCAATTCCATTGGCGGCGCGCGTCGGTCAACTGTCCCATTTGATAAAACTCTTGCGCCATCTGAATGCCGGGGCGCGCGAGCATGGCGCTCACTTCCTCCGGGCTGGCTTCGACGCTGACGTGTTGCATCGAGTAATCGACACTGACACGGTCGGCGGCGAGAAAACCATAATAGCTGCGATCGCGCGCTAAACTTTTATAGATACTGCGAGCTTCGTCTTCATTGCCGGTGGCTTCCAATATGCGCGCGGTCCAATATCGCCACTGGCTGTCGCGTTGCTGCTCTTCGCTCAAGCCGGCGATAAAACGTTTCGCGGTTTCCCATTGGCCCGTGCGCAGCGCCGTCTTGACGCGCCATAGCGCCAAGGTTTCATCGCCCGGCTCCGCCGACACCGCCGACAACCATTGCAAGGCTTGCGGCAAATGTTCCTGCGCCGCGAGAATGCCGATGTAGCGCAGCACGTAGTTATCGTCCTCGCCGAAGAACTGATATTTTTTCTTAAGTAGCGCCCATTGCACCATTGCCTCTTCCGGATCGCGCGTGGCCAGACGCACGATGCCTTGCTTGACGATCATGCGCGCCACCGGCGTATCCACCGGATAATTAATGTTGCGCAGATCGCGCACCGGATCGCGATACATGGTCTGCCAGCGTTTCACCCATATGCGCTCGGAGGGTTCGAGATAAGCGCTGAGTTCCGTGGCCAATTCCAGGCGGCGCGCTTCCATGGCCAAGCGAATGCGCTGCCACACTTTTTCGTTGGTCATGTGCCCGGCTTTTTTCCATGCGGCAAATACCGGGTCGCAAGCCGAGGGCAGGGAGCGGCCGGTAAACCATAATTTTTCCACCTCGGCCATGAGCGGCGCCTGCTGCTCGCTGGTCTTCAGCAACTGCCGCAAGCGGATGCATTGCAATTCCGGATCGTCCTCAATATCTTGGTACTCTTTGAGAAAATTGTCCCAATCGCCGCGGCCCGCCAAAAACCGCAGCCAGCGCTTGCGAATCGTGTCGCTAATCGGCGCCTGACTGTTGGCTTCCAGAAAACGCCGAATTTCATCGGCGGGCGTGGAGGACACGCGGTTTTTCAGATTTTCGTAGTCGAGGTAGCCTTGCAAAATATAACCGTTCAAGCGCTCGGACAACTTTTTAAACCGGCTGTATTGCCCGGCTTTAATCGCTTCGAGCGCGGTCAAGTAATCGCGGCGGCGGTTTTCTTCATCGGCCAGGGGCGAATCTTGCGCCAGGGCGCCGGCGACCAATCCTGCAAAGCTAATGAGAAATAAAAAAATGAAATTAACGCGCTGCATATCGTTCTTATTATATAGACAAGAACGGCTGAAACATTGTTGAAATATATTTTTATCGGACGAAAGGATACTTTTCATGGCCATAGAAACGATTAATCCCACAACCGGCGAACGGTTAAAAAGCTTCGATCCCTGGAACGAACAACAAATTGAAACCGCGCTCGCCGCGGCGGCCGCGGCTACTCACGCATGGCAAGCCAGCAGCTTCGCGGAACGCGCGCAGCTATTTAAAAACGCCGCGGCCGAGTTGCGTCGCGACATCGGCCGTTACGCCGGACTCATTACCTTGGAAATGGGTAAAGTCACCAAAGAAGCACGCGCTGAAATCGAGAAATGCGCGCAGGCTTGCGAGTTTTACGCCGCGCACGCGCAAAACTTTTTGCGCGCTGAAAACATCGCTTCCGACGCCGGTTTAAGCTACGTGGCTTATTTGCCTTTGGGCACGGTGCTGGCGGTGATGCCGTGGAATTTTCCTTTTTGGCAAGTGTTCCGATTTGCCGCTCCCAGTCTGATGGCGGGCAACACCGCGGTCTTGAAGCACGCTTCGAACGTGCCGCAATGCGCGTTGGCAATCGAAGAAATTTTTCTTAAAGCCGGGTTTCCGCGCGGCGTGTTCGGCACACTCATGATTTCCGCGGCGCAAACCGAAAAAATTATCGCCGATTCGCGCATTCACGCGGTCACGCTGACCGGCAGCGAGTCGGCCGGCAGAAAAATCGCCGCGGCGGCGGGCGCTCATCTCAAGAAAACCGTGCTTGAATTAGGCGGCTCCGATGCCTTTATCGTGTTGGCCGACGCCGATCTCGAACTAGCCGCCAACATCGGCGTGACGGCGCGCTTTCTGAATGCCGGACAAAGCTGTATCGCCGCCAAACGCTTTATTCTCACGCCATCGATCGCGGAGGCTTTTTTAGAAATTTTTAAAAGGAAAACACGCGCGCTTAAAATGGGAAACCCGGCTCATGCCGATACCGAACTCGGTCCGCTGGCGCGCGCCGATCTGCGCGAGCAATTACATAAACAAGTCACCGATTCCGTTGCCGCCGGCGCGAAATTAATCTTAGACGGCGGACCGCACGCGGGACCGGGATTTTTTTATGCGCCCAGCATCATCGATAACGTGCAACCCGGCATGCGTGCTTATGCGGAAGAACTGTTTGGACCGGTAGCGATAATTTTGCGGGCCAAGGACGAAGCCGACGCGATTCGCTTGGCCAACGACAATCGTTACGGTCTCGGCGCCAGCGTGTGGACGCGCGATGTTGAAAACGGCGAGCGCGTGGCGCGGCGCATTCAATCCGGTTCGAGTTTTGTGAACGGCCTGGTTAAAAGCGATCCGCGCCTACCTTTCGGCGGCATCAAAGCTTCCGGCTATGGGCGCGAGCTGTCAACACACGGAATTCGCGAATTCGTTAACACCAAAACGATATGGATTAAATAGCGTCAAAAAAAGAAGCCGGCTATCAGCCGGCTTTTGTGCATTGATAATTATTAAAAACTTATTTTCCGAAACGATAAATATAATCGACGGTCAGGGTATTGATATACGGGCTACCGATACTGCCCATGTTATATCGATCCGCTTCAAAACGGAGGATCGATTTTTTGGAAACGTAATATTGAAAACCGCCGCCGCCGAATATTTTTATATCGGCCGAATGGCCCGAAGCTATTGCACCGGTTCCGCGTGAGGTTAAGCTGGCTTTTACTCCGCTTATTCCCAATTTTATGAGAATGCCAAAATTGCCTATCGGCAATTGTCCTACCAATGCGGCGGTATAAGCTTCCGCTTGGCTTCTGGCACTAACGCTGGCGCCGGCAATGGTGCCGTTGGCCACGGCGGTTCCTAAATCCACATAACCAAATTCTGCACCGACATATTTGTCCCACAACTCCATGCCCAAAAAAGCTTTCCACGTATTTTCTTTGCCGTCGACGGTTCCTATAAATCCAGGACCGGCGATATCGCCGCCGGTGGCTTCATGACGCGCCTCGCCTAATCCTGCGCCGACATACAAATCCATGGCATGGCTCGTTAACGGTAACGCCGACAATGCTGTCGCCAGCGAAAATAAAATTAAAGCCCGGGACGTATTTTTAGACTCACGATACATGTCTCATCTCCTCCATTGTTACTTTTTTAAATTGCGAAAATTCCCACCCGAAATGGCTGGCGCATGCAAAATGCACGGACGCGTACGATAACCGTCGGATTTTTGTAGGTCAACAATACATCTAAAGGACGGGGTCTTGCGGCCTAATTAACGCGTAACCGATCTTTTGTAGGCCCACAGCAACATCCCTAAACCGATGAGAATCATCGGTAAACTTAAAATTTGCCCCATCGTCACCCAGCCAAAAGCGAGATAACCCAGCTGCGAATCCGGCTGGCGCACGAACTCCACCAGGAAACGGAAACTGCCATACGCCAATAAAAATAAGCCGGACACCGCGGCGGACGGCCGCGGCTTGCGCGCGTAAACCCAAAGGATAATAAAAAGCACCACGCCTTCCAGAAAAAATTCGTAAAGTTGCGAGGGATGACGCGGCAAGGGTCCGGCGTTGGGAAATATCATGCCCCACGGAACCGTCGTGACATTGCCCCAGAGTTCGTGATTGATGAAGTTACCCAGTCGCCCAGCACCCAGACCTAAAGGCGTGAGCAAGGCGACAAAATCCGTGACATTAAAAAAAGTGCGCTGCGTGCGACGCGCGTACAACCACATCGCCAGAATCACTCCTAATAAACCGCCGTGGAACGACATGCCGCCGGTCCAGATGTAAAAAACCTCGATGGGATGATTCAGGTAATAATCAAAATTATAAAACAACACATAACCGATGCGGCCGCCAAGGATCACACCGAGCGCGCCGTAAAAAAGTAGATCGGCGATTTCTTGCGGCTGCCATCCGGAGCCGGGACGTTTGGCGCGATACGTGCCCAGCCACCAAGCGCCCAGAAAACCAATGAGGTACATGAGCCCATACCAATGGACTTGCAGTGGGCCTAAGTGAACGGCGACGGGATCGATATTGGGCGCGGTTAACATGCGCCGCGGATTATGACGGAGTTATGCGCTTCTGACTAGAAGATCAGTGTGGTGATGCGGGCGGCGCCGATGCGTTCCACACGCGTAACAGGGTGCCGCGATAATTCGTTTCAAACGCGGGCGCGCTGTAGCTTCGCGGCTGCCAAATGTGAGAATGACTTATCAGCAATCCGTCAGCGTGCGTTATTAACCAATTTTCCGCCTGCGCGACCTCGATCACATCCAAAGGTTGGCGCAGTCGCCCGGAAAATTGAAACTCTCCGTGATAGGCGCCGAGATGCGCGATCGGACGCTGCTGCGCTTGCGCCTCGGCCAAGAACCGACCGAGCGCATCCGTGCGGTAAAATTCATCGAACTGCGAACCGACGCCGAGAATTACAAATGCCACCAGCATGGCGCTGACCGCGACGATATCTAAAAAGCGCCGCTGAATTTCGCGCATCGGCAACCACGCTAAAGCGCCACCCAGCAGCATCACGCCCAGACCGACAAAGGGCGACAATTCCCATAGCATCTCGGGCAGGAATTCGATGCGCGGCAATTTAGGCAGCACCGTAAGCAAAGCACCGAGCAGCACGAGCGGCATGGTCATGCCGCTTAAAAATTTTTCCTGGTCGCGCTGCGCCAAAGACGGCTCCATTAACAAATGCGTAATGAACATTGCCGCCAACGGGAGTAGCGGCAAAATAAATTGCGGCTGTTTGATGTCGAGCAACGAAAAAAGTCCCAACGTAGAAAAGGTTACGACCAGACAAAATGTCATGCCGACACTGAACGCTTCGCGGCGGATATGCCACAGCCGCATCCACAGTAGCGGCCACAGCGACCATGGCAGCAAGGCCACGGGCAGCCATGCCAAATACCACCACCAAGCTTGAGAGGTGGAAAATAAATTGAGCTGTGCCGCGGTCAATGATTCGGTAAACCACTGGAGGGCGAATGCCGGTCCGACTTGCATCGACGCGGGTATGAGCCACGCGAACACGATGACGCCGGCGAGTACCGTGGCTTTGCCAATGTCGGCATACCAATATTTCCAAACGATCGGCGGCTTGGCGCGCACCCACATCGGCGCCAGCAAGGCCACCGGCAAAACATTTAAAAAAATCGCCGTGCCCAATGCCAGCGTGCCGAGCCCCAATGCCACGCCCAACAATAAAAAAGCCCGCATATCGCGGCCGCGCCACATGATGAGCAAGGCCCACCACGCCAGCAAAGTAAAAAATACCGCTAGCATATCGGCCAGCGCCAGCGTTTCATAAAACGCCCAACAGAACATGCCCATGAGAACCAGCGGTGCATAACGCGCCACGTTGGGATTTTCGCGCCACAGTAATCGCGCCAAGCGATTCGTTACAAACAAACTGGTCAAAGCAAAAATCCCTGGTAGCAAACGCGGCCACCAATCGTTCACGCCAAGAAAAAACCAGCCGGCTTGAATCAACCACGGCAATAGCGGCGCTTGTTGCGCATACGGTTGGCCATTCAAGCGCGGCAAGACCCACTCCTGACGTAGCCACATTTCCCATGCGACTGCGAGCACACGCGTTTCATCGAGGGGCCAGGCGCTGCGCGCCAGCAAGGACGCCGCAACTACCAGCAACCACAAACCCACGCAAGCGGCGAAGGGTTTGACGCCGAGCCACCAAGATAACAGTTTGGCAGAACGTTCAGCTGCGGCGTCGATCGAGGATGGAAGCGCGTCGGCGCCCGCTTGAGTGTAGGAAATTTTTTGAATATTTTTTTGCAGCGCTGCTGAACTTGGCGGCTTGTTGAAGAATGTATGGGCCATCGAAATCGATCTCACGCTCGCCTTATTTATCGTTTGAGTATGGCAGGGATTCCGCGCGGCATAGCCGCGCAAGCTAAGCCAAGCATTTTAGTGCGGATGATCGGCGTAAGTTCAGGGTGTAAGCGGCGATTTATCAAGTGACAAAAAACGGCGCTGCGGCGCGCGGCGCGGATCAGCGCGGAATTTTCTTCAAAATTCTATGAGCAGTGTTGCACAGCGAGCGTGCCAGAACGGCCGTCAATTTCGCCGGCAAGTACGTCGCACACAGGGATATTGGCGCGCTCGACTAATGCCTGGCGCGCCAATTCATCCAGGCGCAGGAAATGAATATTTTTTTCTCGCGCTTGTACCAGTAAACGGCGGAATAAATCGAATTTACTCATGCCTTCGATCTCGGCATGCGTGGTCAAGGTGTTGAGCTGGCGTGGCTGCATCCACGTCAGATATTGATCGACCAGTCGGGCTTCTGGATATTGCGGGCGGCCCAACAATTCATCGAGCGTGGGCAAAGTGGTCGGAATTTGCAGCGTTTTAAAAACCACATTGTTGGCACGCGGGAAAAAAATCTGCGTGCCGCGTACGTCGCTGGCATATAACAAATTCGCCTCATCGTAAGCCGCGAGACTTAAATAATTCGCTTGCCAGCCCGCAGCGCCGGCGGTTTTAGCCGGCGCGCCAAAAATTCTTTCGAATTCGCGGCGCGCTTTGCCCCATTCCGCATCGACTTGCGCGCGCGTCATCGACGCTAATCCGTCTTGCCAACGAATATGATCGTAACAATGAATCCCGACTTCATGACCGCGATCGCGCGCGGCGCGCATCACCGCTGCGTTGCGGCGACCGATGTGCGGGCCCGGCCACAACACGCCATTCAACAACGTGCGCAGACCATAGGTGCTGACGACACTGGTGCGGCTGACTTTGCTGAAAAACCCGGGACGAAAAATGCGCTTGAGCGCGCGCCCGGTATTATCCGGGCCGAGGGAAAATAAAAACGTCGCGCGGATTTGCAATTCGTCGAACAGATCGAGCAAAGCCGGCACGCCACAGCGCGTACCGCGATCGGTATCGACGTCCACTTTGATCGCCAGACGTACGTCCGACATGCGAACTAGCCGGACAATTCTTGCGACGGCCGGCCGAGATGATAGTCGAGCGTTTTACGCAGCGCGGTTTTGAAATCGGTGGTCGGTTTCCAGCCCAGAAATTTCTCGGCGTTTTTAACCGAAGGCACGCGCGTCAAAATATCCTGGTAACCCTTGCCGTAGTATTCGCCCGAGCTCACCGCCACCAGTTTGGTTTTCTCGGCTAAAGAAGCGTATTTGGGATAAGTTTTCACTAAGGCCACCACCGTCTCCGCCAGTTCGCGCACCGACATATCGTTTTTGGGATTGCCGATATTGAAAATGCGGCCGTCGGCGCAGCCGTCTTTATTTTCAATGATGCGCATGAGCGCATCGACGCCGTCGTCGATGTAAGTGAAACTGCGCCGCTGCGCGCCGCCATCGACCAACTGAATGTCCCTACCGCGCAAAATATTGCCGATGAATTGCGTCAACACGCGCGAGCTGCCTTCCTTCGGTTCCA
>JACQBD010000013.1 GCA_016194665.1 Gammaproteobacteria bacterium
AGCATGAACACCACGCCGCGTTCGTATTCGCGCAAGATGCGGAATGCCGAGAACACCAGCATGACGATGACGATTAAAATAAAACTCGATGTCGTGAGAAATCCCATGTTAATTAGCCTCCGGGTTATGCGGTTCCACCGTCAGAATCAGACCCTCGATGCCGACGACCTTTACTTTCTGTCCACGTTTGAGCGCCGTCTCCGAGCGTGCTTGCCATTCTTCGCCGTGCACGCGCACGCGCCCAGCGCCTTTAAAATTTTCCAGCGCTTCGCCGAACGCTGCCAGCATTTCTTCGCGCCCGCTAACCACGCGCTGTGCGCGCGCCTTCAGCGCCATCAGTACCACGCCGATGAAAAATGCCGCGCTTGTTGCCGCCACCATCGCAATCAGCGGCCAGGCGATGGTGTAACCTTCGATATCGGTGTCCATGAGAATGATCGAACCGACGACGAAAGCCACCACGCCGCCGATGCCGAGCGCACCGAAGCTGGGCATGAAGGCTTCGGCCACCATGAAGCCGATGCCGAGCAAAATTAATCCTAGGCCGGCGTAGCTGATGGGCAGAACTTGAAACGCATACAGCGCCAGCAGCAAACAAATGCCGCCGATCACACCGGGCAATACGAAGCCGGGATTCCACAACTCGAAAAATAATCCGTAGATACCGAGCAGCATCAAAATGTAGGCGATGTTCGGATCGGTGATTACCGCCAGCAAACGACTGCGCCAATCCGGTTCATACACTTGCAGCGTTAATCCGTCGGTCTTCAAAGTGATCTCGCGCTCTTGAATCTTAAGCGTGCGGCCGTCTAATTTTTTTAACAGATCGGCGTTGTCGACCGCGATGAAATCGGCCACGTGTTTTTTAACCGCTTCGTCGGCGGAAATCGAAGCCGCCTGACGCACCGCGCTCTCGGCCCATTCCACGTCGCGCCCGCGCATCTGCGCCAAACCACGAATATAGGCGATGGCGTCGTTCATGGCTTTTTCATCCATGCCGGGTTTGCCGAACTTTTTAATTTTTTCTTTATCGTTTTTCTTATCTGAATCTTTTTCCGGCGGCTTGGAATCGCCGCCGGGGTCGGGCACGCCGCCGATATGCACCGGCGTCGCGGCGCCGACATTGGTCGCAGGCGCCATCACCGCGACGTGCGACGCCAGCAAAATATACGCACCGGCGCTGGCGGCGCGCGCGCCCGACGGCGCCACGAAAGTAACCACGGGCATGGGCGCGGCGAGGATGTCTTGAATGATGCGACGCATGGCGGTGTCGAGTCCGCCGGGCGTATCCATACGCAGAATGACGAAGCTAGCGCCCGCGTCCTTGGCTTTATCCAAACCGCGGTGCACGTAATCGCTGGTGGCGGGACCGATGGCGCCGGTAATGTTGAGCACCATCACGGGTCCTGGCGCTGGCGTATCCTTAGCCAAAAGCAACAACGGCCAAGCGACGATAAATAAAAACCAGACGGGCAGACGTTTCATGCGCCACACCATATCAGACTATGAGCTGCAGGTAGAACCGCAAAAAAAATGTACGGATTCAGCGCCGCGCGCGCACTTGATAGCGCAGAATAAATTCCAAAATCTCAAAGCGGTTATAAGCTTCTTGCAGGCTCGCGCCCCACACCGTCGGCCCGTGCGCGCGCACCATCAGCGCCGTGACCGCGGGCGCTTGTTTACGCAAGCGTTTGGAAATTTCCGCGGCGAGGCGCGCAATATCCAGCCGGTTTTCGAACAAGGGTAAATCGACTTTGGGATTTTGCTGCCAGATATCGAAACCCTTGATCATCTCAATCGGCGCTAGGCGCAAGTTCTTCGCGCCTTTTTTGGCACGCTCGGCAGCCAGGCAAGCTTCGACGCTGTGTCCATGCAAACAAGCGCGCGCGCCGGGAAACAAAGCATACAGCGCGCGATGAATCGCGGTTTCAGCCGAAGGTTTATTTTGCGGGCGCACGCGTTCGACGACTTCGCCGTCTTTAATGCGGATCAATAAAAAATCCAACTCATCTAATCGGCCTTTAGGCTGGCCGCTGGCGGTGATCCAAAAATGCTCCTGATCTTCGCGCGCGGATAAATTGCCCGCGGTGCCCGCCATCCAGCCGCGCGCATGAAAATCGCGCGCAACCTCGACCAGCGCGGCGCGCGGCGGAAGGTCATCAAGTGTAGTGGCCAAACAAACTCCGTGGACAGCGGTCGATGACTCGTTGCGGCAAAACGCGGATGATGCGTACATTCATGTAACGCGGCTTACCTTGAAATGGTTGCAGAATTGTCTTGATGTAAACGATGCTAACGATTCGATTCTGCTTGTGTCAACTGAAAGTCTTTTAATATTCTACGCGTGGATTGCAGCGACGTGTCGGCGCGGTTTTCCGGCGCTTGTCTCTTCAGAAACGATGGTAATTTAAATGCATTACAAATTACGCAATGCCACGCTCCAGGATCATGCCGCTTTGGAAGCACTGATCGCACGCTCGGCGCGGCAACTCGGCGCGCAGGATTACACAGCGCCGCAAATCGAAGGCGCGCTGCGCGGCGCGTTCGGCGTCGATACTCAGCTGATTCAAGATGAAACCTATTTTGTCGTGGAGTCGCCGGCCGACATCGTCGCTTGCGGCGGCTGGAGCCGGCGGCGCACGTTGTTCGGCGGCGACAAACACGCCGCGCGCAGCGCCGCCGAACTGGACCCTGGCACCGAGGCCGGGAAAATACGCGCTTTTTTCGTGGCGCCGGAACACGCGCGTCAAGGCATCGCTACGATCATTCTCCAACGTTGCGAAGCGGACGCGCGCGCATTTGGGTTTTCGCGTTTAGAGCTGATGGCAACATTGCCGGGCGCGCGATTTTATAGTCAGCATGGCTACCTGCCGGGCGCGTCCATACAATATGAATTGGCGCCGGGATTGAAAATAGAATTCGTTCCCATGCACAAAA
>JACQBD010000069.1 GCA_016194665.1 Gammaproteobacteria bacterium
AAATCCGCGACGGCAAATTATTGTGGGAAATGCCGGTGGCGCAACCGCATGGGCGCAGTGAAATCGAGCGCTTGGTCGACGTCGATGCTTCGCCGCTGATCGTGGAGCATGTGCTGTATGCCGCCAGCTATCAGGGGAAAATCATCGCCGTCGATATTCAGACCGGGCGAATTTTGTGGTCGCGCGATGTTTCCACTTTTTCCGGCATGGACGCGGATACGCGCAACATTTATTTAACCAACGACCATGGCGTGGTCATGGCCTTTGATCAACAAACCGGCGCCAGTGTGTGGCGTCAGGAACAATTGCGCGCACGCAAGTTGAATGCACCGCGTTACTTAAATGGTTTGGTGGCGGTGGGCGATTTTGAAGGTTATGTGCATTGGTTGTCGGCGGATGACGGCCATTTTGTCGCGCGCTATCGCGTTAGCCATAGCGCGATTCGCTCGCAGGCCTTGGTCGATCGCGACTTATTATATGTCAGCAGTCAGTCCGGAACGCTTGAGGCTTTGCGTTTGGAAAAGAATTAGAGAACCATGAGTTAATTTAAGAAGTTAGGGTGCGCCCTGCGCACCGATCGATAAAATGATGCATAGGATGCATCCTACATCGAAATTATTTTACCGATTAACAATCAATCAAACCTTCCCTCATTCATTTTTTTCTTTGGTATTTGGATTTTTTAAATGAAGCCCGTAGTCGTTTTGGTCGGCCGCCCTAATGTCGGCAAATCCACGCTTTTCAATCGGCTGACGCGCAGCCGCGCCGCGCTCGTGGCCGATGCGCCGGGTTTGACGCGCGACCGCCAATACGGCGATGGCCGCCTCGGCGATCGTCCGTACATCGTGGTCGATACCGGCGGCGTGGTCGAACGTTTGAGCGCCACGCATGAGCGCAATGAAATCGGCGCGCACGTGGCCGCACAAGTGCACGCGGCGCTGATCGAAGCCGACGCGGTTATTTTGATCGTCGATGGACGCGAAGGTTTTCATCCGGCCGAGCAAGAATTGGCGTCCGATTTGCGGCGCCAAGGCAAACCTTTGTGGCTGGCGGTCAACAAAGTGGAAGGCTTTGACCCCGATAGCGCGGTGGCGGAATTTCACGCGCTCGGTATTGGCGAGCCCTTGGCGATTTCAGCGGCGCATGGCGACGGCGTGGAAGCTTTGATCGGCCGCGTGCTCTCGACCTTGCCGGTGACTCCGGAAGTCGAATATGAAATAGACATCCCGCGCATTGCCGTGATCGGTAAACCGAACGTGGGAAAATCCACTTTGGTAAATGCCTTGCTCGGCGAGCAACGCGTGGTGGTGTGCGACGAGCCGGGCACCACGCGCGACAGTATCCGCGTGCCGTTGGAGCGCGAGAATCGCCGTTATACGCTGATCGATACCGCCGGCGTGCGCCGCCGCGGCAAAATCGACGATCTGCTGGAAAAATATTCCGTGGTAAAAACTCTGCAAGCCATCGAAGAAGCGAACGTGGCAATTCTTACCATCGACGCCAAGGAAGGGGTCGCGGAACAAGACGCGTCGCTCGCGGGTTATGCGCTGGAAGCGGGACGCGCCTTGGTGGTGGCGGTGAATAAATGGGACGTGGTCGAGGAATCCGAACGCGCCTGGGTGAAACGCGAACTAGAACGCAAACTGCCGTTTCTCGAATTTGCCCGCGTGCATTATATTTCGGCGCGCGAAGGCCATGGCGTGGGTGGGTTGTTCGCCTCGGTGGATGAGGCCTTCGCCTCCGCCAATCGCACCATGACCACGCCCAAACTCAACCGCATACTGCAAGACGCCGTGACCGCCACACCGCCGCCGCTGGTGCGTGGGCGCCGCATCAAGCCCAAATATGCCCACCAAGGCGGTAAAAATCCGCCGCGCGTGGTGATCCATGGCAATCAAGTGTCTTCCATGCCCAAGGCTTACCGCCGCTATCTATCGAATGTTTTCCGAAAGGCCTTTCATTTAATAGGTACACCGGTGTGGATCGATTGCCGGCAAGAAGATAACCCCTACGAAGCTCATCGCGGTCCCAAGCGCTTAGGCCGGGCGGGGCGCAAGCGCGCCTAAAAAGAAGCATGAACTATACTCATCAGTAAATTGAAACTTAAAGTAAAAGTATATCTATGCGCTGGACAACGGTGGGCCGTTCAAATCAATCTCAAGACGAGGTCAAAGCGTGAGCGCGTTTCATAAACATGCGCTGCGGCCGGGTTATCGGCTGTCTGAATACACCATCGAATCCATCCTCGGCCATGGCGGCTTTGGCATAACCTATTTGGCGCACGATACGGCTTTAGGCGCGCAGGTGGCGATCAAGGAATATTTGCCGCACGAAATCGCCAATCGCGAAAATAAAACCGCGGTATTGCCGAATCCGACGCGCGAAGCGGTGCGCGATTACCACATCGGTCTTAAAAACTTCGTTAAGGAAGCGCGCGCCTTGGCGCGCTTTAAACATCCGCACATCGTGCGCGTGTTGCGTTTTTTCGAAGCCAATGGCACCGCTTACATGGTCATGGAGTACGAGGAAGGCCAAAGTTTGGCGGATTATCTGCGGCGCAACCGCAATCGTCTGGACGAACCGACGCTGTTGCGCATTTTCATTCCGATTTTGAACGGCCTGCATGCGGTGCACGAAACCAACATGCTGCATCTCGATATCAAGCCGGAAAATATTTACCTGCGCAAAGACGAAAGTCCAATGCTGATCGACTTCGGCTCGGCGCGCAAAGCAGTGTCGGGAACCAACTTGCAGAAAGTGGCGCTTACGCACGGCTACGCGCCGGTCGAGCAATATCCGGATAAGGGCAAGCCCGGACCGTGGACCGATGTTTATGCCATGGGTGCGTCGATGTATCGCTGCATCACCGGCAAGAAACCGGACGACGCGCTCGATCGCTATCAAGCGGTTTTAAAATATCAGGTGGATCCGTTGGTGTCGGCGGTGAAGGCGGGACGCAACGATTATCAACGACACGTTTTGGAAAGTGTCGACTGGGCGATGCAGATCTACGATCGCGATCGTCCGCAGTCCGCGCGCGAACTGCAAGACGCGCTCATGGGTAAAGCCCGGTCCGCGCGTCTCAGCAGCAGTACCAGTCAACCTGCTTCGCTTAACCGTTCCACGGCAGCACCGAAGCGTTCCGTAGCGCCGGCGCCGCAACGCAAGGAAAAAGATCCGCATGCCGCCGCGGTGGCATGGATGGCGTTTGGCTTGCTGCTCGCCAGTTTCGCGGTTTTGGGTTTTGTCTATTGGTCGGACATCAAAACTTACTGGGAAGGCACGGAAAATAAATCGGCCGCGGTGACGCCAACGCCGGCGTCCACGCCCGCATTCATCCAAGCCCCTGAGAAAGCGGCGCCAACCAACGCCGATAAACCCGCGGCCAGCAGTCCCATAACACCGAGCGAAAAAACTACGCCAGCGGTTAGCGCCAAACAAAAAATTAGTTCAGAGAAATCTGCGTCGGCGTCGCCGGCGTTGCGCGCATCGCCGCCGACGGCGCTGCCGGCGTTATTGGTCAATACCTTGGGAGGCCATCAGGATTGGGTGCAGTCGGTGGCTTTCTCATCGGACGGAAAGTGGCTGGCTTCGGGAAGTGTCGACAAAACCATCAAGCTTTGGGTCACCGCCACCGGTTCCTTGCTCGGCACGCTGCGCCAAAACGCGGCCGTGAACGCGGTAGCCATTTCCCCCAACGATACGTGGATTGCTTCGGCGGGTGACGATGGAACCGTAAGGCTATGGGAATCGCGCAGTGGAAAATTACTCGGCGTGTTGAGCGGCCCTGAGTACGCGGTGTATAGCGTGGCATTTTCCGCTAACGCAAAATTTTTGGCGGCCGCGGGCAAAGATCGCACGGTATTCGTTTGGGAAGTCGAAAGCGGCAAGCGCGTGCATACACTCGAGGGCCACACGGCGGAAGTATATGCCTTGGGTTTTTCGCCCAATGGTAAATATCTGGCGTCCGCCGGCGCGGATAAAACCTTGCGTATCTGGAATATGGCCGACGGCAAAGAAATTTTCGATCACCCGGGACATAAAGATAAAATTTTATCGTTAGCCTATTCACCCGATGGAAAATGGCTCGCCACCGGCGACGCCGGACAAGCGATTCGCATATGGGACGCCGCCACCGCGGAACATGTGCGCACGCTGGGAGATAATCCCACGGTTTTATCCTTGGCGTTTTCTCCCGACAGCCGTTGGCTGGCAGCCGGTTTGGCCGGCAAGAAAATTCAATTATTCGAAACCGCGACCGGCAATGCCATGCAGACGCTGACAGGGCATGAAGACTACGTTCAGTCCGTGGCGTTTTCGGCCGATGGCAAATGGTTCGCTTCAGCCAGTCGCGACAAGACCATCAAGCTTTGGAAAGGAAAGTAGACCTTAAAAATTATTTCTCACCGCAAAGACGCAAAGCGCGCAAAGGTTTTTTTTCGATAAAAAATCATGTTTATCTTTGCGACCTTTGCGTCTTTGCGGTGAATGTTTACCTAATCAGTCTTGAAAGCCTCCGTGTTTTTCATTACCGCTTTCGGCGTTAATTTTCTCTCCGGCAGAAAAAATTCCGGATCGACGCGGCTGTTATTGAGGCTAATGGTCCAATGCAAATGCGGACCGGTGGCGCGGCCGGACATGCCGACTTCGCCGATTTTTTGTCCGGCTTGCACGCGCTCGCCAATCTTGACCCCGATGCGGCTCAGATGATTAAACATGCTGATGAGCCCCTGGCCGTGATCCAAAAAAACCGTATTGCCGTTAAAAAAATAACTGCCGGTTTCAATGACGCTGCCGGCAAAAGGCGCGGCCACGGCGGTGCCGATGGGCGCGGCGATGTCGAGGCCGCTATGCGGTTGGCGCTCTTCATTATTATAGAAACGGCGCAAACCGAAAGTACTGCTGATACGTCCCTGCACCGGTAGCCGAAAGTCCAATGACGCCAAGGGCGTCTCGGTCCATGTAGCAAAAGCATTCGAAATAATAGTTTGCTCGCGCACAATGCGCTTTAATTCGTCTTCCGTCGGATTCACTAAATTTTTATTCTTCAGCGTTAAATGTTGCGCGATGTATTTTTTGGGTTGCACCGTAAACGAATAATTGCGCGCGCCGTGATTGTCCATGACCGTGATAATTTGTTCTCCGGGATTTACATTCAGCGGCAATCCCACTATCGCCTGCCATTGACCGACGTGATTGAGAATTAACACGCGGTTGCCGTCGAAGTGGACAATCGGCGCCGGATTCGTGTCCGGCCCCAGCGGTATAACGACGATGCCGCCCGGCACCAGCGCTTGACGCGGCACGTCTTGCGCCAGCGCGGCCGCTGCAACAAAAAAATAAAACATCGCCGCGAATTTAATTCTCACGAATTTTTTCCACCAGACAATCCAGATAACCCTGCGCCAAACGCGTTTGCACACGCTCCCCGGGCTTGACGGACTTGGCATCGATTACCAGCTCGCCGGTCGCGGGACGTTGCACGATGGCGTAACCGCGCTCGAGCGTGGCCAGTGGACTTAAGGTGTGCAAGGCTTGCAACGTTTGACGCAAGCGAGAATTTTGCCGCTCGAGATGCAGCTGCATGCTCCGGGTTAAGCGCATGCTCAGATGCCGTTGCCCGAGCGCCAAAGCATGTAGCCGTGGTCCGAGGTTTTGTTGTTGCAAACGCGCGTTGATTTTTTGCAGCGCAGCGCGCACGAAATGCAGTTTGGCGATTTGCGCCAGCTGCAGACGTTGCGTCAAAGTATCGAGGCGTTGTTGCAGCAAGCTAAGCCGATGACGCGGATGCACCAAACGCGCGCTCAGCCAGTCGAGATGTTGATTGCGGCTAAGTAAGCGCGTGCGCACCGCCGTCACCAGTCGTTGTTCCATGCGCGCAAATTGCGCTAGCCATTCGTGTTGATGCGGGCTCAACATTTCGGCGGCGGCAGTGGGCGTCGGCGCGCGCGCGTCGGCGACCATGTCGGCGATGGTGAAGTCGGTTTCGTGGCCGACGCCGCTGACGATGGGAATAGGGCAGACAAAAATCGCGCGCGCCACGATTTCTTCGTTGAAGCACCACAGATCTTCGAGTGAACCGCCGCCGCGCGCCAAGATCAGCGCGTCGGCGTCGCCGCGTTTGCCGGCGAGATAAATCGCCGTGGCGATTTTTTCCGCTGCGCCTTCGCCTTGCACCGGCACCGGGTAGACGCACACTTTGATGGCGGGGAAACGCCGGCGCAGCGTGGTGAGGATATCGTGCAACACCGAACCGGAAGGAGAAGTGATGACGCCGATACAGCGCGGTAATCGCGGCAAAGGTTTTTTGCGCGCGACATCGAACAGGCCTTCTTGCGCCAGGCGCAGTTTTAATACATCGAAGGCGCGGCGCAAGGCGCCTTCGCCGGCTTCTTCCAGATGCTCGACGATGATTTGAAAATCGCCGCGGCCTTCATACAAACTAATGCGCGCGCGCGCCAGCACTTGCAAGCCGTCTTTGAGCGTGACGCCGCTTAAGCGCTGCTGTTGGCGAAAGAAGCAGCAGCGTATTTGCGCTTGTGCGTCTTTGAGCGAGAAATAAATATGCCCGGAAGCGGGGCGCGAGAGGTTGGAGATTTCGCCTTCAATCCAAATCGGCGGGAAACTTCCCTCGATGAGTGTTTTAACTTCGCGATTCAAGCGCGAAACGCTGTAGACGTCGCGTAACGGCGGGTTAAACAGAGACGGCTGTTCCATGTGTTGCAACATAACGCGAAACGGCGCAACAAAAAAGCCGGGCTTAACCCGGCTTTCAATGCTACGGCTAACGGTTATTGTTCTTAAAACCGTACGACCGGAGCGGCGTTATCTTTGGCTTGCTGCTGCGCCATCTGTGCTTGCTTTAATGCCTTCTGCGCCAGCTTAATGGCTTTATCCATGTCGCCCGCGGCTTTGGCTTCTTCCGCATCCTTCAGGAATTTTTCGGTGTCGCGCCACAGAAAACCGGTTTTATCGGCGAGTTTAATTTCATTTTGCGCTTGCACCACGACGTCATCGTATTCTTTATCTTTGGACGACCACATCGAAGACCACCAGGCGCAGCTAGACAGACTTAATGTTAGGGCAATCAGTAACAGTACTTTCTTCATTGGGACATTCCTCCAGGGTGCTGTTTAGCTCTCAAAAAGCGAGACATCTAAGCTGAACATAAAACACCTACACGCCAGCGTCAACCCAAACACTCGTGCTTTTGCCGGAATATAATTCATTGCCGCTGCGTCTTCCCGGTTTACCGCCACGCTGCGAGTCTCTATAATACGGCATGCGAATTGTCCAAGAAGCTCTGACTTTTGACGACGTCCTGATACTCCCCGCGCACTCTAACGTCCTGCCCAAAGACGTGGACTTGAAAACCGCCCTAACGCGCAGCATCAGCCTCAATATTCCCTTATTGTCCGCGGCCATGGATACCGTGACCGAAGGCCGCGCCGCCATTTGCCTGGCGCAGGAAGGCGGTCTCGGTGTGATTCATAAAAACCTCACGCCCGCGCGTCAAGCCGAAGAAGTGCACCGCGTGAAAAAATTCGAGGCGGGGATTATCAGCAATCCCATCACCGTGACGCCGGATACCACGATCCGCAAGGTGCTCGAACTGACGCGCGCGCAACATATCTCCGGCGTGCCGGTGACCCAAGGCGATAAATTGGTCGGCATTGTCACCAGCCGCGATCTGCGTTTTGAAACCCGTTACGAAGAGCCGGTGTCGCGCATCATGACGCCGCAAGACAAGCTCATCACCGTCAAAGAAGGCGCATCGCGCGATGAAATTTTGAAGCTCTTGCATCAACACCGGATTGAGAAGATTTTGGTGGTCGACGAAAAATTCGGTCTCAAGGGCCTCATTACCGTCAAAGATATTCAGAAATCCACCGAATATCCGCGTTCCGCCAAAGATAGCAAAGGCCGCTTGCTGGTCGGCGCCGCCGTCGGTGTCGGCAAAGGCACGGAAGAACGCGTCGAATATTTAATCGAAGCCCAAGTCGACGTGATCGTGGTCGACACCGCCCACGGTCATTCGCAAGGCGTGCTCGATCGCATACGCTGGATCAAAAAACATTATCCGGACGTGCAGGTGATCGGCGGCAACATCGCCACCGGCGACGCCGCTAAATCTTTGCGCGATGCCGGCGCCGACGGTGTCAAAGTAGGCATCGGTCCGGGTTCGATTTGCACCACGCGCATGGTCGCGGGTGTCGGCGTGCCGCAGCTCACCGCCATCTCCAATGTGGTCGAAGCCTTGAAGGGCACGGACATTCCCGTCATTGCCGACGGCGGCATTCGTTATTCCGGCGACATGGTGAAGGCTATTGCTGCCGGGGCACACTGCATCATGATCGGTTCGCTGCTCGCCGGTACCGACGAATCGCCCGGGCAGATCGAGATCTATCAGGGTCGTTCCTACAAATCCTACCGTGGCATGGGTTCGCTCGGCGCCATGGGCGAAGGCTCGAGCGATCGCTATTTCCAAGAAGGCGCCAGCGCTGAAAAACTCGTGCCCGAAGGCGTGGAGGGACGCGTGCCGTACAAGGGTCCCATGACCAATATCATCCACCAGCTCACTGGCGGCCTGCGCTCCGGTATGGGCTACACCGGCAGTGCCGATCTCGAAGCGCTGCGTACCGGGGGCGAGTTCGTACGCATCACCGGCGCCGGTATCCGCGAGTCGCATGTGCATGATGTAGTGGTGACCAAGGAAGCACCGAATTATCAGCGGGATTGATATGGCTTCCGGAAAATCCGTAAGGACGTGAAGACACCGTGAGAAAAAAACGGTGGTGATATAAATTTGCCGAGCAGGGTATTGCCGCCCCGAACTGTTTCTTTGTGTCTCTGCTTCAAAAAATAAACCCATGACCGACCCGCATTCCCAGAAAATATTAATTCTCGATTTCGGCGCACAATATGTGCAATTGATCGCGCGGCGTGTGCGCGAGGCCGGTGTTTATTGCGAGATCTACCCATACGATATTACCGACGAGGAGTTACGCCAGTTCGCGCCACGCGGCGTGATTCTTTCCGGAGGTCCCGAATCGGTGACCGAAGCCGAG
>JACQBD010000070.1 GCA_016194665.1 Gammaproteobacteria bacterium
CGCTTCGTGCGCACCACGCTCGGCAAGCGCAACAACTTCACCACCGGCAAGATTTACGAAAGCGTCATCCGTAAGGAGCGGCGCGGCGATTATCTCGGCGCCACGGTGCAGGTGATTCCGCATATCACCGATGAAATCAAACGCTGCATTCAGCAGGGCGCGAACGACGCCGAGGTGGCGCTGGTGGAAATCGGCGGCACCGTCGGCGATATCGAATCGCAGCCGTTTCTCGAAGCCATCCGCCAAATGGGCGCCGAGCACGGTTCCAGCAACGTCGTCTATATTCATCTGACGCTGGTGCCTTACATCGCCGCCGCCGGTGAATTGAAAACCAAACCCACGCAGCATTCGGTTAAAGAATTGCTATCGCTTGGCATTCAACCGG
The DNA here is from genome assembly GCA_016194665.1 of Gammaproteobacteria bacterium. Lineage (GTDB taxonomy): Bacteria > Pseudomonadota > Gammaproteobacteria > Acidiferrobacterales > Sulfurifustaceae > Sulfuricaulis. The sequence continues at coordinate 386 of JACQBD010000070.1, forward strand.
ATATTTTATTATGCCGCGCCGAACGTCCGCTGCCGGAAGACGAGCGCCGCAAAATTGCTTTGTTTACCAACGTGCCGACGCGTGCGGTCATCACCGCCATCGATGTCGACAATATTTATAAAATTCCGCGTTTGCTGCATGAACAAGGCTTGGACGAGATCGTCGTGGAAAAATTGCGCTTGAATGCGCGCAAAGCCAATCTTGCCGAATGGGATAAAGTCGTGCACGCCATGGAACATCCGACCGGCGAGATTACCGTGGCCATGGTCGGCAAGTACGTGCATCTGACGGAATCCTATAAGTCTTTGTCGGAGGCCTTGAAGCACGCGGGCATTCAGACTTTAACGCGCGTGAATATTCGTTATATCGATTCCGAACAAATCGACACCCAAGGCACTGCGTTGCTTGAAGACGTCGACGCCATTCTAGTGCCCGGCGGTTTTGGCGAACGTGGTATCGAAGGCAAAATCAAAGCCGCGAATTACGCGCGCACCAAGGGCATTCCGTATTTGGGCATTTGCTTGGGCATGCAAGTAGCGGTAATCGAATTCGCGCGCCACGTGGCCAGTCTCAAGGGCGCGCATAGCACTGAATTCAACGCCAAGACGCCGTATCCGGTGATCGCCATGATCACCGAATGGACCACGTCGGAAGGCGCCAAGGAACTGCGCAGCGCCGGTGACGATCTCGGCGGCAGCATGCGTCTGGGCGCGCAGGAGTGCAAACTGATGCCGGGCACGCATGTGCGCGGCTTGTACGGCAAGGATTCCGTGGTCGAACGTCACCGTCACCGTTACGAATTTAATAATCAATATCGCGAAGCCTTGCAGGAAAAAGGATTGGTGGTCGCCGGCACTTCCATCGACGGCACGCTGGTGGAAATTATCGAATTGAACAGTCATCCGTGGTTTGTCGGCGTGCAGTTCCATCCCGAATTTACTTCCGCGCCGCGCGACGGTCATCCCTTGTTCACCGGCTATGTGCAAGCGGCGCGCGCACGTCACACCGAAGCCGCACCGCGCTCGCAGGTCGCCGCGACATGAAACTTTGTGGTTTCGAGGCCGGCCTCGACCGGCCATTTTTTCTCATCGCCGGCCCTTGCGTCGTCGAGTCGGAGGCTATGGCGCTGGATACCGCCGGCCGTTTAAAGGAAATCACCGCCAGTCTCGGCATTCCTTTTATTTACAAATCGTCTTACGACAAAGCCAATCGCAGCTCGTCGAAATCTTTTCGCGGACTCGGCATGGACAAAGGCCTGGAAATTTTGGCCAAGGTGAAGCGCGAGATCGGCGTGCCGGTGCTGACCGACGTGCACGACATTCCCGAGATCGCGCAAGTCGCGGCAGTGGTGGACGTGTTGCAGACGCCGGCGTTCCTGTGCCGCCAAACCGATTTTATTCGCGCCGTGGTCGCCGCCGGTAAACCGGTGAACATCAAGAAGGGTCAGTTTCTGGCGCCGCATGACATGAAAAACGTGGTCGACAAAGCCGTCGAAGCCGGCGGCAAAGATCGCATCATGGTGTGCGAACGCGGTGTTTCTTTCGGTTACAATAATCTGGTGTCGGATATGCGCGCGCTCGCGATCATGCGTGAAACCGCTTGCCCGGTGGTGTTCGATGCCACGCATTCGGTGCAACTGCCGGGCGGGCAGGGCAGCAAGAGCGGCGGCCAACGCGAGTTCGTACCCGTTTTAGCGCGCGCTGCTATCGCCACCGGCGTCGCCGGTATATTTATGGAAACTCATCCCAATCCGGAAAAAGCCCTTTCCGACGGACCGAATGCCTGGCCGCTGGGTTTGATGAAAAATCTTTTACAAACGCTTAAGGAAATCGACAGTTGTGTAAAGAAACAAGGCTTCGCCGAAACATCGTTGTCCATGTAGCTTGGGGTGAGCCTAACGAATCCCAACAAAGTAAAATTATTTTTGAAATAAGTTTTAATTCAAATATCCCATCCTCTTTATTTACATTAATTAAGAAAAATCATGTCCGCTATTACTGATATTCGTGCGCGCGAGATATTAGACTCGCGTGGAAATCCCACTGTCGAAGCCGACGTGGTCCTGAAATCCGGCGTTATGGGTCGCGCGGCGGTGCCGTCGGGTGCGTCCACCGGCAGCCGCGAAGCAATTGAACTGCGCGATGGCGACGCCAACCGCTATGGCGCCAAAGGCGTGCTGAAAGCCTGCCTCAATGTGAATCGCGAAATTCGCCCGGCGCTGATCGGCAAAGCCGCGCGCGAACAAAGCGCCATCGACCGCATCATGCTGGAACTGGACGGCACCGAAAACAAATCGCGTCTCGGCGCCAACGCCATGCTCGCGGTGTCCATGGCGTGCGCGCGCGCCGCCGCCGCGGACGCGAAACTACCGCTGTACCGTTATCTGAACGGACTCGCCGACGCCGTGCCCATGCAAATGCCGGTACCGATGATGAACATCATCAACGGCGGCGCGCACGCGGATAACAACATCGATTTTCAAGAATTCATGATTTTGCCGGTCGGCGCCAAAAGCTTTGCCGAGGCTTTGCGTTGCGGCACGGAAATATTTCACGCGCTGAAAAAAGTTTTACAAAATCAAAAATTGAATACCGCGGTCGGCGACGAGGGCGGTTTCGCGCCGGATCTCAAATCCAATGAAGCCGCTTTGCAAGTGATTCAGCAGGGCGTGGAAAAAGCCGGTTATCAATTAGGCACGGATGTGTCTTTGGGCATGGATGTAGCGAGTTCTGAATTTTATAAGGACGGAAAATACGAGTTGGAATCGGAAAACCTCAGCCTCACGGCGGAGCAATTTATCGCCAAGCTCGCCGGCTGGGCCGATAACTATCCGATCATCACTATTGAAGACGGTTGCAGTGAAAATGACTGGAGCGGTTGGGAATTGCTCACGCGCCAGCTCGGCAAAAAATTACAATTGGTCGGCGACGATTTGTTCGTGACCAATACCGCCATTTTGGAACGCGGGATTAAAAATAAAATCGCCAACTCGATTCTCATCAAGGTCAATCAAATCGGCACGCTTACCGAAACCTTGGCGGCCATCGCCATGGCGCGCCAAGCCGGTTATACCGCGGTCATCTCGCATCGTTCGGGTGAAACCGAAGATACTTTCATCGCCGATCTGGCGGTCGCCACCGGCACCGGCCAAATCAAAACCGGTTCGCTGTCGCGTTCGGATCGCGTGGCCAAATATAATCAGCTGCTGCGCATTGAAGAAGAGCTGGGATCCGCGGCGGTTTATCCGGGTCGTGAAGCATTTCCGATGTTGAGGAGATAATTAAATTCTTTAAATGAAATATTAAATGGACAGGATTTACAGGATTAACTGGACTCTTTATGTTCCTAATTCAAAAATCATGTTAATCCTGTAAATCCTGTCTAATATTTTTTTCGTGAGAGGCGACGATAACGGCAATATGAAATTTGTGAAAATCGCCACTTATGTCCTGCTGGGCTTGCTGCTGTTGTTGCAGTACCCGTTATGGTTCGGCGGCGGTGGCGTGATTTCGGTGTGGCGTTTGAATCGCGAAATTGCCGCACAGCAACAGGAAAATGCCCGACTGCGCGAAAGAAATCTAGCCTTGGAGGCCGAGGTGAATGATTTAAAGCAAGGTCTGGCAGCTATCGAAGGACGCGCGCGCTCGGAATTGGGAATGGTAAAAAAAGGCGAGACCTTTTACCAGGTAATCGATCCCGCGTCGTCTGACATTAATCCATCGCTGTCCAGTAAATCGAAAACACCAAAATAAAAACCACGAACTCCAGCGCCGTCGTCCAGATAATCAGGCGCGAGATGCGCCGGTTGCGTGGCGGCATGGGAAGCCAGAAACGTTCGCGCCAAGCACGATAAAAAGGTAGTTGCCCCCAGCGCGCCATGCCCAGTATGTGCCGGCGAATCGCCGCGCCCCAAGGCGTTAGGCTGCGGTCCACTTCTTTTAGCTGCGCTTGGCGTTGTGCCGGTGTTTGGTGCGGATTTTCAACGACGGCGTCGTACCAATCCTTGATCATCAAGACAGCGCCGTTGCTCTTCGGTTCGATAATTATCTCTGTGGCGCGTTTCAAACCTTCGCTGTAATTCAGAATAAAGCCGAGATTGGGCTTGAGTCCGCTCACGCTGAGCGTGAGCTCGCGCGCCACGCCGTTCATCTCATTGAGATATTGGCAGCGCACGCGTTGACCTTCGGCCAAGATTTTCCGATCGGTTTCCCACGATTGAATTTCAAGGTAGGGGTTGAGACGAAATAGTCGCTGGAGGTCGCTGGCAAATTCGAATAGCTGTGACGCGCTCCATGGCGTGTCGATAGTGACCCAGGCGCTGTCGCGGTCCGCGTTATCCACGGTTCGCGACTAATAGCGGTACGGAAAGTCCGCGCGCCAATTTTTCCAGATCCATGCGCGAGCGCAAGCCGGAAATTTTTTTGGACCGCGGTGGGCCGATGATAACCAAGTCGACCGTTGTTTCACGCATGGCCGCCAACAAGCATTCGGCCGGCTCGCCCACGCGTTGCACGGCTGTATAGCGCAAACCGTTTTCTTGGCACCGCTTGGCGATGGCGGCGGCCTGTTCCGCGGCGTCTTTTTGCAGCAAATCTTCGACGTAGTGTCCAAACTCGTCGCGCGTCGCGGCGTTATTCAGCCAATCGTCGCCTTGCATGCCGGCCCACAGCCCAGGCACCACCAGCAAATGCACGATGCCACCGCCCGGTTCGATCAGCTTAAAAGCCAATTCTTGCGCCAGCTTGGCGCCGTCGGTGCCGTGATAAGCCAGTAAAATATTTTTAACGGTCAACATAGAGAAGTTTTTTAATATTTTAATGTAGGGTGGGTTGAGCGCAGCGAAACCCGCCGAACCCATCAGTTTAATCGAAGTAGCTAAATATTTTCTGACGATCCAAACAAATACGGGGACTCCGCCAACCGCGGAGTCCCCGTGACGCATGACATGGCTCAGCGAACGAAAATCAATACGCTCATGGCAATCAAAAAGGCAAACAACAAAGCCATCAAATCTTCATTACGGTCTTTCACGAAGATGGAAAGTTGATGTCCACGATCGAATTTTTGCTCTGACATAAAATTTCTCCTTTAAACGAATTCACGCACAAACATCAGCACCACGATGAGCGAACCCACCGCCTTGAGAGTACCGACGACCGAACCGATGATTAACGGCTTGCCGCCGGCTTGCTTGATCGAAGCGGCGGTGATTTGCATGCCTAATCCGATGAGACCGAAAGCGAACAACCATGCTAACCAGTCGCGGAACGCCTTGATGATTTTAGAATCGTGCCAAGCGGCTTTGCTGGCGTTGGCGATCGCGCCCGCGGCGACGCCGTCCAAGCCTTCGATTTTGGCGACGGCCTTAAGCGTATTGTCTTGTTCGCGGCTGGTGAGCTTGCGGTTGGCAACCAAATCTTGCAAGGCCTTGGTCTCCTCGGCGTTGCGCATCTTGGGCAATTCCGCTTCCAGCGCGCGCACTTCTTTCGGCTTGAGCAATTTATCTTCTTTCACCTCGGCGCCGCTGAAATATTTTCCTTGGTAATGACCGGGAGGAGCGAACACGCCGGTGGAAGAGAGCGCAAACATGGCGATGAAGCCCAACACGAACAGCGGAAACTTGGCGATCACCACTTGTTTGAGGTTGACCTTTTTGGCGCCTTCTTCATGCTTTACAAACCAGGCGGCGAGCCATAGCACGATGATGGGCAGGAACAACACGCGCGTGATGTTGAAAATTTCCGCGACCTTTAAGGTATCGATGCCGTGCGGGTCGAAAGCCAACGCGGCGCCGGCGACCTGCGCCGAATTAAGAATGCCGGTGCCGGCCCAAGCGCCGAATTGCACCGGACCCATGTGTAAAATGTGGCCAACGGTGGGAAATAAAAACATACAGCCCACGCCCCACAACAAGATGGTGCCAATGGTATAAGCGATTTCGCCGGACTTGGCCTGCACCACGGGCGAGGCGGCGACCGTGGCGGATACACCGCACACGCCTAAGCCAGCGGACAGCACACCGGTCATACTATTAGGCGATTTCATGCGCCGGCCCATGATCAATACCAGCCACACCGAACCCAACACAAAGAAACCGATCATGATCACCGACAAAGCGCCAAGCTGCGCCAGTTCCGCGGCGCTGTAAAGCGCGCCCAGCAGAATCACGCCGGTCTTCAAAAATAAACGCGCGGTGCGCACACCGTTGGCGGCCCATTCGGGAATCTTGAATACATTCACAATGACGATGCCTGCAAGAATACCCATCACTACATAGTTGAGATTGAATATTTTGGCGAAATCCCAGGAAAGAGTGCCGGCGTCTTGCACCGCCTTGCCCCAATTGGTGAACATTGGATCGAGCACCCAGCGCACCACGCAGGCGATAAGCAGAATGAACGCCATACCGGGCACGGTGGAAAGGTAATAATCCACGTTACCGCTCTTCGGTTTCGATGCCAGAACGACGAGCCCCAGGATAGTGAAGGCGCCGCCGAAGATATAACAAAATTGGGTTTGGAATTCCTTCTCCTGATCGAACTTCGAATGCGGTTTTTTCATCGTTGGCGCCGGTTTGCCATCGCTTTGGGCTTGTTCGGTGGCGACGCGAAGCTCGGCTTGATACTTTTCGTTTACTTTTACGTAATCTGAGTAGGCGCTTTTTTGCAGACTGGATTGCAAATTATCTAGTGAGCCATTGGCATTGAGCCATCCCCACACCAGTAGTAAAAATCCGATGATGAGAAGAGCGGGCGATTTCTTGGTATAAACCATGATATGTCTCCGCGATCTAATAATTAAGTGGTGTCATGACTATAGCCGCCGTGACGGCGGGTATCGAAAAAAAATCAGGCTGTCCTGGGACAGCCTGATGATTCGGAGCTTATTCCATCGGTAGCTTGCGAGCTTTCCAATCGGGCACGCCTTCGCGGTACCAATACACATTCTTGTAGCCGTTGTCGGCCAGCACTGTCGCGGACTTGTAAGACTTCCAGCAACTACCGGCGTTGCAGAACACCACGATCTTAGCGTTCTTGTCCGGGAGTTTGCTCATGTCAAAGGTATCCATTTTGCGGTCGAAGCCGACTTCCTTGGCGCTTTTTTCGGGATCGTAGGGCACGGAAATCGCGCCTTTGATGCTGCCTTCGCCGAATTCAGCCGCTTTTCGCGTGTCGACGATGATGGCGCCTTGCGCTTGCAATTCCTGAAGCTTTTTGGCGTCAACCAGGGTGACGCCTTTTGGCGGTGTCGCCGGTGTATCCGCTGCTTGCGCCGAAATGACGCTAAATAAAATAAATGATGCGAGTAGCTGAGTAAAAAAATGTTTGCGTTGCTTCATGAATGTTGCCTCCAAGAGTTTTGGTTTATTTTTAGCTTCGTTTAGGCCGAAACTAATTTTTCGACTACCTTCACTTTATGCTCTACTTTCGTATTGCACATTGCGATGCAGTTTTCGACTTACCACAACACCACCAATGAATTGCTTGGCGATGCGCAAGATCATACCTAACGATATCTCGTTAGTAGTTAACATATATAAAGTTGCTAATCTCCTAGCTTTGGTTGTGGCCGCGCAACATCAGTAATTATTTTTTTATTAGGGGCTACTTATATACCATCTCCCCATAACGGCGATTGGAACACAAGCATATAAGACGTACAAGCTTAAACGTTTGTATAACGTGAGCTGACGTTTGCTAGTTGTATTTATTCCATTCAAATCGCAATTGACGTCATCAAGTCCTGTCCCGCGAAAGCAACCAGGGTGGAAAGAGAATCAGAATATATTGAAACGCCATACCACTCTTATTGAAGTTGCTTCAAGGAAATAAGAGAAACGGTCGGGTGGCTTTTTTAGCAAGTTTTTCACCGAGCAATTTTAAACTTGGGCGCCCACTGATTTGAAATACCCGCCGGCTCAGCACCAACAAATCAGTCGATTTTTCGCATGCAATTTTCACGATCGTGTCGATTGGATCGCCGGCCTCGAGGGAGAATTTAACGCTCGGCATACCGTTTACCGCTTTTTCAAACTGTTGCCGCGCCGTTTGCGCTTGCTGCTCCTGTTCTTCCTGTATGTGATCCAAAAATCCTTGACGTGCGCCCTGGGAGGACTGCCAATCGTTACCGATATAATCCGGCCATCCGCCGTCGATAATAAAAACGCCCGTCAGAGCGGCATGATTCTGACGAGCGAGATTAATAGCGTGGTTCAAGGCCTCTTGCGAGGCCGAGGAACCGTCAACGGCGACAACAATGCGCTCCACAAAACTTATTGCGTTATTTTGTCACCGGAGCCGCCGGCGCGGGCGTCGCCGGCGCCGTGACCGCGGGCGGAGCCGCCGGCGCGGCTGCCGGCACCGGCGCTTTGCCGGTGGTGGATATTACGATGTATCCAATCACGAGCGCCGACACAATGATGGCGCCGATATCTTCAGCGCGGTCATCCTTGAAGAGCGTCATTTTGCTTTTTTCGCCCGCCGCGCCGATAGTTTCACTGCCAGATTTAATTGCCATGGTGTGTTTCTCCAATAATTATTTAGATAGCGACCAAGTAATCGCGAATCATCAAAACCACGATCAGCGCTAGAACGTATTTTGTAATACCGACAATGAGACCCAGCTTGAGCGGCGCGCCACCGGCTTGAGAAATTTCTTTAAAGTCGATATAGCCGCCAAGGCCGACTAAACCAAAGCCGAATATCCAAGTCATCCATAGACGCAATTTGATAATCGTGTCGGATGCCGCCGGACCGCCTTTTATGCCGACATCGCCGAAAGCGCCGAGACTGGTGAGCAATACCATGGCTGCAAAACCGATGACGAACACCGGAAATTTTTCCACCAGCAATGTGCCCAGGCCTTTACGCGTGCTCTTACTTTCTTGCGCCTCCTTACCAGTCCAATACCATACCGTCACGATAAACACGGCGAAGGGAATAGAGATCACGCGCATGATGTTCCAGATTTCAGCGACGGAAACCGCTGAACCCGGTTCAACTTTAGGATTGAACGCCAGCGCCGCCGCCAGTACTTGTCCGGAATTTAAAATACCGGTGCCGATCCACGCGCCGTACTGTAGATCGGTCAGGCCCAAGGAGTGGCCGATAAATGGACTGATGAACATGGTCAAGATGCCGAAGCCGAGAATCGTGGCTATGGCGTAAGCTACATGCGCGGCCTTGGCTTCCACGGCGGGCGAGGTGGCCACGGCTGCGCTGACACCGCAGATGCTTAATGCGTTAGCAAGCACGCCAGTCATGGAGCGATCGATGCCGAATACTTTGCCGAGCCAAAGCACCATGACAATGCTTAAGAGCACGAAGCCGCCGATCAAGAAGATGGCAAAGGAACCGAGCTGAACAATGGCTTGCACTGTATAAAGTGAGCCGAGCAAAATAATACCGGTCTTGATCATGAGGCGCGACAATTTGAAACCATCGCTAAAAATCGCCGGTATTTTGCCTCCGAAAATAACGTTGCGGTAAAGTAAACCAGCGAGGATGCCGAGGAGAATGTAATTGAGATGAAACGCATCGGTCAGCGGTTTCTGCATGCCGAATACTTTGGTTTTAGCCATCCATGGTTCAATGCCTTTGAATCCAGCGATATCCATGCCGGGGTAACCGCGGATAATGACGAGGGTGATGATAATCAATGCTAAGCCAGGAATGGCGCTCGGTAATTTTCGGAAAAAACCTGATTCCATATATATCCTCCTTACTCAGTGCGATTTTTATTGAAGTGAAAATAAAAAAAGTCCGAACATAACTTTAGCTATGGAGCATCTTTGTTTCTCCTAGGTCTTGCCTTAATTCCTACCCCGTCGCGAATTATGTTTATTAGAAACTGCTTATATTAATTTTGCCGAAATATTCAAACATAAGCTCGGCTTTGTGTAAAAGTAATTAATATTTGTCGAATGTGACGAAAGCTACTGAAGGTTTATTCCAGATCAGTTAGATGGAACGGAGTAGGGCAGGGATTGGAGCGTGAGTAGCGGGCCGGATTCGCTCGCGAGATGAAGTTCGCCATGGCTGGCGCTGCTAATTTGAATTACCGCCAACATGTCATAACCGTGGTTATTCGACGCTGGTTCAATGTTTACGACCATGCCGGCAGATTGCCCGGGGAAATCGGGCGCATAGATTGGCGTCCCGGGACGCAAGGCATCCGTGGTTTGCACATGCGCACGAAACATGCGCTGCTTTAGCTTGCCCAGATACTGCATGCGTGCGACGATTTCTTGTCCGGGATAACATCCCTTTTTAAAATTCACACCAGAAATCAGTTCCAGATTCGCCATCTGCGGCACAAATTCTTCATGGGTCTCGGGAAGAATCGTGGGAATTCCCGCCATAATATCCAGCCATGCCCATACGGAAGGGCCGACGGCCATGACTTGCGGTTTAATGCCGCTCCAAAGTTTTATCAAGGTTGCGGTAGGCGCGACAATTTCATAGCGCGGCTGCGGGTCGGGCATACTTATTATAGTAATGTCGTTACGCGTCTCGCTGGTATTCACGCCGGCGGGGACAAATCCAACGATCGCGCGCAGTATTTGCTCCGCCTTCGGTCCCGCAAGGCCCATGGCGCTTAATTCATTGTCGGCGCTATCGATGACTACCTTGCTGCGCATCACAAACATGCGCAAACGTTTAAGAATATTTTCTTGTAAGACCGCAGGCAATTGCAGCAGGTAATCGTCCGCGCGTCGGAACAAACGAAAGATCACCAACATGCGACCTTTAGGATTGCACCAGGCAGCCAGCTGGCTGTGACTGGCATCGAGCATTTTTACATCGTTGCTTAATTGACCATTAAGAAAATCTTTCGCCTCGACGCCGCGCGCGCGCATGAAAGACAGGTCGGATAAATCCGCTAAGATATCGCCGTGAGCTGCAGCCATGCGTTCCTCGGCCGGACGGCCAAAGTCGCGCACGCGCTCGCCTTCCAGCACCGCGCCTTGTGTTTGAATGAATGATTTCCAAGCCTCGTTCACGGCTTACTCCGCTTGTTTAATTGCTGACCAGGATGCGCATCATAACGGAAATGGAGATGCACGGAAAAATGAATCCCAGCAAAGCGAGGGGTGATGGATAATAAACTTATATGTTTCCCCTCACCCTAACCCTCTCCCGCAGGGAGAGGGGGTAATTATTATAAATGTAGGGTGGGTTAGCGTTTTTTGCGTAACCCACCGAGCGTTGCGCAGCAACACAAGGTATTTAATGGATGTTGCGGGACACATCCGGCGGGTTACGCCGCGCCCTCACCCCTTGCCCTCTCCCGCTCGCGCGGGAGAGGGGAGTTAGTGATACGGCGATTTTACTGTTGGCGCCTAACCCGCCCTACATTTATGTTGAAGCGCCGTTCTACTCTTCGGGCTCTGTGTTAAAGTCGTTAATTATTATGTTGCGACAAGCTCTTAATAAGGACTTGCTTTACACTTAGCTCATGGACGCGAATAAAAAACGCCCTGTTTATCTGAATCTTTTCAAAATACGCCTGCCCGTCGGCGGTGTCCTATCCATTCTGCATCGCGCCACGGGCGCGCTATTGGCGCTGACGCTTCCGTTTTTCTTATACCTATTACAACGTTCGCTGCACGACCCGGCGGCTTTTTCCAAGATCGCCAGCCAATTGCATAATCCGCGCTCAACCGGCAGCGCCCACTCCGGTTTGATGGAATGGTTGCTGCAGCGCGTGTCATCGCTGTACATGGCGGGCTTCGTTGTATATGTCGTGGTGCATTTTAGTCTGACGCCCGCGCGCGATTATCTTTCCTGGAAGGCGTGGTTTGCTTCCGGCCTGGTGCGTTTGGCCTGGGCTTTATTCTTTTTAAATGTGTTGGCGCACACCTGGATTGGCCTGCGCAGTATCTATATGGATTATCTTCATCCGTTATGGCTGCGCTTTGTTTTTCTATTGCTGACCGCTTTTGGATTGTTAGCGCTGGGTTTATGGGCCGGGCAAATTCTACTGGGAGCCGCAGCGCCATGAAAAATATTTCACGTCGGCGTTTCGATTGCCTGGTCATCGGCGCCGGCGGCGGCGGTTTGCGCGCCGCCTTGCAATTAGCGCACGGCGAAGCCCACGTCGCAGTCGTCTCTAAAGTTTTCCCCACACGCTCACATACCGTCGCCGCGCAAGGCGGCATCAATGCTGCGCTCGGCAATGTCTTGCCCGACAATTGGCATTGGCACATGTACGACACCGTCAAAGGCGGCGATTACTTGGGCGATCAAGACGCGATCGAATACATGTGCCGCGCCGCTTCGCAATTGGTCATCGAGCTGGAACATTACGGCGTGCCGTTCACGCGCCTGGAAAACGGCCGCATTTATCAGCGTGCCTTCGGTGGTCAAAGTCAAAACTTCGGCGGCGAGCAAGCGATGCGCACCTGTCCCGCCGCCGACCGCACCGGTCACGCCATGTTGCACACGCTGTATCAACAAAATCTCAAAGCGCGCACGCATTTTTTCGATGAATTCTTCGTCATCGATTTATTGATGGACAAAGACGGTTACGCGCTCGGCGCGTTAGTGCTGGAAATCGAAACCGGCGAACCTTTAATCATCGAAGCCAAAACCACTTTGATTGCTACGGGCGGCGCCGCGCGCTTGTATCGCACCACGACCAATGCGCTCATTAATACGGGCGACGGCATGGCCATGGCCTTACGCGCCGGCGTGCCGCTGCAAGACATGGAGTTCGTGCAATTTCATCCAACGGGAATCGCTGGCATCGGCATTTTAATTTCCGAAGGCGTGCGCGGGGAGGGCGGTTATCTTATTAATAGCGCCGGCGAACGCTTCATGGAACGCTACGCGCCGCATGCCAAAGATCTCGCCAGCCGCGACGTCGTCAGCCGCGCGATTTATCAAGAAGTACACGAAGGCCGCGGTTGCGGACCGAAAAAAGATTACGTCCTGCTTAAGCTCGATCATCTCGGCGCCGATCTAATTAAAAAACGCCTGCCTGGCATCCGCGAACTCGCCATGCGTTTCGCGCACGCCGATCCGATCGAAAAGCCCGTGCCGGTTTCGCCTACGGCGCATTACACCATGGGTGGCATTCCGACTAATCGTTTCGCTCAAGTCGTTGCGCCCGTGCAAACCGGCCCAGAAGAAGCCATTCCTGGTCTTTATGCCGTCGGCGAATGCGCTTGCGTCTCGGTGCATGGCGCTAACCGTCTCGGTGGCAACTCTTTATTGGATATCATCGTATTCGGCCGCGCCGCGGGTAATCACATGCTCGAATATATAAAAGAAAACCGCCATCAACGTCCCTTGGCGCAAGAAAACATCGAGCACGCGCTCGAACGTTTAACGCGTTGGGATAAAAAGGGCGGCAGCGAATCGGTCGATCAAGTAAACCAAGATTTGCGTCTGGTGATGGAAGAACATTGCGGTGTATTCCGCACCCAAGAAGTGTTAGACGCTGGCATTAAAAAAGTCACCGAGCTGCAACGCCGTCTCGAACAAGCCACGCTGCGCGATCACAGCAAAATATTCAACACCGCGCGCATCGAAGCTTTCGAAACCGAAAACTTAATGGATATCGCCCTGGCTACGGTTTATTCCGCCGCCGCCCGCCAAGAATCCCGCGGCGCGCATTCGCGTCTCGACTATCCCGAACGTGACGACATCCGTTGGCTTAAGCACACGCTTTACAGTCGCGCGGGAAATAAACTGGATTACAAACCGGTGCGCATGAAGCCGATGACGGTGGAATCGTTTCCGCCGAAGAAGCGGGTTTATTAAAGGAACCGCTAAAAATTGCAGATTCCTTCTCCCTCTGGGAGAAGGCAAGGATGGGGATAAATTAATTCAAGTATTTTATCCCCCTCACCCTAACCCTCTCCCGGAGGGAGGGGGGATTTTTAGAGAGGGCAATTTTACTTTCAATAAAATTTATTTTTAATTTCTCCGTATCCTGCGCAGTATCTAGATGTAGGGTGGATTAGCACCGCGCGAGCGGGGCGTAACCCACCAGCCGTATCGCCAGGCACTCATTGAAAAAATGTGTGGTTACTGCGCTTCGCTCGGTAGGTTATACAAAAGAACGCTAACCCACCCTACAATGACTAGCGTTGCTGATGCTGCACGTGGCCAAGGCGCCGTGTAATTCGCTGAATATGTATGTCTCGATTGAATTAATTCTTAAGCATTTCCCCCTTTAATGAGCGCCTAAATCGGTGTTTATAAATATCCGTTGTGGTATCGACTATATTGATACCTATCTGCTGTTATCAATTGAGACTATAAAAAGGGAGGAAAAATAATGAAACGTAAATGGGAAGTGGACGATAGCACCGTTGTTGAAGCAAATTTCGGCGGCCTTGGTAAATTGGTTGTGCTGATCAATGGTAAAGAAGTGCTAAAGCAACGCAGCTTTCGAACCAAGCGCGAACTTTCTTTTACTCTTGCCGATGGACGCAGCGCTGTTTTGTCCGTGAAGCCGGAGTTGTTTGGGCAACCGCTAATAATGTTGAACGTGAATGGCCGCAATATGATCGAGAGCGGTAAAGGGCCCATCAAGTGTTCGACTTGCGGCGCTGCGGCCAAACCCCACGATCGTTTCTGCGGCAGTTGCGGAAAAGCCATGCCCACCGCGGATACGCAAGTGAACAATAAACGTGTTAAAGAAGCCACGCGCGCCATCGTATGGATGGCGGTATTGTTTTTGATCTCCGGCCTCGTTATGTTTTTCGTGACAAAATCGCAATCCATCGATGCGCTCGCCAAGCTCGAAGGCTTGGATCCGCAATCGATATTTCCTAGGCCTATTAACGGCGTGTCCTATACCGTTGCCGCACTGCGCGATCAAATTAGATGGGAATACTGGGGCGTTTTAATAGTCAATTTTATTTTAGCCGGCGTCATGGTGGCGCTCGCCATATGGGGAAAGCGCGCACCGCTAGCCGCTATCTTGATAGCGGCCGCCACTTATGCCGTAGTCATCGTAACCAACGCGATCATCGATCCAGTAACGATTGGGCAGGGGATGCTCGTTAAAATAATCATTATTGCTTTGCTCATAAAAGGCATCAAAGCAGCGCTGGCATTGCGCACCACGAATGCGTGACGAGACGTCTGGCATCGATGTGCAGCATTGTCCTGTTTGTCAGCACGCGCTTCGCATCGATGCATATTTTTGCGCCCACTGCGGTCACACGCTGACCGATTACGTAGCCTCACCCGAGCGTCCGACGATTATTTCATCCGCGGCGCGGTTGGCGTCGCATGGGAGCGAATTAAAACGTGTCGGCTGGCTCTTCGGCCTATTGCTCTTTAGTTCTTTTTTGTTGGGGACAATAGGCCGCGGGAATTTTTCACCGTGGTCAGAAACCATTACTAGCGGCATCGATGCGTTGATAGTTCTTGTGTTTGTTGGTATGCGTCATCGTGAATTGCACGCGTTATTTAATTTTCCGCAGTTCACACGCCGCCATTCATTAGAACTTTTGGCAGTCGTCTTAGTTTTTGTTGTGGGCGTGAATTTATATTTCGCCTTGATCCAATACGCCGGAACCCCGATGGTGCGCGTGTCGACCGTCTACCAGAAAGCCGCTTGGCCTGTGTGGTCGATGTTTGTATTAATCTGCATCATGCCCGCTGTGTTCGAAGAGCTGGCTTTCCGCGGTGTCATTCAAACTGCGTTGGGACATGTATTTAATGAACGCGAAGCATGGCTGATACAAGCAGCGCTGTTTAGCATATTGCATCTCATGCCCATTATTTTTCCAAGTCATTTCCTGATGGGTCTTTGTTTCGGTTATATGCGCTTACGCACCAAGAGCCTCTACCCAGGCATGATCTTGCATGCGTTATGGAACGCATTTGTTTTGAGCCAAGAACTTTATTGGCTGTAAGCCAGCTGATGTTTTGTGCTCGTTTAATTCTTCTTATCTAACTTTTCTTTTTAGTTTTAATCAGCCGCGTAAAAAATGTGAGCGCGCTTAGCATGAGAATCAGCGAGCCCGGTAAGGGCACCGGCGCGACGCTGGTTAGGTCGAAGTAAACTTGTCCGAGCGAGTAAGAGCTGCTTAAGACTCCCTTGGTGTAATTGAATTGATCGAAGGCGGGCGGAGGAGAAGGCAAAGCATCGGAAGTGATAACGTTCAAATTCGTATCTCTGTTTTGAAGATACAACCAAAATGTAAAAACTTCGCCCCCCTTTGAGAAACCTCCATTCACCGTGAAGGCATCGAGGGTGGGATAGCCGGGGTAAGACCAATTGTTCTCAGTGATAATTTGGGTCAAAGGCCCCGATTCGTCATATAGAATTCCGCTACCCGTGGAGCTGATCACCTGGAAGCGGTAGCTGCTATTGGATGCCGAGAAAGGATATTGGCCAACCACATCCCATGTATTCGTATCGGCGGTCAAGGCGCTATCGTATGTGAAATACCCGTTGATCTGATCTCCAATGGCGATCGGCGTCAAACCGTACTGCGCGGATGAATCTTTCGACGCTACTCTCGCGGTAAACTGAAGCGTTACCGGCGCCGCCCATGCTGGCAGCGAAAAAATAAATAATACCGTCGCAGCTACTATCTTTTTCATTGTTTTTCCTCGCCTGTTTTTTAAATTTTGTTTAGTGACAACGGGTCAGGCATTCAGTATGCCTTAGGATCTGAGACTTTGAAAGATGGCGGTTAATTGCTGGGCTTATATATAAAAATGGACTGATTAAAACAAGGATTTGCTCGCTGCCACTGCGGTTGCTTTTTTAGATAAAAAAGAATCCCACGGGCTTCACCCGCGCCATGAACTTCTGCCGTCCCTCTTTGTCATCTCTAATATAAATTTCCCGACCACGCGAGATCTATCGAGGAGCCAATATGCCATCACTTCTATTTTCTGGGACCGTTCTGGGACCGCTGAAATTACAAAATCGTTTAGTTATGTCGCCGCTGACACGCAGCCGCGCCATTAACAACATCCCCAACGCGCTCATGACGCAATATTATGCGCAGCGGGCGTCCGTCGGTCTTATTATTACCGAAGGCACGTCGCCGTCGCCGAATGGTTTAGGTTATCCGCGCATACCGGGAATATTTTCGGCGGCGCAGGTGGCGGGGTGGAAGTCTATTACCGATGCGGTTCACGCCAAGGGTGCAAAAATGTTTATGCAGCTCATGCACTGCGGCCGCATTGTTCATCCGCTCAACATGCCTGCGGGCGCACGCGCGTTGGCGCCGTCGGCGATAGCGGCGGCCGGCGAAATGTATACCGATGCCGAAGGTCCGAAGCCGCATCCTGTACCGCAGGCGATGAGCGATGCCGACATCAAAAATACGATCAATGAATTTGTCGAAGCCGCGCAGAACGCCATGAAGGCGGGGTTTGACGGCATCGAATTGCACGGCGCGAATGGTTATTTGTTGGAGCAGTTCATCCGTCCGACTTCGAATCAACGCACCGATGCTTATGGCGGTTCCATCGCCAACCGCGCGCGCTTTGTGCTCGCAGTGACGGAGGCGGTGATCGCCGCCATCGGTAAAGATAAAGTCGGCATCCGGCTTTCGCCGTTTGGCGTATTCAACGATATGCCGCTGTATGACACGATGGAAGCGGACTACCGCTATCTCGCGCAACAGCTCAACGCGCGCGAGTTACTTTATATACATCTCGTGGATCACTCATCGATGGGTGCGCCGCCGGTGCCGGATGCCATGAAGGCGACGTTCCGCCAAGAATTCAAACGCGCGCTGATTCTTTCCGGCGGTTACGAGGCGGAGCGCGCCGAGCGCGATCTGGCTGCGGGCAAATGCGATCTCGTCGCCTTCGGTCGTCCGATTCTCGCCAATCCCGATTTAATAACGCGCTGGAAAACCGACGCCGCGTTGAATGTCCCCGACATGACAACCTTCTACACGCCCGGGCCCAAGGGCTACACCGATTACCCATCGCTCGCGGAAGAAAACCGCTGGTGGCGGACCGGATGAGTTAAGCATTTCTTCAGTCTTGAAAATCGAACCCCGCTGCGGCGGGGTTTTTATTTGCATGAATGAACATTTATAGTTGTATTGTAAATAAATTTGAGATTACAAACCGGTTCGCCGGCAGCCGATGGTGCTTGAGTTATTTCCGGCGAAGAAGCGAGAGTAAGATACGTTGCGGCGTGTTCGGCAACTAATCTTTAATTCCGTTGCGTCATAACAACTGCCGAGGGTTGACTGAAAGTGCCGTTGCCGGATGTCGTGACGCAGGTTGCCAAAGAGCTATCGGCATTGATGGGGCAGATAGAGACGGTATCGTTTCCATCGTTGGGAATGTAACCGAAGTGGGATGGGCTCGACATGAACAAACCGATAACCTGATTGACGCTGAAATTAAACGTGCCGTTGCCGGTGGTCGTGGTGCAAGCCGAAAGTGAGCCGTCGGTGGAATTGACGGCGCAAATCGAAAGATTGTTGGAAATGTAATTTCCAGCATAAGCAAAAGTTTCCGTTTCATTGAACGATAAGCCTTGCGGTTCCTGGAAGGTCCCGTTGCCGGTGGAAGTGGTGCAAGTCCCCAGTGAGCCATTTCCGTTAATGGGGCAAATGCTCATCGATGCGTTGCCGTTAGAGATGTAGGCGAAGGTGCTGGCCTCGTTCAAGTTTATTGCTTGAGGAGCGGAGAATGTTCCGTTGCCATTGGAAGCGGTACAAGTTCCAAAACTTCCGTCACTGTTGATGGGGCAGGTTGCGACGGTGTTGTTGCTGACGCTGGAGATATAGGCAAACGTTCCAGTCGAGTTCAGCGCAATGCCATCAGGATTGCTTAGTGTGCCATTGGCATTTGTTGTAGTGCAGGTTCCCAAAGAATCATCGCTGTTGATCGGACAAATGGAAATCGTGCTGTTGGTAAAGTTAGTGATATAGATAAGGCTGATGCTGGGGTTGATGCTCATCCCTAAAGGGCGTTGAAAAGTAGCGTTGCCATTTGTTGTCGTACAGGTTCCCAATGAACCATCCGTCATGCTGACCGGACAGAGCGAGAGCGTGCTGTTACTGGCGTTGGAGATGTAGGCGAACAAACGCGTGTTGGGGCTCGTGTTGGAGTGATAGTTTTTGTAACCACAAGCGGTAAGCCAGCCCGTGGCCAAAATCAAAGCGAAAAATGTGATGACGCAGCGCATTAGCGGAATTATAGCCGCTTAAATCCATGCTGCTGCGTGCCCTACTTAGAACATGTATTTAACGCCAATACCCGCCGCGGTAACAGTGTTTTTTTGGCTAGCCCCATAATCAATATCCTTGTGATACTGAACATAATCGGCGGTAACCGAAAGATTCTTCGTTATTGAAATTTGCGCGCCAGCACCGATAGAAAATTTTGTATGGTGAGCGGTTCCCCCGATCGTGGCGCTGGTCAAATCCGATGAAACATTGGCCAATCCAGCTAAACCGTAAATATTCACCGCGCCGACATCGAGATTCGGTTTGGCAAAGACACCAACGACCGCGGTCTTTAACGTAACATTGCCGCCCGCCGAATCGTTATATTTTCCCGTCCTCGGCAGAATGACATGCAGCTCCGCATCCAACCAGCTCAACGCATGTATGCCGCCTCGCAGACGCAGGTTGGTGGTTTTAGACGTGCCAGAAATACTTCTGGCGTTTCCCGAGCCGTCGGTATTTTTTTGCGACATTTTGACAAGGTCGGCTTCGACATAAAAAGTCGGCGGCGCCGCGCGCGCGATACCCATTGATGCTGCCGATAAACCCAATGCGACGAAGACAATTAGCTTTTTCATTATTTCTCCCTGGTGTTAGACCGCCAATAATTATTGTAAAACGCGGCAAGAGTGGACAGAGGCGATGAATAATACTGTATCTCATCTTCTGCCCTTATTGATATCCCTTTCCCAGTGGGAGAGGGCAGGGGTGAGGGCGGTCTTACTTTCAATAAAATTTATTTTTAATTTCCCCGCATTCCCCGAGAGTATAGGCATCTAGATGTAGGGTGGGTTAGCATCGCGCGAGCGAGGCGTAACCCACCAATCGTGCCGCCAGGCACTCATTGAAAAAATGTGTGGTTGCAGCGCTTCGCTCGGTGGGTTACACAAAAAGCGCTAACCCACCCTACAATGAATATTTAAGTTAGGATGTGTAGGTGTCTGTGCCGAAGAAAAAGGGAAAGAACTTTCAGCGATCTATTTAAGAATCGGAATATGGCCACTCCTATCACCACTGAGCCCGTAACTAGCGAACGCCACCCCCGCGCATTGCCCACGCTGTTCTTCACCGAAATGTGGGAACGCTTCAGCTACTACGGCATGCGTGCCTTGCTGGTGTTGTACTTGGTCAACGCGCTGGGTTACGAGCGCCGCGATGCGCTCGCTGTGTATGCCACTTACACTGGACTCGTTTATATCACGCCGATTTTCGGCGGCTATCTGGCTGATCGCTTTCTCGGTTATCGCAAAGCGATTTTGATCGGCGGCTTGGTCATGGCCATGGGCCATTTCGCCATGGCGTTTCCCGCGCTGTTGAAACCAGCGCTGGGTTTGATCATCATCGGCAACGGATTTTTCAAACCCAATATTTCCACGCTGCTCGGTTCGCTTTATCGCGAGCACGATCCACGACGCGACGGCGGTTTCACCATCTTCTACATCGGCATCAATCTGGGGGCGTTCATCGCGCCGTTAATCGCTGGCACCTTGGGCGAAAAGATCGGCTGGCATTGGGGCTTTGGCTCAGCGGGTGTCGGCATGTTATTCGCGGTGATATGGTTCGTGCGCGGTCAGCACAAGCTGGGTAAAGCGGGGCTGTTGCCCGGCCAAGACAAACTTGATCGCCGTGCTTGGTGGCATATCGTGCTCATTAGCGCGCTCATGATTCCCTTCGTTTACGCCGTGATCAGCACAGGCAACGTGCTCACGCCGCTTTGGAACCGCATCGGCACGGAGCTTAAGGTCGGCATTCCCCTCGCGGCTTTCATCGCGTTTCTCGCGTGGCAACAAAGAACCTGCTCGCGCGAAGAGTGGCATCGCGTGCTGGCCATCGTCATCGTATGCATCTTCGTGATTTTTTTCTGGATGGGCTTTGAGCAAGCGGGCGGCACTATGAATTTGTTCGCCGATAAACTCACCGACCGTCATTTGTTCGGCTGGGAAATCCCCGCGTCGTATTTCCAAGGCATCAACCCCATGCTCATCGTATTACTCGGCCCCTTGTTCTCCATCTTGTGGACACGCTGGGACCAGTCCCGATACGCGCTGTCCACGCCCGTTAAAATGGGCCTAGGCATTCTTATTATGGGTGCTGGCTTCATCGTGCTCGCCATCGCTCAAGGCCGTGCGGACAGCTTGGGCAAAGTTGGACCGCAATGGCTGTTCTTCGTTTATCTATTACACACGATGGGTGAGCTATGTTTATCGCCGATCGGCCTTTCGATGGTTACCAAACTCGCGCCGGTTCGTCTTGCCGCGGTCATGATGGGCATCTGGTTTACCGCGAATGCTATCGCTAATTATTTGGCAGGGATATTGGAAAGCCTGCTGGCCAGTTCAAGCATTCCCTTGTATTGGTTTCTTGTCGGCAGTTCGCTGGGAGCAGGGGTGTTGTTGCTTTTGATCACGCCGTTGCTTAAATATCTGATGCATGGGAAAGGTTGATCCGGCCGGTTTTTCGTAGCAGGCGCAGCACAACAACACGGTTATCTTTGGAGTAAAAACATTGATAGATAAATTGCGTAAGCATAAGAAGCTACACTCTATTAAGGTTACTGATATCGATATAGCGCTTCAGATGCTAAAGCGGCACATGAACGCGCCGGATATCAGCGCGTTACTTTCTTCCCTGGAAACACTA
>JACQBD010000055.1 GCA_016194665.1 Gammaproteobacteria bacterium
CCGGCGCCGGATCGAGCGCGGCCAGTTCGGCGATAAATTGCGCGCGATCGGCGCGCGCTTCGCCCATGCCCATGATGCCGCCACAACAAACCTTCATGCCCGAGGCGCGCACTTTATTGAGCGTGCTCAAACGATCGTCGTACGAATGAGTATGCACAACGTTGGCGTAGTGCTGGCGTGAAGTATCGAGATTATGGTTGTAGTAATCCAAACCGGCCTGCGCCAATTGCTCCGCTTGTCCGTCGCGCAACTGGCCCAATGTCGCGCAAGTTTCCAGGCCCAAAGCCTTCACTTCGCGGATCATCTCGGTGACGCGCGCCAGGTCTTTGTCTTTCGGTCCACGCCACGCCGCACCCATGCAAAAACGCGTGGCGCCGCATTCTTTGGCGGCACGCGCGGCGCTAATTACATCTATCAAGGGCATGAGCGGTTGGTTTTCAACGTCGGTTTGGAATCGCGCTGACTGCGAGCAATAACCGCAGTCTTCCGAACAGCCGCCGGTTTTAATCGATAACAACGTAGAAAGCTGTACCGCGTTGGGATCGAAATGGCGCCGGTGCACGGTTTGCGCACGGTAAATCAGATCGCTGAAAGGCAGATCGAACAGCGCGCTAATGTCAGCCAAGTTGTGATGCATAAAATTTTCCGGAAAAGGAGCGCTCACGCTAGGGGAAGCCAGGCCGCTTGTCAACTCTCTCGCGGAATTGCGGTTGACCTGCGCTGGCGCACGACAATTTATATTACTTTTGAGAAACGCTGTGCTTGCTTAGCGCGCAGATAATGATCGAAGACCATGCAGATGTTGCGGATCAGGAGCTTACCGGCTGGTAGCACCCGCAGAGATGTTGCGTCCATATCGATTAGCCCATCTTGCTGCATGATTTTGAGATCGACGAGCTCGGAAGCAAAGTACTCCGCAAAATGAATATCGTAGTCACGTTCGATGGCGCTGACGTCGAGCACAAAGTGACAAATGAGTTGCATAATAATTGCGCGTCGCAGTTTGTCATCTTTAGTGAGCGTGATGCCGCGCATGACGGGAAGATGTCGCGCATCCACGGCGGTGTAGTAGTCATCCAGCGACCGTTGGTTCTGGCTGTAACAATCGCCCACCATACCGATGGATGTCACTCCTAAACCGATCAAATCGCATTCCGCGTGCGTCGAGTAACCTTGGAAATTCCGATACAGCGTGCCATTGGCTTGCGCCACGGCCAATTCATCGTCCGGACGCGCGAAGTGGTCCATGCCAATATAGACATAGCCCGCCTGCGTCAGGCGCTCGATGGTTAGTTGCAAAATGTTGAGCTTGGCTTGCGGTGTCGGTAGGTCTGACGCTGAAATATAGCGCTGCGATTTGAACATTTCCGGCAGATGCGCGTAATTGAACACCGATAGCCGGTTAGGTGCGGCGGCGATAATTTTATCGAGCGTGCGACCGAAGCTTTGCGTCGTTTGATGCGGCAAACCGTAAATAAGATCCATATTGATGGATCGGAATCCCAAGGTCCGTGCCTGTGTCAGCACGGCAAAAGTTTCCATCTCGCTCTGAATGCGATTCACCGCCTGCTGCACAGCCGGATCGAAATCCTGCACGCCGATGCTCAGACGATTGAAGCCGAGCTCGCGCAATAAAGACAGCGTCTCAGGACGCACTTCGCGCGGATCTACTTCGATACCGTATTCGCCCTTATCGTCATCGCGCAAACGGAAATGCTTGCGTATGACATTAACCAGCTCGCGCATTTCATCATGCGCGATGAAGGTCGGCGTGCCGCCGCCCCAATGCAACTGCTCGACCACGCGCGAGCGATCGAACAACTCTGCTTGCAGCGCAATCTCGCGATGCAGCCTTTCCAAATAGGTGGTCGCGCGCTGGCGATTCTTGGTGATGATCTTATTGCACGCGCAGTAGAAACAAACCGTGTCGCAAAAGGGTATATGCAAGTACAACGATAACGAACGCGGCGACGCCGCTTTATTTGTACGGTCGGCGTGCGCACGATAATCCGCTTCCGTGAAACCGGAATGCAATTGGATTGCCGTCGGGTATGAGGTATAGCGCGGTCCGCTTTTGTCGTAGCGGCGCAGTAAATCGGGGTCGAACACAAGTTGAGACATAAAACCGCTCTCCACTCCAACGCGAAATTTACGATCCATTATGTCCGACGCGGCTTGGCTAGGAACTGATGTGGATCAAATAACGCTGTAAAAAATTTTAGCGCGGTCGATTTTTTTGCCGATTTTGATCGTTGCATTTGATTTGAATCAATTCATTTGGGTTTAAAAAGTCTATGGTTCAGTGCTGGAAACAAAGGGTTGAGTTCTGTGATACCAAAGAAAGTGCAACAGCGCTTTTTTATACCCGCCATTATTGTTGGTCTTGCGCTATCGGCGTTGTCGACGTCCACAAGTGGCGCCGCGCTCAATGGCGCCGCTCTCTATGAACACTACTGTGCTGCTTGTCATGGAAACCAAGGCAAAGGCGGCGTGGGCGTGCCTCTGGCGTTGCCGGATTTTCTGGCGGTGGCCAACGATGATTTTTTACGCAAGACCATTCGCCTCGGACGCCCCGGTCGCGTCATGCCCGCCTTCCAACAATTGAGCGAAACAGAGGTTGACGCCATCGTCGCCTATATCCGCGGTTGGGCGCCGGCGCACACCGCTATCGTCGAAACGTCTCCGATCAAAGGAAAGTCGGAGCGTGGAGAAAAATTGTACGCCAGTTTTTGTGCGGCTTGCCACGGCGACCGCGGTGAAGGCAGTCATGGCACCGGCGTCACGTTTTCACGTCCCCGCGATTTGCCGGTGCTCGCTCCGGCTTTGAATAACCCGGGATTTCTCGCCGCGGCCAGCGACGTCATGATCAAAACCACTTTAATCCGCGGACGTCAGGGCACGCCGATGCTGTCTTTTCTGAAACGGGGCCTGAACGAACAGGATATCGATGACATCGTGGTTTACGTGCGTGGCTTTGCGCAAAAGCCTCTGCCCCTTCCGGTCAAAGCGGGCGCCGATGAGCCGCCCACGATCGAGCGGATGTCGCCCTACGGCATGCAGCAGACCCTCGATAAACTTAAAAATGCCATCGGCGGCGCCAACCTGCGGCTCATCCGCACCGAGTCTTTCGACCAAGCTTTTGCCGGCAAGGAGAAAGAAAACAAACACCATGTCGTGGTGGATTCCTGCGATTTCAATTTTCTTAATCAAGCCCTCAAGATCGATCCGCGTGTGGGCTTGTTTTTACCGTGTCGTTTTATCCTTAGCGAACACAACGGCAAGGTATCGATCAGTGCCGTGAACCCCAAACGTCTTAGCGAAATTTTCAACAACTCGGAGCTTAATCAGCTGTGCGATCAGATGTATAAAGTTTATGTGGATATTATCGAGGAAACCGTCTTTTGAATTTTAACGCGTCATTGAAAATTATGTTGTGGGCGTTAATCTTGATGCTGTCCGTGCAGACAGCGCGCGCGGAAGAACTGTTGATGGTGCGAATCGAGCGTCCTTTCGACGATGCCATCAACGACCTGCAGATCGCCATCCAGGAACACGGTTACCAAGTCGCGCGCATTCAGCGCGTCGATGTGGGATTGGCATCCGGCGGCTACGCCACGGCGGAATACCGCTTAGTGTTCTTCGGCAAACCGGCGGAGATGCGCGAGATCGAGGATCGTTATCCGCAACTGCTGCCCTACTTGCCCTTGAAAATCGTCATCTTCGCCGAGGGTAATTCGGCGCTCGCGCTTTCTTACAATCCCGCCTTACTGCAAACTTTCTTTAAGATCGACCCGCTACAAAGCCGCGTCCAGCAGTGGGAAAAAGATATCCGTTCGATTCTCAATCAACTCAGCCGTCCCTAGACCTGAATCTTAGGCAAACATTTGTTTTAACCGCGCGAGATAAACAACGGCCTGTGGATCGTCTTCCGTCGGCGCCCACGGTGCTTTTTCCTGCGCAGTCAGCGGAACATAGGGACCAGCCTTGGCTTCAAAAAAAACACTGCCGGACGTCAATGCAACCAGCGTATGAAAAACACCATGCGGAATGCTAACTCCCATCGAATCGCTATCGGGCGTTAGCAACACTTTATTAGTCATGTTGCCCTGACCATCGAAAAAAACCACGCCCAAGCGTCCGCGCAGCACGATAATGGTTTCGTCTTTCGATAAGTCATGATGGCAATGCGGCGGAATATAGGAATTCGGCTCGACGGCATTCAACAATCGATGACTGAGATCGGTTTCCGCGACGTGGAAATTATAATTTTTGCGCAAACGCGGCGAAGAGCGCGCTTGCGCGGATACTTGATCGAGCAAGCTACGCTGGATGATTTGAATCTGTTTCATCGGCGCTTATCCTTTGGGAGGTTTCAGCAGATCCTTGAGGCTGGCAAAAGGATTATGCGTCGCAGTTTTTTTTGTTTCCGCGGTCAGGGTGTATCCTTCACCGCTGATCAAATGCGAAAACCGCTGGTGTTCGTTATCGTGGCAATACAAACAAAGATTTTCCCAATTGCTGCCGTCGGCCGGATTGTTATCGTGATTGTGATCTTTATGATGCACGGTTAACTCGTACAAATTCTCGCGCGTAAACGTGCGTCCGCAACGGCCGCACACCCACGGATGGATTTTCAGCGACTGTTCGCGATAGCCCGCCAAACGCACGTCGCGCTGTTTATGCGCTTGCGCGACGATATCGTCGAGCTTTTTTTTGTTAAGCGGCGGCGCCGGCTTGCGCGCGCCGGAATTATTATCGGTCATGGAAACTTACCTGGATTCATTCTTTCATTATATAAAGCATGGCATCATGGGGGAATGAATCTCTGCGCGCCCTGCAACCATGGATGACCCCAGCCTTTGGGGTCTATTTTTCAGTGCTTTTATTTCAGCTACTTTATTTCCCGGCGGCTCCGAGCTGGTGTTGGCTGCGTTAGTGCATGCAGGCGGTCGCGATCCGTGGACTCTGC
>JACQBD010000056.1 GCA_016194665.1 Gammaproteobacteria bacterium
GAAGCCGCGCCCGGCAAGCTGGACGAGTCCGGCATCGTCTACATCGGCGCTGAAGTCGACGCCGGCGATATCTTGGTCGGCAAGGTGACGCCCCAGGGCGAAACCCAGCTGACGCCGGAAGAAAAACTGTTGCGCGCGATTTTCGGCGAGAAGGCCTCGGACGTGAAAGACACCAGCCTGCGCGTGCCGTCGGGCATTTCCGGCACCGTCATCGACGTGCAAGTGTTCACGCGCGAAGGCGTGGAAAAAGACGCGCGCGCGCAAGCCATTGAAGAATCCGAGTTGGCACATATTAAGAAAGACATGGACGATCAATTCCGTATTCTTGAGAACGACGCGTTCGCGCGTTTGGAACGTCAGCTTATCGGTAAAGTCGCCGACGGCGGACCGGCGGGTTTGAAAGCCGGCGATAAAATCACCAAGGGTTATCTCGAGGAACTCAATCGGCACAAATGGTTCGACGTGCGCTTGAAGAACGAGGATGCTTCGCAAGCCTTGGAACAAATTCGCGGCTATCTCGCCAAGCAAAAAGAATTGTTCGACCAACGCTTCACCGAAAAGAAAGCCAAGCTCACTTCCGGCGACGATTTAGCGCCGGGCGTGTTGAAGATGGTGAAGGTGTACGTGGCGGTGAAACGCCGTCTGCAACCCGGCGACAAAATGGCCGGTCGTCACGGTAACAAAGGCGTGATCTCGCGCATCGTCGCGGTCGAAGACATGCCCTACTTAGCCGACGGCAATCCGGTGGACATCGTGTTGAATCCACTGGGCGTGCCTTCGCGCATGAACGTCGGTCAAGTGTTGGAAACGCACTTGGGCTGGGCGGCGCACGAGCTGGGCGCGCAGATTGCCAAGATGTTGGATGAAGAACGCAAGGTCGAAGACATCCGTCGCTTCGTCGACAAGATCTATAACCATGTCGGCAAGAGCGGACGCAAAGAAGATATTAAATCTTTCAGCGACGATGAGATCATCGAGCTGGCGCGCAATCTGCGCAACGGCTTGCCGGTGGCGACACCGGTGTTCGACGGCGCCGCCGAAGAAGAAATTAAAGAGTTGTTAATCATGGCGGGCTTGCCGCCTTCCGGCCAGACCATGCTCGCGGACGGACGCACCGGCGAAGTTTTCGATCGCCCGGTGACGGTGGGTTATATGTACGTGCTCAAGCTCAACCATTTGGTCGACGACAAGATGCACGCGCGTTCCACCGGACCGTACTCCTTGGTCACGCAACAACCGCTCGGCGGCAAGGCGCAGTTCGGCGGCCAGCGCTTCGGCGAAATGGAAGTGTGGGCACTCGAAGCTTACGGCGCGTCGTACACGCTGCAAGAAATGCTCACGGTCAAATCCGACGACGTCAACGGCCGCACCAAGATGTTTGAAAACATCGTCAAGGGCGACCATCGCATGGAACCGGGCATGCCCGAATCCTTCAATGTGTTGGTGAAGGAAATCCGCGCGCTCGGCATCGATATGGAATTGGAGCAAGAAAAAGAGTAAGCACCGGATAGAGCTTTACCGGACCCGAAACACGAATTTTTTTCTCGCAGGAGATAGAACCTTGAAAGACTTGTTTAATCTTTTCAAGCAGCCA
This sequence comes from Gammaproteobacteria bacterium, assembly GCA_016194665.1. Taxonomy (GTDB): domain Bacteria; phylum Pseudomonadota; class Gammaproteobacteria; order Acidiferrobacterales; family Sulfurifustaceae; genus Sulfuricaulis. Next base: position 1,595 of record JACQBD010000056.1, read on the forward strand.
GGTAAGTCGGAAGATTTTGATGCCATCCGCATCGCGCTCGCGTCGCCGGAGAAAATCCGCTCGTGGTCGTACGGCGAAGTCAAAAAGCCGGAAACCATCAACTACCGCACGTTCAAGCCGGAACGCGACGGTCTTTTCTGCGCCAAAATTTTCGGGCCGGTTAAAGACTACGAATGCTTATGCGGCAAATATAAACGCCTCAAGCATCGCGGTGTGATCTGCGAAAAGTGCGGCGTCGAAGTCACCTTGTCCAAGGTGCGACGCGAACGCATGGGTCATATCGAATTGGCCTCGCCGGTGGCACACATTTGGTTCTTGAAATCCTTGCCCTCGCGCATGGGCCTGATGCTCGACATGACGTTGCGCGATATCGAACGCGTGCTTTATTTCGAAGCCTATGTCGTGATCGATCCGGGCATGACGCCGTTGGAACGCAGTTCCTTATTGTCGGAAGACGCCTATTTGGCGGCGCTCGAACAGTACGGCGACGAATTCGACGCGCGCATGGGCGCGGAATCGATTCGCGATTTGTTAAAGGCGATCGTGCTCGATGAAGAAGTGGCCAAGTTGCGCGGCGATCTCGCTGGCACCACTTCCGAGACCAAGATTAAGAAACTCACCAAGCGTTTAAAAGTGTTGGAAGCTTTCCTTTATTCTGGCAACAAGCCGGAATGGATGGTGCTGGAAATTCTGCCGGTACTGCCGCCGGAACTGCGTCCGCTAGTACCGCTCGACGGCGGTCGTTTTGCGACTTCGGATTTGAACGATCTGTATCGTCGCGTCATCAATCGTAACAATCGCTTGAAGCGCCTGCTCGATTTGAACGCGCCCGACATTATCGTGCGCAACGAAAAACGCATGCTGCAAGAAGCGGTCGATGCGCTGCTCGACAACGGCCGTCGCGGTCGCGCCATTACCGGCGCCAACAAGCGCCAGCTGAAGTCCTTGGCCGACATGATCAAGGGCAAGCAGGGACGTTTCCGGCAAAATCTTCTCGGCAAACGCGTGGATTATTCCGGCCGTTCGGTGATCGTGGTCGGTCCGACGCTGAAATTGCATCAATGCGGTTTGCCGAAAAAAATGGCGCTGGAATTGTTCAAGCCGTTTATTTTCAGCAAGCTCGAATCCAAAGGCCTCGCCACAACGATTAAAGCGGCGAAGAAAATGGTCGAGCAAGCCGGTCCCGAAGTGTGGGACATTCTGGAAGAAGTGATTCGCGAACATCCGGTGCTGCTCAATCGTGCGCCGACTTTGCATCGCTTAGGCATTCAAGCCTTTGAACCGATCTTGGTCGAAGGCAAAGCGATTCAGTTGCATCCGCTGGTGTGCGCGCCGTACAACGCCGACTTCGATGGCGATCAAATGGCGGTGCACATTCCGTTGTCGATTGAAGCGCAGCTGGAAGCGCGCGCCTTGATGATGTCGACCAACAATATTCTTTCGCCCGCCAACGGCGATCCGATTATTGTGCCGTCGCAAGACATCGTCTTGGGTCTTTATTACATGACGCGCGAACGCATCAACGCCCAAGGCGAAGGCAAGATATACGCCGACGTCGCCGAAGTGCATCGCGCCTATAACGGCCGCCACGTCGCCTTACAAGCCAAGATTAAAGCGCGCATTCGCGAAGTAAGCATTGACGAAACCGGCAAGCGTACCGAAACCCGCAAAATCATCGACACCACGGTCGGTCGCGCTTTGTTGTCGGAAATTTTGCCGGATGGTTTGCCGTTTGAATTGATCAATCGCGTGCTCAAGAAGAAAACCATCTCCGAGCTCATCAACGCCTGTTACCGGCGCGTGGGTTTGAAAGAGTCGGTGATTTTCGCGGATCAACTTATGTATACCGGTTTTGCTTACGCCACGCGCGCGGCGGTGTCTTTCGGCATGGATGACATGATCATCCCCGAGGAAAAAGCCACGATCGTCGGCCAGGCGGAAAGCGAAGTGAAGGCGATTCAAAATCAATACGCCTCCGGTTTGTTAACCGACGGCGAACGCTATAACAAGGTCGTGGACATTTGGACGCACACGTCGGAACGCGTCGCCAAATCCATGATGGATCAATTGGGCGGCGAAGAAGTAGTGGACTCGCAAGGCAAGAAAGCGCGCCAAGATTCTTTCAACTCGATCTTCATGATGGCCGATTCCGGCGCGCGCGGTAGTGCGGCGCAGATTCGTCAGCTCGCTGGCATGCGCGGTTTGATGGCCAAGCCCGACGGCTCGATCATCGAAACCCCGATCACGGCGAATTTCCGCGAAGGCTTGAACGTGTTGCAGTACTTTATTTCCACGCACGGCGCGCGCAAAGGTTTGGCCGATACCGCGCTTAAGACCGCGAACTCCGGTTATCTCACGCGGCGTTTGGTGGACGTGTGCCAAGACTTAGTGGTGACCGAAGACGATTGCGGCACCACCGAAGGCGTGGCCAAGTCGGCGTTGGTGGAAGGCGGTGAAATCGTGATTGCGCTGCGCGATCGTATTTTGGGACGCGTGGTGATCGGCGATATCCGCGATCCGAGCAACGAAAAGAAAATCTTGATCGAAGATATTTCCGTGTTGGATGAGCACGCGGTAGCCTTGCTGGAAGAACGCAACATCGATCAGGTGATGGTGCGTTCGCCGGTCACTTGCCGCACGCGTTACGGCGTATGCCGCAAGTGCTACGGGCGCGATTTGGGCCGCGGGCATTTGGTGAATTTGGGCGAAGCCGTCGGTGTTATCGCCGCGCAGTCGATCGGCGAACCGGGCACGCAGCTGACCATGCGTACGTTCCACATCGGTGGTGCGGCGTCACGCGCTACCGCTATTTCGCGCATCGAAGTTAAAACCTCGGGCGTGGTGCGGTTGAAAAATCTGAAAGTCGTCAAGCACGCCAGCGGTAACTATGTCGCGGTTTCGCGCAGCGGTGAGCTCATCGTGCAAGACGATCAAGGCCGTAACCGTGAACGTTATAAACTGCCGTTCGGCGCGGTGTTGTCGGTGCATGACGGTTCCAAAATTAAAGTCGGCGCGGTCGTGGCCAACTGGGATCCGCATACGCATCCGATCATCACCGAAGTCGCCGGTAAGGTGACCTTCAGCGATCTGATCGATGGCGTCACGGTCAACAAACAAACCGACGAGATCACGGGCTTGTCTACTTACGTGGTGCTCGATTCCAAGCATCGCGTCGGCACCAAGGATATTCGTCCGGTGATCACGCTGGTGGACGGCAAGGGTAAATCGGTCAACATTCCCGGCACCGAAATTCCGGCGAAATATATGTTGCCGCCGGGCGCGATCATCACCGTCGAAGACGGCGCCAAGGTCGGCGTGGGCGACGTGCTCGCGCGTATTCCGCAAGAGTCGATCAAGACGCGTGACATCACCGGCGGTTTGCCGCGTGTCGCCGAGTTGTTCGAAGCACGCAAGCCCAAGGATTTTGCGTTGTTGGCTGAAGTCAGCGGCGTAATTTCCTTCGGTAAAGACACCAAGGGTAAACAGCGCCTCATTATTAATGACAAGGAAGGCGTTGAGCACGAGTACTTGATTCCCAAGGGCCGTCACATCACCGTGTTCGAAGGTGAAACGGTGGAACAAGGCGACGTGATTGTTGAAGGCGCGCCAGTGGCGTCCGACATCTTGCGCTTGCTCGGCGTCGAAGCGCTGACGAATTACATCGTCGATGAAATTCAAGACGTGTATCGTCTGCAAGGCGTGAAGATTAACGACAAGCACATCGAAGTCATCGTGCGTCAAATGTTGCGCAAAGTGCGCATCGACGATGCCGGCGAAACGCGTTTCTTACCCGGCGAACAAGTCGAGCGCGCGCGTTTGTTCGAGGAAAACGAAGGTTTGCCGAAGGACAAAAAACCCGCGACCTTCGAGCCCTTATTGCTCGGTATCACCAAGGCGTCGTTGTCGACGGAATCGTTTATTTCCGCGGCCTCGTTCCAGGAAACCACGCGGGTTCTGACGGAGGCGGCGATCACCGGCAAGAAAGACTTGCTGCGCGGTCTGAAAGAAAACGTCATCGTCGGTCGCTTAATTCCCGCGGGTACCGGTCTGGCGTATCATTTGGAACGCCGCCGGACACGCGGAGAAGCCAAGCAGGAAGCCAAGGAATTGAAGCAATCCTTAACCGCCGGTTTCGGCGGTACTAAACCCGCTGCACGCAGCGATGAAGAAGCTGTAGGCACCGGGTAAAAAACCCAGAAAAAAGGCCAAAAATATCTAGGGACGGCTTGACACAATAGAGCCGTATCCCTAGAATCGCGCCCCTCAGAACAGGCCGGTTTTGTGCGGCCTGTCTTTGTTGAAGCCTCTAAAAAAAGGCGAGTTTTCAGTTTTTCCGGCCAACCGATCCGGCCGGGCTCCGAAATTTCTGCGCCAACCGCGCAAATTTGGATGGCAATCATAAATGCGAGATTTCTGCCTAGGCAGAAATTTTTGTTTTGAATCTTGAAAGATAAGCAACGGATTTTATGCCGACGATTAATCAGCTGGTTGCAAAAGGGCGTAAGCGCTTAAGCGTAAAGAGCAAGGTGCCGGCTCTCGAGGCTTGCCCACAACGCCGCGGTGTCTGCACCCGCGTGTACACCACGACGCCGAAGAAGCCGAACTCGGCGCTGCGTAAAGTCGCCAAGGTGCGTTTGACCAACGGTTATGAAGTCATCACCTACATCGGTGGTGAAGGCCATAACTTGCAAGAACACTCGGTGGTGTTGATTCGCGGCGGCCGCGTGAAGGATTTGCCCGGCGTGCGTTATCACACGGTGCGTGGTTCGCTCGATACCGCAGGTGTTGCCGATCGTAAACAAAGTCGTTCGAAGTACGGCGCCAAGCGACCCAAGACTTAGGGCCGAAGCATTCAGGATTTGTCCGCGCTAAGTTTTAGCGGGCATTTGTTTTTTTAAAGAACATTAGGACACGTTGAGCGTATGCCAAGACGAAGAGAGGTCCCCAAGCGTGAGATCACGCCGGACCCAAAATATCGCAGCGAAACGGTAGCCAAGTTCATCAGCGTGGTGATGAAAAGCGGCAAGAAGTCCGTGGCCGAAAGAATCGTCTACGGCGCCTTGACGACGATGGCCGAGCGCAGCAAAAAAGATCCGATTGAAATGTTCAATCAAGCCTTGACCAATGTGCGTCCGCTGGTTGAAGTGAAAAGCCGCCGCGTCGGCGGCGCCACGTATCAAGTGCCGGTTGAAGTGCGTTCAAATCGGCAGACGGCCTTAGCGATGCGCTGGGTTGTCGAAGCCGCGCGCGGTCGCAGCGGCAAGTCCATGGCTTCGCGCATGGCCGATGAATTGATGGACGCCGCGGACAAACGTGGCAATGCGGTAAAGAAACGAGAAGACGTGCATCGTATGGCCGAGGCCAATAAAGCCTTCTCGCATTACCGTTGGTAATTAATTTAGTAGTCGTTCTTTATTAATTGAGGAATTGAGTCATGGCGCGTTCAACACCTATCGAAAGATATCGGAATATCGGCATCATGGCGCACATCGATGCGGGTAAGACCACGACCACCGAACGTATTCTTTTCTATACCGGCGTTTCCCACAAAATCGGCGAAGTGCACGACGGCGCCGCCATCATGGACTGGATGGAGCAGGAACAAGAGCGCGGCATCACCATTACCTCGGCTGCCACCACCTGCTTCTGGAAGGGCATGGACGGCAAGCTCGACCAGCACCGCTTCAACATCATCGACACCCCCGGCCACATCGATTTCACCATCGAAGTGCAGCGCTCCTTGCGCGTGCTCGACGGCGCGATCTTCGTGCTGTGCGCCGTCGGCGGCGTGCAACCCCAATCCGAAACCGTTTGGCGCCAAGCTAATAAGTATGGCGTGCCGCGTATTGCCTTCGTCAACAAAATGGATCGCGCCGGTGCTAACTTCCTGAGCGTCGTGCAGCAAGTCAAAGAACGCCTCGGCGCCAATGCCGTGCCGCTGCAAATGGCGATTGGCGCGGAAGAATCCTTTAAGGGCGTGGTCGACCTGATCAAGATGAAAGCGATTTACTGGGATGACTCCACCCAGGGCATGAAGTACGAAGAAAAAGAAATCCCCGCTGAATTGCTGGAGCAATGCAAAAAATTGCATGAGCAAATGGTCGAGGCCGCCGCCGAAGCCAATGAAAAACTCATGGAAAAATATTTGGGCGGGCAAGCACTGACGCAAGAAGAAATTAAACAGGGTTTGCGCGAACGCAACCTGAAGCTGGAAATCGTGCCGGTGTTCTGCGGCAGCGCATTTAAAAATAAAGGCGTGCAAGCTGCGCTCGATGGCGTCGTGGATTTCTTGCCGTCGCCGATCGATCGTCCCGCCATCAAGGGCCATCTGGACGATAAAGCCGAAAGCGTCGGCGAGCGTCATGCTTCCGATGAAGAACCGTTTTCGGCCTTGGCATTTAAAATCGCCACCGATCCTTTTGTCGGCGCCTTGACCTATATCCGCGTTTATTCGGGCGTGCTTAATTCCGGTGACACGGTTTACAACCCCATCAAGGGTCGTAAGGAACGCGTCGGCCGCTTGCTGCAAATGCACGCCAATGAGCAACAAAAGATCGATGAAGTCCGCGCCGGCGATATCGCCGCTTGCGTCGGCATGAAAGACGTCACCACCGGTGAAACGCTGTGCGATCCGGACAAGGTGATCACGCTGGAACGCATGGAATTCCCGGAACCGGTGATCTCGCAAGCGGTGGAGCCCAAGACCAAAGCCGATCAAGAAAAGATGGGCATCGCGCTCAATCGTTTGGCGCAAGAAGATCCTTCGTTCCGCGTGCACACCGATGAAGAATCCAGCCAGACCATTATTTCCGGCATGGGCGAATTGCATTTGGAAATCATCGTCGATCGCATGAAGCGCGAGTTCGGCGTGGAAGCCAACGTCGGCAAGCCGCAAGTGGCGTATCGTGAAACCATACGTAAGTCGGTCGATCAAGAATATCGCTTCGTCAAACAATCCGGCGGACGCGGTCAATATGGCCACGTGCAAATTAAATTCGAGCCGCAAGAAGCCGGCAAGGGTTTTGAATTTGTCGACGCCATCAAAGGCGGCGTGATCCCGAAAGAATTTATTCCGGCGGTGCGCAAAGGCGTGGATGAAGCCATGCTGCGCGGCGTGAAATTCGGCTATCCCGTGGTCGACGTCAAAGCGACATTGCATTACGGTTCGTACCACGAAGTCGACTCCAACGAAAACGCCTTTAAGATGGCGGCGATTTTGTGCTGGAAAGAAGCCGGCCCCAAGGGCGATCCGGTGTTGCTCGAACCGATCATGGACGTGGAAGTCACCTCGCCCGCCGATTATCTCGGCAGCGTCATGGGCGACCTGAACTCGCGTCGCGGCATCATCATGAGTCAAGAAGACGGCCAAGGCGGCGTGAAGTTGATCCGCGCCGAAGTGCCCTTGGCGAATATGTTCGGTTACTCGACCACCTTGCGTTCATCGTCGCAGGGTCGCGCGACTTACACGATGGAATTTAAGAAGTATTCGCCGGTGCCTGCCAGCGTGGCGGAATCCGTCCTAAAAAAAGCGAGCTAGATGACGATGAAGATCGATAACTCGTCATCTAGAGCAAACATATCGAAACTATCGTCACATAAGATTGTGAGGCATTAACGATGTCCAAGGAAAAATTCAACCGCAACAAACCGCACTTAAACGTCGGCACCATCGGCCACGTCGACCACGGCAAAACCACGCTCACCGCCGCCTTGACCAAGGTGCTCGCCGCCAAATTCGGCGGCGAAGTCAAAGCCTACGACCAAATCGACAACGCCCCCGAAGAACGCGAACGCGGCATCACGATTTCCACCACCCACGTCGAATACCAGTCCGACAAACGCCACTACGCCCACGTCGACTGCCCCGGCCACGCCGACTACGTCAAAAACATGATCACCGGCGCCGCCCAAATGGACGGCGCAGTCCTCGTCGTCTCCGCCGCCGACGGCCCCATGCCCCAAACCCGCGAACATATCCTGTTAGCCCGCCAAGTCGGCGTCCCTTATATTGTCGTCTACCTTAATAAAGCCGACATGGTCGACGACAAAGACCTATTAGAACTCGTCCAAGAAGAAGTCCGTGATCTTCTTACCAAGTACGGCTTCCCCGGCGACAAAACCCCCATCGTCATCGGCAGCGCCCTAAAAGCCCTCGAAGGCGACCAAAGCGAACTCGGCGAACCCAGTATCATTAAACTCGCCGACGCCCTCGACTCTTATATACCCCAACCCAAACGCGCCATCGACGGCCCCTTCTTAATGCCCATCGAAGACGTCTTCTCCATCTCCGGCCGCGGCACCGTCGTCACCGGCAGAATCGAGCGTGGGATTGTGAAAGTCGGCGACGAAATCGAAATCGTCGGCATCAAACCCACATTAAAGACCACCGTCACCGGCGTCGAAATGTTCCGCAAACTGCTCGACCAAGGCGAAGCCGGCGACAACGTCGGCGTCCTCTTAAGAGGAACCAAACGCGAAGAAGTCGAACGCGGCCAAGTCCTGGCCAAACCCGGCTCCATCCTGCCGCACACCAAATTCGAAGCCGAAGTCTACGTTCTGACTAAAGAAGAAGGCGGCCGACACACCCCCTTCTTCCAAGGCTACCGCCCCCAGTTTTACTTTCGAACCACCGACGTCACCGGCAGCTGCGAACTGCCCGCCGGCACCGAAATGGTCATGCCCGGCGACAATATCAAGATGGTCGTCACCCTGATCAACCCCATTGCGATGGAGCAAGGTTTGCGCTTTGCCATCCGTGAGGGTGGCAGGACGGTGGGGGCGGGGGTGGTGGCCAAAGTTGTCGAATAGATGTTCACCGACTCCCCCTCTCCCGTGAAAGCGGGAGAGGGATGGGGAGAGGGTGGTTGAGTAATTATTATTCTTTTAGAATGACGGGTGTTTGCCCGTATAACGATTTAGGCCAGTAGCTCAATTGGTAGAGTGGCGGTCTCCAAAACCGCAGGTTGGGGGTTCGAGACCCTCCTGGCCTGCCAGATAACTGGCACCTTAAGGAATTGCAGTGACAGCGGACAAATTAAAACTAATTCTCGCGATGCTGATCATAGTAAGCGGCATCGGGGGATTCTATTACTTTGGCGATAAAGCCGAGCTCATCCGTTGGGCGGCTTTGTTGGCTGCGATTGCTATTGCTATTGTGCTGGCGGCGCCGACGGCGCTCGGACGCGAGGCCTGGGAATTTATTAAAGGTGCGCGGCTGGAGTTGCGCAAAGTCATTTGGCCGACGAAGAAAGAGACCATGCAAGTGACCTTGGTGGTCGCTGTCATGGTGGTGCTGGTGGCAGTTTATATGTGGGTGATCGACTGGGGCCTGCACAAGATCGTAAAAGTTATTACCGGTTATACAGGATAGGAGCGAATACATGACGACGATGCGCTGGTATGTCGTGCACACCTATTCTGGTTTTGAAAAACAGGTGGTGCGTTCGTTGAAAGAACACATTCGCAACACCGGCATGGAAGGCAAGTTCGAAGAAATTCTGGTGCCGACCGAAGAAGTCGTGGAAATGAAAAGCGGCCAGAAGCGCACCAGCGAACGCAAATTTTTCCCCGGCTATGTGCTGGTGAAAATGGAAATGGACGACGAGACTTGGCATCTGGTTAAAAACATTCCCAAGGTCAGTGGATTCATCGGCGGCTCCGGCACTAAGCCGACGCCGATCACCGAGAAGGAAGCCGACGCGATTCTGCGCCAAGTGCAGGAAGGCGTCGAGAAACCGCGGCCGAAATTTTCTTTCATGGCCGGCGAACAAGTACGCGTAATTGACGGACCGTTCCAGGATTTCAACGGCACGGTCGAAGACGTCAATTACGAAAAGAACAAGCTCAAGGTGTCGGTGTCGATTTTCGGACGCCAAACGCCGGTGGAGCTGGAGTTTAGTCAGGTGGAAAAGGCTTAGTTGTTTTCCGTCAATTTTCTGGATGCGCGCCTACGCGAGCATGACAAGCAAATAAAGAATTGAAAAGTACCAGTCGTTAAAACCCGGGGAGGCTGACAACAGCCGCTTGCACCCATAAGGAGTAAACCGTGGCAAAGAAAGTAACTGCGTTTATTAAATTGCAGGTGCCAGCCGGTTCGGCGAATCCATCGCCGCCCGTCGGCCCCGCGCTCGGTCAGCATGGCTTGAACATCATGGAGTTCTGCAAGCAGTTCAATGCAGCCACTCAAAAGATGGAAAAGGGCATGCCGATCCCGGTCATCATCACCGCTTTCAGCGACAAGAGTTTTACTTTTGTCACCAAGACGCCGCCGGCGTCGGTGCTGATCAAGAAAGCCTTAGGCCTTGAATCCGGCAGCGGCAATGCGCTCAAGGAAAAAGTCGGCAAGTTGACGCGTAAGCAGGTGGAAGATATCGCCAAGATCAAAATGCCGGATCTCAATTGTTACGATTTAAATACCGCGGTGAAAATTATCGCCGGCAGCGCACGCCAGATGGGCGTGGAAGTCGAGGGAGTTTAATATGAGTAAGCGCCTAAAAGCTCAGCTCGCCAAATTAGATCGGCAAAAAAATTATCCGCTCGACGATGCCTTGAAAATTCTCAAGAGCACCGCCAGCGCCAAGTTCGATGAATCGGTTGACGTCGCGATTAACCTTGGCATCGACGCCAAGAAATCCGATCAGAACGTGCGTGGCACCGCAGTGATGCCGCGCGGCACAGGCAAGAAAGTGCGCGTCGCAGTGTTTGCCGAAGGCAACGCTGCCGAGGCCGCTAAAAAAGCTGGCGCCGACATCGTCGGTTTTCAAGATTTGGCCGACCAGATCAAACAAGGAAAAATCGATTTCGATTTAGCCATCGCCACGCCCGAAGCCATGCGAGTCGTCGGTCAGCTCGGCCAAATTCTCGGTCCGCGCGGTTTGATGCCGAACCCGAAAGTGGGCACGGTCACGCCGAACGTGGCCAAAGCGGTGGAGAACGCCAAAGCCGGCCAAGTGCAATTCCGCACCGACAAAGCCGGCATCGTGCATTGCGCGATCGGCAAGGCCTCGTTTGAAGTTGAAGCCCTTAAGGAAAACTTTTTGTCGCTGACCACAGCGTTAAGCAAAGTTAAACCGGCGTCGTCCAAAGGCGCGTTCTTAAAGAAGATAACGATCTCTACCACGATGGGTCCGGGCATTCGTCTGGATACGTCGGGGTTGTAAATAAATAGTTAATGTAGGTTGGGGCGAACGCAGTGAGCCACAACAATCGATGAAGATGAATAATATTTTGTTGGGTTTCGCTTTGCTCAACCCAACCTACATGTAATTGCAAACATGTAGATGCAAAGAACTTTGGGCCGCTGCGCACCGTTGTTTGGTGTGCAGTGTTGTCAAAGACCGCAGGCGCGGTGCACTAACGAAGTTAGTTGATGCATTGCTTAATAGATGTTCGCATCGGCCTGCGCAGACGGTGCCCCGAAACAGGATGATGACTCCTGAAGTCGGTCGCCGTGGTATAGGCAATGAATCGAACGCGATTTTTATCGTGCAAGATTCTTAACTTGAGGTGACTCACATGAGTCTGACATTAGAAGAGAAAAAAGCGGTGGTAGCCGAAGTGTCCGCGAAGATCACGGGCGCGCAGGTGGCTATGTTGGCCGAGTATCGTGGTCTGACCGTCGAGCAGATGACCAAGCTGCGCCGCAAGGCGCACGACAGTCAAGTTTTTCTGCGCGTGGTTAAGAACACGCTGGCGCGGCGCGTGGTGGAAGGCACGAGCTTCGATTGCTTGAAGGACCACATGATCGGTCCGCTGGCGTTCGCGGCTTCGGCCGATCCCGTGGCGGTGGCAAAAATTTTGAGCGAGTTCGCGAAAGACAACGACAAGCTCAAGATCAAAGCCGGCGCCATGAGCGGCAAGCTCATGTCCTTGGCGCAAATTCAGGCCTTGGCCGTGCTGCCGGGACGCGAGCAGTTGCTCGCGCAACTCCTCGGCACCATGCAAGCGCCGGCGCAGAAATTCGTCCAGACCTTAAACGAGATTCCGACGAAATTTGTGCGCGCGCTCGCCGCGGTACGCGACGCTAAAGCCAAAGCCGCTTAACTTTTTAAACATTTAAGATTTATTTTAGGAGATTTCATCATGGCCGTTTCTAAAGAAGAAGTTCTTAACACCATCGCCAGCATGTCCGTGCTGGAGCTCTCCGAGCTCATCAAGGAGATGGAAACCAAGTTCGGCGTATCCGCGGCCGCTGTTGCCGCTGCTCCCGCCGCCGCTGCTGCGGCAGCCGCTCCGGTGGAAGCCAAGGATGCCTTCGACGTGATCTTAACCGCGGCTGGCGATAACAAAGTCGCCGTGATTAAGGCGGTGCGCGCCGTCACCACGCTTGGCTTGAAAGAAGCCAAGGACTTGGTGGAAGGTGCGCCGCAAACCGTGAAGGAAGGCGCGCCCAAAGCCGAAGCCGAAAAGATGAAGAAGGAACTTGAGGCAGCTGGCGCCAAGGTTGAGCTTAAGTAAGCCTGGTGTTAGTTCAAGCGTCATCCTGCAAAGGATGAACGAAATGCCATCCATACCGGTGGCCGGCGGGATATCCGCCGGCTCCCTGTGTGTATTTTTTAGTTACAACGTTAACGACTGTTCGGTCCGTGTCGCTACTTCTCTTAACCGAGAGCTGAGGAAAGCATGACCTATTCATTCACCGAGAAAAAACTCATCCGTAAAAACTTTGGTAAACGCCACACTGTGTTGCGAGTGCCGTACTTGCTCGAAATTCAGAAGGTGTCGTACCACCAGTTCCTGCAGGCCGAAGTGCCGCCGGAGCAACGGATCGATCAAGGTTTACAAGCCGCGTTCAAAACGGTGTTTCCGATCGAGAGTTATAACGGCAACGCCGCCTTAGAGTTCGTGAGTTACCGTCTCGGTATTCCGCCGTTCGACGTGAAAGAGTGCCAACAGCGTGGATTGATTTACGCTGCGCCGTTGCGCGCCTTGCTGCGTTTGGTGGTGTTCGATAAGGACGAAACCACCGGCGCCAAAACCGTGCGCGACATTAAAGAACAAGAAGTGTACATGGGCGAAATTCCGCTCATGACCGACAACGGCACATTCATTATTAATGGAACGGAACGCGTCGTC
>JACQBD010000068.1 GCA_016194665.1 Gammaproteobacteria bacterium
CATGATGCCGCGTTCGATGGTTTGGCGAATCCACCAGGTGGCGTAGGTCGAGAAACGGAAACCGCGTTCGGGATCGAATTTTTCGACCGCACTGATCAAGCCGAGATTGCCTTCTTCGATGAGATCGAGCAAGGACAAGCCGCGATTCATGTAGCGGCGCGCGATCTTGACCACCAAGCGCAAATTACTTTCGATCATGCGCTTGCGCGCTTTATCGTCGCCCTTCTGCGAGCGGCGCGCGAAGTAAACTTCTTCTTCGGCGCTGAGCAGCGGCGAGAAGCCGATTTCTTTTAGATAGATGCGGGTGGCGTCGGCATGCGAGTAATACATATCGCCGGACGAGCGCTTACCGGTTTCAGGTTCGTCTTCTTCATCGCGCGCTTTAGGAGCGGTTTCAGCTGCGGGCTCGTCCGCAGCTTCTTCGTCGGCGTCTTCCGCCTGATCGGCTTCGGCGGTGGTTTCGTCTTCGACCTCTTCGGCCTCCGGCGATATTTTGACGGTAGTGGTTTTGGCTTTAGCCTTTTTTGCGGGTGTTCGTGGCGTTTTGCGAAATGGCATAATTACTTTTTGGGAAGATAAGTCTGTGGATCCACCGGTGCGCCGCGGTATCGAATTTCGAAGTGCAGTTTCACTCGATCGGTCCCGCTGTTGCCCATGGCGGCGATTTTCTGGCCACCTTTTATCACATTCCCTTCCTTGACGTAAATCTTGTCGCAGTGGGCATAGGCACTTAAAAAATCAGCGTTGTGTTTGATGATAATAAGCTGACCGTAACCACGAAGTCCACTTCCTTGATACACCACTTGGCCGGCGGACGTGGCCACTATCGGCTGGCCTTTTTTACCGCCGATGTCGATGCCTTTATTCGGACCGCTGGCGGAATAGCGATCGAGCAACGCTCCTTCCGCTGGCCATAGCCATGTAAGCGTTGTGGCGTTGTGAGCTTGAGCCCGCGGAACATTGGCGGTGGCGGATTTTTCCGGCGCTACTTTTTTGCTCGGCGGTAATTTTTCGACAATGATACTGCGAGAAGGCGCAACCGGCGGCGGTAAACTTGCCGTGGCGGGTGACGTCGACGGCGCCACACCACGGCGCTCTAAGCTCGCGTTGGAAGGCGGATACAGCCGCAGTTTTTGCCCGGGTTTGATGAGATAAGGCGGCGCCAACTGATTCCAGTTGGCCAAGTCGCGATAATCACGGCCGGATTCCCAAGCGATACTATACAAAGTATCGCCGGCCAAGACCTCGCGGTAACCGCCTTGAGGATGGCGTTGGCTGACGCTGTGCTCGTTAACCGGCGCCAGGCTGCCGCCGCAGGCACTAACGAGCACCGCCAAAGAAATACTACAGCATGTCCGTGCCGGCCATTTTTTTAACACCCGGTCACTCCGATGTCAGACGGAATCTTTGACCAGTGGAACAAAATTAACCAGCTCCAAGCGCTCTTGCACAAAACCCTGATCAGTATGCTGTACCAGCAGCAGTTCCTGCATGGTGACGCTACCGACCGGAATGACTAGGCGGCCTCCGAGAGCCAATTGCTCGCGCAAAGGCGCGGGCACTTCGGCAGGCGCGGCGGTGACAATGATGGCGTCATAAGGGGCGTGTTCGTTCCAACCCCAGCTGCCATCGGAAAGCTTGATCTGAATATTCCGAAAACCGAGTTCGCGCAAACGCCGGCGCGACAACTTCATCAAGGGTTCAATCCGTTCCACGGAAAAAATTTCATCGACCAGGTTAGCTAACACCGCCGTCTGATAACCTGAACCGGTGCCCACTTCCAGCACTTTCTTCACGCGCCCTTCCGCCAATAAGGTTTGCGTCATGAGCGCGACAATATAAGGTTGCGAAATGGTTTGACTATGACCGATGGGCAAGGCGGTGTCTTCATAAGCGCGGCTGGCCAGGGCTTCGTCGACAAATAAGTGGCGCGGCACGTTACGGATCGATTCAAGCACGCGTTCGTCGCGGATGCCTTGTTCGCGTAAACGTTGTATCAGGCGCTCGCGCGTGCGCTGCGAGGTCATGCCTATTCCGTGCTGTTCAGTCTTCACTGCGATCGCGATCCCTCAGGTTTTTTTCAGCCAAGCGGAAACTTGTTCGAGTGCAGTATAACGAGTCAGATCGACATGCAAAGGGGTAATTGAAACAAACCGCCGACGTATGGCGTAAAAATCGGTTCCCGGTCCGGCGTCGGCTTCCGGTCCCGGCGCGCCCACCCAATACACCGGATTACCCAGCGGATCGCTGGCGCGAATTACCGGCTCGGCTTTGTGCCGATGTCCCAGGCGCGTCGCTTCCATCCCCGCCAATTCTGCCAAAGGCACATCCGGAACATTCACATTTAATATAGTGTCGGCCGGCAAAGAATCTTGCTGTAATCTTTCGAGCAGGCGCAATAAAACTTGCGCCGCGGTTTCAAAATTTTTTCCTACTTTGCCGACCAGCGACACCGCAATCGCCGGCAATCCCAGAAAGCGACCTTCCATAGCGGCGGCCACGGTGCCGGAGTAAATGACATCGTCGCCTAGATTGCCGCCGCGGTTAATACCGGCGATGACAATGTCAGGTTCTTTTTCCAGCAAGCCGGTAATCGCCAGATGCACGCAATCGGTCGGCGTGCCATCGACGTAATAAAAACCGTTTTCGGCTTTGTGCACACGCAAGGGCAGCGTTAAAGTCAAAGAGTTGCTGGCGCCGCTGCGGTCGCGCTCCGGCGCTACTACGTCTATATGCGCCAGTGGCGCCAGTGCGCGCGCCAAACAGGCGAGTCCCGGCGCAAGATATCCGTCGTCGTTGCTAAGCAATATACGCATCGTGCGATTTTATTTTTTTAAGATTATTTTTCAATGCCGATGGCATGAACGAATAACTTAGAGCGATCGGAGAAAAAGAGTGAACGGAGTTGTCATCGTTATACACCGTTCAACGCCCGCGCATGGATGCACGGGCCGGGGTTGATCGAAGCCTATAAAGTCTCGCCAAGGATGGCATGCATGAAGTACCAGAGTGGTCGGGGCGAGAGGATTTGAACCTCCGACCACCACCACCCCAAGGTGGTGCGCTACCAGGCTGCGCTACGCCCCGTTTGTACGTAAAAGTGGAGAGATGTCCCACACGATGTACGGCTGATTTGCGGCCGTCATCATACCGGAGATTGTGCGTGAGACAAGGGTAATTTAGAGTTTTTTCAGTACGTCCAAGACGCCTTCGAGTTCGCTGATGAGTGTCTTGATGGCCTGTTGGCGATTGATGTCCAGCGGCGGCGGATTGTCCAACTCCAGTTTGTTGCGCGCGCCGCTGATGGTAAAACCTTCGACGTATAACAGATTGCGAATTTGGCGAATCAGGATGACGTCGTGACGCTGATAATAACGCCGATTGCCGCGTCGCTTCACCGGCTTCAATTGCGGAAATTCTTGCTCCCAATAGCGCAACACGTGCGGTTTCACCGCGCACAGCTCACTCACCTCACCGATGGTGAAGTAACGCTTGCCGGGAATGACGGGAAGTTCGTGATTCTCGCCGGGATCAAGCATTTAGTTCGGCCTGCTCTTTGAATTTTTCGCGGTTGGCGTTGGCGTTTTCTTCGACGCGTTCTTTTAATTTGTGGCTGGCGCGGAAAGTCACCACGCGTCGCGCGGTGATCGGGATTTCCTCGCCGGTTTTAGGGTTACGGCCAGGGCGCGGATTTTTTTGACGCAACGAGAAATTACCGAAACCGGACAGCTTCACCTGCTCCCCTTCCGACAACGCGGTACGAATTTTTTCGAAGAAAACCTCGACAAATTCCTTGGCTTCGCGCTTATTTAAACCCAGCTCATTAAACAGATTTTCCGCTAGATCGGCTTTCGTCAATGCCATAAAGTTCCTACCCTTGTTCTTTGTTTTCCATAGAGATTACTGACGCGGTATTGCCCCCAGCTCAGTACCCAGGACAGACACAAGCTCGGCCATGAGCTTTTCTATTTCATCTTCATTAAGAGTGCGCGAAGAGTCCTGTAAGGTCAAGCCCAAGGCTAAACTTTTTCTTCCGGAATCAATGCCTTTCCCGCGATATTCATCAAATAACTCAAGGTCGACGAGTAATTTTTGAGCGACTTTTGTCACACAGTCCATGACCGCCTGCGCCGGGGTTTGCTGCGGCAAGGTGATAGCGATATCGCGGCGAATGCAAGGAAACTTTGAAATTTCATGGAAAATAGGGATTTTTCGCTGCTGAAAGGCGGAAAGCTGTAATTCAAAGAGCACCATCGGTCGATCCAAGCCGAAAGTCGACTGCAGTTCTGGATGTAATAGACCCATCAGACCAATGCGCCGAGCTTGATGCTGTATCTCGGCACTTTGGCCGGGATGTAAGCAAGGATGCTGAGCGGGTTGAAAGCGAAGTTCACGGCTGATGCCCGCGAGCGCCAGCATCGCCTCAATATCGGCTTTGACATCATAGAAATCCACCTCGCGCCGCGGCGCGCCCCATTGTTCGGCTAACACGCTGCCTAGCACCGCTCCGCCTAACATTTTCTCCTGACGAAAATCGCCGCCTTCTGGAATAAAAGTTCGTCCCAGCTCAAACAAACGCAGACGAGTTTGTTGACGATTTTGATTATAAAGAATCGCCTGCAACACACCGGGCCACAGCGTGGTGCGCATCACCGCCATGTCGGCGCTGATAGGATTGGCCAAGCGCGCCGGTTTTGTCTGCGGATCCAACAAGCTTTGGATTTTGGCATCGACAAAACTGTAGGTGATCACTTCCTGATAATCGCGATCGATTAAAGCCGCGCGCAAACGCGCATCGCTCGTGGCCGATTCCGTTACCGGCGGCGCCAGCATTTCCACCCGCGGACGTTGGCTGGGAATTTTTTCGTAGCCATGCACCCGCGCGATTTCTTCTATCAGATCGACTTCGCGCGTGATATCGAAACGATAAGCCGGCGCGGTTACGCTCCACCCTTTTCCCGATTTCTTTACCTTCATGCCTAAACGCTTAAGAATGATCTCGACGCCTTTAGGCGCGACGCGGATACCGAGAAGTTGTTCAACCCGTGCGGCCCGCAAAGTGATTGCCACAGGGCGCGGTAAAAAACGCGCCGCGACTTGTTCCACCATCGGCCCAGCTTTGCCACCGACGATCGTCAGCAACAATGTCGTGGCACGTTCCATCGCCAGACTTTGCAAAGCGGGATCGACACCGCGTTCAAAGCGATGCGACGAATCGGTGTGTAAGCCGTATGCGCGCGCGCGACTCGAAATCGCCTCGGGACGAAAATACGCGCTTTCGAGAAACAGATCGCGTGTGCCGTCGGTCACCGCCGATTCGACACCGCCCATGATTCCTGCCAGCGCCAATGGCTGCTTGTCATCAGCAATGACTAAGCTACCGGGTTCAAGTTTAATTTGCTTGCCATCCAGCAGCACCATCGATTCGTCTTTAAGCGCATGGCGCACCTGAATCGCGCCGCTGAGTTTTTGTAAATCGAAAGCATGCATAGGCTGACCCAGCTCCAGCATGACAAAATTGGTGACGTCGACTACCGGATGAATACTACGCAAACCGCTGCGGCGTAATTTTTCTTTCATCCACATCGGCGTGGTTGCGACGGGATCGATGCCGCTGATAACCCGTCCGACATAGCGCGGACAATCTTGCGCGGCTTTTATTTTTACTGTCAGACGTTGGCGCTGTTTCGCAGGATTTTTTTTGATGGCAGGTTTTTTGAGCTTGGCTCCGGTCAACGCCGCCAGTTCGCGCGCCACGCCGGCAACGCTTAAGCAATCGCCGCGGTTCGGCGTGAGATCGATTTCCAAACTGACATCGTCGAGAGCCAGATAATCCGCCAGTGCCGCGCCAGGTTTAGCATCGTCATCTAAAGATAATAAACCCTCCGCGGAATCGGCCAGGCCGAGCTCGGCGGCGGAACAAAGCATTCCCGCCGATGCCACGCCACGGATTTCGGTTTTTTTAATAATGACTGATTTCGGCAACTCCGCACCTTCCAAAGCCACCGGTACCTTCATGCCCGCCGCCGCATTGGCGGCGCCGCAAACAATATCGAGCGTCTGGTTTTTGCCGATGTCGACATGACAAATGCGCAGCTTGTCCGCGGAAGGATGCGGCGCGAGCGAAATAATTTTGCCGACAATAACGCGATCCAAACGCGGCGCGACAGCTTCGATGGCGCCTACTTCCAAACCCGCCATGGTTAAGCGGCTGGCCAAGGCCTGGGTATCGAGTTTAGGCGATACCCATTCACGCAACCATCTTTCGCTTATTTTCATTTTTTAATTACTATCCATTGAAAGCTCAGAAATAAAGAAAAAATGTAAAAAAGAGTTTCCGTCATTCCCGCGAAAGCGGGAATCCATTAACTTATCATTTATCTTAAAATATATCTGGATTCCCGCTTTCGCGGGAATGACGAATATTAAAGATTTTGGATTATTTAAATTGCTGCAAAAATCGTAAATCGTTTTCATAAAACAAACGCAAATCGTTCACGCCATAGCGCAACATCGCCAAACGTTCCACACCCAAGCCGAACGCGAAACCGTTCCAGCGTTCGCTATCGATGCCCACGTGGCGAAAGACTTCGGGATGCACCATGCCGCAACCCAGCACTTCGAGCCAACCGGTGTTCTTGCACACGCGGCAACCTTTGCCGCCGCAGATCACACAAGTGATGTCGACTTCCGCCGACGGTTCGGTGAATGGAAAATAAGACGGTCGAAACCGCACTTTCAGCGGGTTTTCGAAGAACTGAATCAGAAAATCGCTGAGCACGCCCTTGAGATCGGCAAAGCTCACGGTCGCATCCACCATCAGCCCTTCGATTTGATGAAACATGGGCGTATGCGTGACATCGGAATCGCAACGGTAAACGCGTCCCGGCGCAATGATGCGTAACGGCGGTTTGTGCTGCTGCATATAGCGCACCTGCACCGGCGAGGTATGCGTACGCAGCAAGCGATGCGCATCGA
>JACQBD010000023.1 GCA_016194665.1 Gammaproteobacteria bacterium
AAATTCCGCTTGGCGTGCGGCGCGCGAAATAGTGATGCAGCCGGATTCCAAAGGTTCGCGCAGCACTTCCAATACGCGCCGGTCGAATTCGGGTAATTCATCTAAAAATAAAACGCCGTGATGCGCCAAGGAAATTTCACCCGGACGCGGATGACTGCCGCCACCGACCAAGGCTACCGCGGAAGCGGTATGGTGCGGTGCGCGAAACGGCCGTTGCTTCCATTGCTGCAAAGAAAATCGTTTATGCAGCGATTGAATCGCCGCCGTCTCCAGCGCTTCGGCGTCGGTCAGCTGCGGCAAAATTCCCGGCAAGCGCGCGGCCAACATGGTTTTGCCGGCGCCTGGTGGACCGATCATGAGCAAGCTGTGGCCACCGGCCGCGGCAATTTCCAACGCGCGCCGCGCCTGGTGTTGGCCTTTGACATCGCTTAAGTCGGGTGTCTCCTGCGTATGCGGTTCAGGCGCCGCATATGTCTGTCGCGCCAGTGTGATGCCATCACTCAGGTGAGCGCTGACTTCCAGTAAATGTTTGGCGCCACGAATATCCGCGCCGCGCGCCAGCCCGGCTTCGGCGGCGTTAGCCGCGGGCAAAATTAACGCGCGCTCGGTATCACGCGCTTGCAGCGCGACCGTGAGCGCACCGAGCACCGGACGCAATTTGCCGGTCAGCGCGAGCTCGCCGATGAATTCATATTTGTCCAAATCGCGGCTGGGAATTTGGCCCGACGCCGCGAGGATGCCGATGGCGATCGGCAGATCGAAACGTCCGCCTTCCTTGGGAAGATCGGCGGGGGCCAAGTTAATAGTGATGCGCCGGGCGGGAAATTCGAAACGCGCGTTTTGCAACGCCGCGCGCACGCGGTCTTTGCTTTCTTTGACCGCCGCTTCCGGCAAGCCGACGATGGAAAGATTGGGCAAACCATTGGCCAAATGCACTTCCACCGTCACCGACGGGGATTCCATTCCAACCTGAGCGCGACTGTGGACCACGGCAAGCGACATCACTCATCATCCTGATGAACTGAAAACGTGAAGGGAAAGATTATTTTTTGTTTAGTTTTTCTTCGAGTTCCGCGACTTTCTTTTCCAGCTCCTGCAAGCGCGCGCGGGTGCGCGCCAGCAGCGCTTCTTGCACTTCAATTTCTTCGCGGCTCACGAGCTTTAAGCGGTCGAAAATTCCTTGCAACGCGGCGCGCGTGTTTTTTTCGGCTTCGCGCCCAAAATCCTGCGGAATTTTGGCGCGCAGCTCGGCGACAATTTTTTCAATCAAGCTGGAGTCAATCATGCGTGTGGGACAATTTTTCCAAAATCATTCATTCGGCAAGATTACTGGCTAAGGCGGGTGCAACGCAACCAGACCTTAGATATAGGGGATTTTGAAACCCATGCGTGCTCATGGTGCAGGCGCAGACGCGCAGCACCAAAAAATAGCATTTGGCGGAAAAGTTTATCGCTAGCGCGCTCGACGGTTTACGGTGAAACCCATGAGCCTGCCGCTAAACCGCTGACGCAGCGATTAATTTATTTATTTGGCCAACGAATGCAAAGCGGTCCTAAAGCATGCAAATTTTGGCATATGGATTGCTGAAGTTAACGATGGCTATGAATGAAATTACGGTGGTGAGAGACAGCAAGCTATCGTCGCCGAGGCGATGGAGGCCATGAATGTCGCTTAAGATTTTTCGTCAGCCGCAAGACGCGTGGCCGAATTTACTGGCCTTGGCTTATACGATTTTGGGTTATATCGCGGGAATTACAGCGTTGATAGCGGAATCGTGGGTAGTCAACGCTATCGGCGTGGTTTTGTTAACGCATGCGTTGGTCATCGCCGCTTACCTGACGCACGAGTGCGCGCACAACACGATTTTTACCGCCAATCGCTACAACGCCTGGCTGGGCGAAGCGCTCGATTGGCTCACCGGCGCTTGTTACGGGCGCTACGAAGATATTCGTCATAAACATTTTCGCCATCATGTGGATCACGCCGACGTGGTGGCTTTCGACTTTCGTCCCTTGTTGCCGCGCCATCCTGTTTTGCTGTGGCTGCTTAAAATTTGCGAATGGGCTTATATTCCCGCGGTCGATTTGATGATGCACGCCTTGGTTGTGATCTTGCCGTTTCGTCTGGCGACGCGCCGGCATTTGCGCCTGCGCGTCACGACTGTTCTGGCCCTGCGCGTCGCGCTGTTCGCGCTGCTTGCCGTAATATCTTTAAAAGCCCTACTGTTGTATGCGCTGGCCTATTTGCTGTTCGAGCACAGCATGCGTTTCATGGATGTGCATCAGCACACCTACGAAGTGTGGGAAACATTGGAACGGCCGCGCACGTCGGCGGACGATCGATTCGATCGCCAATACGAACAGCGCAATACCTATTCGAATGTGATTTCGCTGCGCCGGCCTTGGCTCAATCTGTTGATACTCAATTTCGGCTATCACAACGCGCATCATGTCCGGCCCACCACGCCCTGGCATCGTTTGCCGGCGGTGCACCGTGAACTTTTTGGCGATCAACCGGGACCGGTGTTGGCGTTTCGGGATTTACTGATCTCTTACCATCGCCATCGTGTAGCGCGCGTCTTGAATGGCGATCCGCCGGAAATGAAAATTAACGATGCGCGCGATTTTATCGGTGTCGTCGGTGTTTCGTTTCTGACCGCGCACTGATTGACGATGACACAAGTCCGCCGTTTCTGGCCGATACTGACCGGCACGCATCGTTACGACAAAAGTTTGTCGACCCGCGGGCGCGGACAAGGCACGATCATCGAAGCGCCGATCTTGGCCTATCTGATCGAAACCGCTAACGGACGCATTCTTTACGACGTCGGCTGTGATTATCGCAAGATCGTGGAACCCGGCTTGCGTAAACAGTATTACGAAAATCCCTTGTTCCCCTTCGGCCCGCCAGAAATGACCGACGACCAGCGTTTACCGCAGCGCTTAGCTAGGCTGGGCTTGCGACCAGAGGATGTCGATTTGGTTTTCTTGGGACATTTGCATTTCGATCACGGCGGCGGACTCGCCGACTTTCGCCATGCCGAAGTGCATGTGCAAGCGCGCGAGTTAGCCGCCGCGCGCGAATTAGCCGACGACATTTATTTTCTCGACGACTTTAACGGCGATTACCGTTGGCATGTGACCCAAGGCGAATACGAGTTGGTGCCCGGTGTACGCGCCATCGAATCGCCCGGGCACACCGCTGGCCATATGTCGCTGTTGGTTGAGCTACCCGAAGGCGCGCCGATTCTTATCGCCGGCGACGCCGCCGATCTGAAAGAAAATCTCGACCAAGAAATTGCGCCGGGCTTATGCTGGCACGATCGTGAAGATTTGGCGGTAAATAGTATTCGCCGTTTGAAACAACTGGCGCGTGACAGTCGCGCGGAATTATGGCCGAATCACGATATGGATTTTTACCGCAGCCGCCAGCCGTTCCCAGCGTTCTACAAATAGCAGTCAAAAAATAAATCAGCCATGCGACCCTCGGCGCCGGTAACCGTGCTTATTTTTTCATCGATCGCTTGGGGGCTGTCGTGGATGCCGCTCAAGTATTTAAGCGGCCGCGGCGTGCAGGGCGTGCCGTTAATCGCCATTGCCTATGGCGCGGCGTTTCCTTTGCTGGCGCCTATCTTATGGCGTCAACGCGATTTTTGGCGTCGCGACGCGCGCTCGCTGTTGGCAATTTTATTTTTGGGCGGTTACGCCAACCTCGCTTTTGTCAGCGCCATGATTTACGGCGAAGTCACGCGCGTGATGGTGTTGTTTTATTTGTTGCCGGTGTGGGGTGTGTTGGGCGGGCGAATTTTTTTGCGCGAAACCATCGATACGCCGCGCTGGCTCGCGGTAGCGCTGGCCTTGGCCGGTGCGTTTCTCGTCTTGGGCGGTTTGCGCGCATTGCAAGGCGCAGTGTCGTGGGTTGATTTATTGGCGTTAACCGCGGGGCTTAGCTTCGCGCTGAATAATCTTATCTTTCGCGCGCGCCAGTCTTTGCCGGTGGCGAGCAAAGTCGCGGCCATGTTTCTCGGCTGTTTTTTATTGGCGGCGGTGGCGATGGTATTCGGCGTGCAGCCGTGGCCGCAACTGGATCTTCCGGCCTGGGGTTTAACCGCCGTCTTCGGCCTGGGTTGGCTGATGTTGGCGACCTTCGCCACGCAATGGAGCGTGACGCATTTGGAAGCGGGCCGCGCGGCGATACTCATGATTATTGAATTGATCACGGCGGTGGCTTCAGCAAGCTATTTCGGCCACGAAAGAATGGCGCCCGTTGAAATGTTAGGCGGTGTGTTGATTCTCGCGGCGGCGGTGATTGAAGCGCGGAGACCGTCAGTTGTGCACGGGTGAATCGGTGGCCGGCGCGGCGTACTGATCGACGAACTTTTCGGTGCGCGTGGTGGTTTCGGTTAGCTCATCCAGCAAATTTTTTTGGCACACGCCGAGAGGAATATCGTAAGTAATCGTCGCCCCGTAAGCGCTCGGCGCTTGTGGATCGAGGCGCACCTTGTCGAACACCAACAAGCGCGTGCCGAGCTCGAAGCCCTCGCGTATGTCGTGCGTGATCATAAAAATATTCAGCTTATGTTTTTCCCACAAACGCAAAATCAGTTTATGCATGTCGGCCGAAAGCCCCGGATCCAGAGCGGCGAAAGGTTCATCGAGCAGCAGTACTTTGGGATTGCGAATAATAGATTGCGCGATGGACAGACGTTGCTGCATGCCGCCGGATAACATCGACGGATATTTATCGCGCGCCTCGTATAGTCCGACGGAGTGCAGCATGGCTGCGGTTTGTTCCAGCGCCGCGCGTTTTTTGGCGCCGAATAAGCGGCTGAGAAACGGTGCGGATTCGAATTCAAAACCGAGCAACACATTTTCCAGCACCGTGAGATGCGGAAACACCGAGTAGCGTTGAAACACGATGCCGCGGTCCGGTCCCTACAGGTGACGGATGGAAAGATGGGTCATGATTTGGCGGCGTTCTGATACCAGGGAAAAAAGCCGCGCGAGGTGCGCCGCAACAGATAATCGAGCGTGAAGGCCAGCAAGGTGATCCACGCGACATAGGGCAATATAACGTCCATGGCCAAGTAGCGGCGGATCAGAAAGATGCGATAGCCGAGGCCGTCTTCGGAGGCAATCGCTTCCGCGGCGATTAAAAACAACCATGCCGCGCCCAACGATAAACGCAAGGCGTCGAGCAAGCGTGGCAGTATTTGCGGCAATATCACGCGCAGGATCAGCTGCCAGGAATTGGCGCCCAAGGTTTGCGCTTTAATGATTTGCTCCGAGGGAATTTCAGTCAC
>JACQBD010000066.1 GCA_016194665.1 Gammaproteobacteria bacterium
CGCGGATGAACTCAAGCTCGCGCTGCCCGACCTGCCTTGGCACTCCCACCGCGATCGCGTCGCGGAGGTTGCGACCACGCTCGGTTTGCTCGTTGGCACGCTGGGGAAGATCGCGCGCGATATCTCGCTCCACATGCAAACCGACGTCGATCTGCACGAACAAGCGCGGCTTTATAGCGACGCCGCGGGTTTGCTGCTGGATACTTATGTGCCGGGAATTCCCGGAGGCAGCGGCCAGACTTTCGATTGGAGCCGCATCCCGCCAAATTTTGCGAAACCGATTATCGTCGCCGGCGGTCTGACGGCGCAGAACGTCGCCGAGGTCATCAAGCAAGCGCATCCGTTTGCGGTGGATGTATCGAGCGGCGTCGAACTCACCAAGGGCGTGAAGGACGCACAAAAGATCGCGGCGTTCATCGACGCCGTGAGGAAAGCCGCGTGAAAGCTTATTCCTTGCCCAACAAATCCGGTCATTTCGGCGACTACGGTGGTATTTTCGTATCCGAAACCTTGATGCAGCCGTTGAAAGAACTGCGCGAAGCCTACGAGAAGTTGCGCAAGGATAAAAAATTTCGCGCCGAATTCGAAAACGATTTACGTGAATATGTCGGTCGTCCCAGCCCACTATATTTCGCCAAGCGCCTAAGCGAAAACTGGGGCGGCGCACGCATTTATTTAAAACGCGAAGATTTAAATCACACCGGCGCGCACAAGATCAACAACACCATCGGCCAAGCGCTGGTCGCGCGCCACATGGGCAAGCGCCGCGTCATCGCCGAAACCGGCGCCGGACAACACGGTGTCGCCACCGCCACCGTGGCGGCGCGCTTTGGCATGCAGTGCGTGGTGTACATGGGCTCGGAAGACATGAAGCGCCAGGCGATCAACGTGTATCGCATGAAACTGTTGGGCGCGGAAGTGGTGCCGGTCGAGTCCGGTTCGAAAACGCTAAAAGACGCTTTGAACGAAGCCATGCGCGACTGGGTCACGCATGTCAGCGATACCTTTTATATCATCGGCACCGTCGCCGGTCCGCATCCTTATCCGATGATGGTGCGCGATTTCCAGAGCGTGATCGGCCGCGAGGCGCGCGCGCAGATCATGAAATTGGAAAAACGTTTGCCGCACGCGCTGGTGGCCTGCGTTGGCGGCGGCTCGAACGCCATGGGTTTGTTTTATCCATTCATCAACGACAAAAAGGTCGAGATGTACGGCGTCGAAGCCGAAGGCGAAGGCATGCACACGGGAAAACATGCCGCGACCTTGTGCGCCGGCAAACCCGGCGTGTTGCACGGTAATCGGACTTATTTGTTAGAAACCGAAGACGGCCAGATCATTGACACGCATTCCATCTCCGCCGGCCTGGATTATCCGGGCGTTGGCCCGGAACATTCTTTCCTGAAAGACTCGAAACGCGCACGCTATGTATCGATTACCGATAAAGAAGCGCTCGAAGCTTTTCATGAGTTAACCCGCACCGAAGGCATCATGCCGGCGCTGGAGTCGAGCCACGCCTTGGCTTACGCCAAAAAGCTGGCGCGCGAATTAGGCCGCAAGAAAATCATCATCGTCAATTTATCCGGACGCGGCGACAAAGACATTCACACCGTGGCGAACCTCGAAGGAATTAAATTTTAAATGTCACGCCTGGCCGCGCAGTTTAAAACATTGAAGCAGCAGAAACGTTGCGCCCTGATACCTTATATAACAGCGGGCGATCCCGCGTCGTGGGTGACTGTGCCGCTGCTGCATGCCTTGGTAAAAAGCGGCGCGGACATTTTGGAGATCGGCGTGCCGTTTTCCGATCCGATGGCCGACGGTCCGGTGATCCAGCGCGCCGCCGAACGTGCGCTCAAACATCACATCAGCCTCGGAAAAATATTTGCAATGCTGCGCGAGTTCCGCGAAAAAGATAAAACCACGCCGCTGGTGTTAATGGGCTATCTCAATCCGATAGAAGTCATGGGATATAAACGTTTTGCCGAACAAGCCGCCGCGGCCGGTGTCGATGGCGTGCTGACCGTGGATTTACCGCCGGAAGAGGCAAAGACCTTTCAGTTAGCCATGAAATTGCAGAAGCTCGATACGATTTTCTTGTTGGCGCCCACCAGTCCCGCGGATCGGATTAAATTAATCGCCGACGCCGCCAGCGGATTTATCTATTATGTCTCCTTGCGCGGCGTCACCGGCGCCGCCAACCTTGACGTTGGCGAAGTAGCAGCCAAACTAAAGCAAATACGCCGCCGCACGAAACTGCCGTTGGGCGTGGGTTTCGGCATCGGCAGTCCCGAGGTCGCGGCGCAAGTAGCCGAGTTCGCCGACGCCGTGGTCGTCGGCAGCGCCGTGGTCAAGCGCATCGAAGAGTTGGCCGCGGTTCCGGATAAAATATTAATCGAGGTGCCGGCGTTCATTGCGCAATTACGCCGCGCAATGGACCAAGCCGCGCCAGCAGCCGTCAGCGGAGTTCGTGAATGAGTTGGTTTGACAAATTATTACCGCCCAAGATCAAGAACCAAGGCATTAAAAAAACCTCGGTGCCGGAAGGCTTGTGGAAAAAATGTTCGTCCTGCGGCACCGTGCTGTACAGCGCCGAGATCGAAAGCAATCTGGACGTGTGCCCGAAATGCACCTATCACATGCGCATCGGTGCGCGCCGGCGGCTGGATATTTTTCTCGATGCCGAACCGCGCAGCGAAATCGGTGGCAGTTTATTTCCGGTCGATCCACTTAAATTTAAAGACACCAAAAAATACCGCGACCGTTTGGTGGAAGCGCAGCAGACCACCGGTGAAAACGACGCCTTGATCGTCATGGAAGGCGCCTTAAAAGGCATGCCGCTGGTGGCCGCGGCTTTTGAGTTTGCGTTCATGGGCGGCTCGATGGGCGCGGTGGTGGGCGAACGTTTTGTGCGCGGCGTGAATGTATGCCTGGAAAAGAAAATTCCTTTGGTGTGTTTTTCCGCCAGCGGCGGCGCGCGCATGCAAGAGGCGTTGTTGTCGCTGATGCAAATGGCCAAAACCAGCGCCGCGCTGACGCATTTAACCAAAGCCGGCGTACCTTATATATCGGTGTTGACCGATCCGACCATGGGCGGCGTGTCCGCGAGTCTGGCGATGCTGGGCGATCTCGTCATCGCCGAACCGCGTGAAAAATTACCCGAAGGTTTTCAGCGCTCGGAATTTTTGGTCGAACACGGCGCGATCGATATGATCGTCGATCGCCGCGAGATGCGCGATAAATTAGCCAATGTATTGGCGATGCTTACCCGCCAGGCGAACCCGGGCTTTCAGTCTCCGCGTACTCCCGAGACTGAAGCCGGCATTTCAGAATCCCCTTAAAATATTTTAAAGTGAACCCTAAAAATCCCCTCTCCCTCCGGGAGAGGGTTAGGGTGAGGGGGATAAAATACTTGAATTAATTATCCCCTGATCCTTCTTGCCTTCTCCCGGAGAGAGAGAAAGAGTTCTGCAATTTTTAGAATTCCCTGAATTCAAAGTAGGGTGGGTTAGCGCTTTTCGCGTAACCCACCAGGCGTTGCGTAGCAACACAATATTCAATGAGGCGCCTACGGCGCGTTGGTGGGTTACGGCACTACGTGCCTAACCCACCCTACATTGATGGACGACAGTGCTTTATGTCAGCGCTTTGGCTAAAATCTTTTTTTCTAAATTCCTATTTTTCTAGATGGCCGTCAATTCTCTCAAAATTCGCACGCTTTCCGATTGGCTGGCGTGGATCGAAACCTTGCATCCGCGCAGCATCGAGCTCGGACTCGATCGCGTGCACGCGGTATTGGACAAAATGGGCTTGCGCCGTCCCGCATTTGCCGCGATCACCATTACCGGCACTAACGGCAAAGGCTCGACGGCGGCGATGTGCGCGGCGATTTTGCAGCACGCCGGTTACAAAGTGGGCGTTTATACTTCACCGCATTTGATCGATTACAACGAACGCATTCGCATCAACGGCGAAAACGCCGACGATGCCGAGTTGTGTGCCGCGTTTGCCCGCATCGACGCCGCGCGCGGCGCGGTGCCGCTCACTTATTTCGAATTCGGCACGCTTGCGGCTTTTGATTTATTCCGCGCGGCGAACGTCGATATTGCGGTGCTCGAAGTCGGCATGGGCGGACGTCTCGACGCGGTCAACGCTATCGATAGCGCTGCCGCCATCGTCACCACCGTGGATATCGATCACACGGCCTGGCTCGGTCACACACGCGAAGCCATCGGTTATGAGAAGGCGGGAATTTTCCGCCGCGATCGTCCAGCGATTTGCAGCGACCCAAACCCACCGGCGATTATCGCCGACGAAGCTCAGCGCATCGGCGCGAAATTATTACAGCTGAATCGGGATTTCCATATCGAACGCCGGCCTAGCGAATGGACCTGGCGCTGCGGCGAGCGCATACGCGCCGGTTTGCCGTATCCGGTGTTGCGCGGCGATTATCAATTGTTTAATGCCGCGGCGGTTTTGACCGCACTCGATAGTTTGACGGAACGTTTCCCCGTGACTCAGGCGGACGTGCGCGCCGGACTTTTGGCGGCGAACATTCCCGGGCGCTTTCAAGTTTTACCCGGCCAGCCGACGCGCGTGCTGGACGTGGCGCACAATGCGCAAGCGGCGCGCTCGCTCACGGCCACGCTCCAGCAGCAACGCATCGCCGGCCGCACCCATGCGGTCATCGGCATGCTCAAGGACAAAGACATTCAGTCGGTGGTCGCTCCTTTGGCGCAAGTAGTGGATCGCTGGTACGTGGCTACGTTAAACACGCCGCGCGGTGCGAGCGCGGCGCAAGTGATCGAAGCGCTCACGGCCGCCGGCGTGCAGACAGCGATACGCGGTTTCGATGACGTGCCGCAGGCATACGCCGCCGCGGTGCAAGACGCGACCGAGGCCGATCGCATCGTCGTGTTTGGTTCCTTTTACACCGTCGGTGATATACTGGCGACTCTTAGAAAGGTTTGACAGTTATGGCGGACAGAGACGACGCCCGTCCTCAATTCAATCCCAAGCACCGCATCGTAGGAGCGATTATCATCGTATCGCTCGCGGTGATTTTTTTGCCCATGATTTTCGACGAGCGCCAGCCGCCGCCGGAATTAAAAGGCGTCAGTGAAACGCCGGTGCGCGAGCGCACGCCGGAAACGCGCGTGGTCATCGCGCCGGTGGCGCCGGTTGAAACCCAAATTAAGGAAAATAGCGAAGTTGCGCCGAAAGCTATAACACCGCCGCCGGTTCCGGTCAGTCCGCCAAAACCTATTCCGAAATCCACAGCGCCCGCGCCGGCTCCGCCACCAAAGAAAGCAAAAGTAAATCCCGCGCCGGAAAAACCCAAGGTCGTTGCGGCGCCGACGGAAAAAATATCCGCCGGTTGGATGTTACAGGTAGGAATATTTTCCAATACCGAAAACGCCACGCGCTTACGCGACAATCTTAAAAGTCACGGACATGCGGTGCACGCGGAAGCGGTCGTGCTTGAAGGCAAAAAAGCCACGCGCTTGCGCGTCGGCCCGTTCCAGGACAAAGCGCAAGCCGTGAATGCGCAAGTGCAAATTCATAATGAAACTGGCGTGCCGGCAGTGATGCAAACCTATCCATAAAAAAAGAATACATGACGAAAAAATCAAATAGACAGGATTTACAGGATTAACAGGATTTTTGTTCACCAATCCTTAATCTTGTAAATCCTGTTAATCCTGTCCATTCGTTTTGTTAGAGACTCTAAATGAATAACTTCGATTTAATCATCTTGGGACTGATAGCAGCGTTCGCCGCCATCGGCGCCTGGCGCGGATTTATTCGGGAATTTATTTCTGCATTTACCTGATTAGTCGCGGTTATATTGGCCTGGCTGTTTGCCGGACAGTTCGCGGATTTATTCAAGAACATGGTCAGCGAACCGGAATTGCGTCAGGTGTTAGCTTTCGTATTAATTTTTGTAGCCGTGTTTATAGGCGGATTAATTGTGTCATGGCTGATCCACAAATATTTCCCGCTTAAGCGTGGATTCCGCATTGTTAATACGGTATTAGGCGGATTGATCGGCGCCGTGCGCGGCGCCATCATTGTTATTGTGGTTTTTCTAGCCGCGGGCTTAACCGCTTTCCCGCAACGCGATTGGTGGCGCCAGTCCAGCTTTACGCCGTATTTCGAACGCGCCGCGGTTTATGTCAGCAGTTATATTCCGCGCGACATTGCCCGGCACATCCGCTACGGGTAGAATTACGCTTTAATACCCCGGAGGTCTCCCACATGTGTGGCATCATCGGCATCCTCGCTAAAGGCCCGGTGAACCAGGCCATTTATGATGGTCTCTTGGTTCTGCAACATCGCGGGCAAGACGCCGCTGGTATTCTGACCTGCGACGGCAAACATGTGCATCTGCGCAAAGACAACGGCTTGGTGCGCGACGTGTTTCAAGAGCGGCACATGCTCGGGCTTAAAGGCAACATGGGCATTGGCCACGTGCGCTATCCCACCGCCGGTTGCGATTCACCCGCCGAAGCTCAGCCATTTTATGTGAACTCGCCCTTCGGTTTGGCGCTGGCGCACAACGGCAATCTCACCAACGCCTTCCAGCTCAAAGAAGATTTGTACCGCGAAGATCTGCGCCACATCAATACCGAATCCGATTCCGAAATTCTGCTCAACGTTTTTGCCCACGAACTGCAAGCGGTGGCCAAGCTGCGGCTGGCGCCGGATCATATTTTCCGCGCGGTGTCGGCGGTGCATCGGCGTTGCCGCGGCGCTTATGCCGTGACCATGTTGATCACCGGTTACGGCATTCTCGCGTTCCGCGATCCGCACGGCATTCGTCCGTTGGTGTATGGCAAACGCGAAACCAGTCAGGGCACGGAATATATGTTTGCCTCCGAGTCGGTGGCGCTCAATGTCGTCGGCTTCGATCTGGTGCGCGATGTCGCGCCGGGCGAGTGCATCGTGGTCGACATGAACGGCCAAGTACACAGCCATCAATGCGCCGAGAGTCCGATGTACTCCCCCTGCGTTTTTGAATTCGTATACATGGCCCGTCCCGATTCCATGATGGATGGAATCTACGTGCACAAAACCCGCCTGCGCATGGGCGAACGCCTGGCCGGCAAAATCAAGCGCACCTGGACCAACCACGACATTGACGTGGTGATTCCGATTCCCGATACCTCACGCACCGCCGCCTTGCAAATGGCGTATGAGCTCGATCTGCCGTACCGCGAAGGCTTCATTAAAAATCGTTACATCGGCCGCACCTTCATCATGCCCGGCCAATTGTGCGCGGCACCACTTCCAAACAAATCATCCAACTGGCGCGCGACGCCGGCGCGCGCAAAGTTTATTTCGCCTCGGCCGCGCCGCCGGTGCGCTTTCCCAACGTTTACGGCATCGACATGCCCTCGCGCGACGAACTCATTGGCAATGGCCGCACTGAAGATGAAATCGCCGAAGCTATCGGCGCCGATCGTTTGATTTATCAAGATTTGTCCGACCTGCTGGACGCCGCGCGCGAGGGCAATCCGAAAATTCAGCGCTTCGATGCATCGTGCTTTAACGGTGAGTACATCACTGGCGACGTGACGCGGGAATATTTGGATCGCATTGAGCGGCAGCGGAATGATGGGGCTAAGACGAAGCGGAGTACGGGTGGGCATGGAGATCATGTCACCGCGGAAGTTCTTTCCTTTCCAAGGTAAATAATAATTACAGGTAGGGCGGGTTAGGCGCAAAGCGCCGTAACCCGCCGAATGTCTGCTGTCATCTCGACGCGACGAATCAAAACGTCTACGTATCATCCGCCTATATTTTTTCCGTCATTCCCGCGAAAGCGGGAATCCAGGCTGTAATGGTATCGGCGCGTCACGCGCGATTTTCTGAAAATTAATTTAGTCGATCCGCCTGCGGCGGCGTTCATACTTTGAAACATCTACCTTTACTTGTTGCTTCTGCTTGACTCAAAGAGTAAGAAGCTAAAACATGAGAGGAGAAATTAAAATCTAATGTAGTTAGGTAATCAAATGCGTGAATTGGCCTTCGCTATCTTTGGTTTTTTAATTGGACTTATACCTCCTTGGTTTAGTAGAAAAAGGAGGTTAAGAACACATTGGTGTGCGCTTCGTGCTGAAATATTACAGTGCAAAGAAAAATCAGAGGCATTACTTAACGATAATATTCAATCTCCTCTCTATCGGTTGCCAAATATCGCTTATCAAACTTCATATCCTGTGCTGTTAGCTGATGGAGCAGTAGATGAGAAAGAAGTTATGGTATTGGGTAAATTCTTTGGACAAGTTCAGGATATAAATCGCGGTTTAGATAACGCTGCCCATATCTACATGAGCGATACCCCTATGGGTAACAAGTTGAGGTCGGAATTCGACAGAAATCGACTGAAAGCAGAAAAACTATCACGAGGTGACGCGACTAATCCGAGCCTCTTTGATCAGTCCAAAGACATTCTTGATCGGAAAATATCATTAAGGTGGTGGCAATATAAGAAATCCGCATAATCGACAAATCTCCGTATAAAGTCTTATTTTTTCGTGTTGACATAACGAAGGCGGTGATATAACTTTTGTTTCAGTTAGCGCCGATTTGAGCTTCAGCTTGCGGGCGCGATATAAATGCCGCTAAAGCGAGAATATCCGCTCTAGCCGCATTCGCGGCTTTTTTAATGCCCATCGTTCCCGCAAGCCTGCGCTAAAACTTTAATTTTTTTTAGGAGTAGCGGGCCATGACTGACGATTTCGACAATTGGGGTTTCGATACGCGCGCGGTGCGGGCGGGGCAGCATCGGACGAATGAGGGTGAGAATTCGGAGCCGATTTTTTTAACCTCGAGTTACGTGTTCCAAAGTGCGGCGGAGGCGGCGGCGCGGTTTTCGGGGGCGAAGCCGGGGAATATTTATTCGCGTTTCACGAATCCGACGGTGCGCGCTTTCGAGGAACGGCTGGCGGCGCTGGAAGGTGGGGAGCGGTGTATCGGCACGGCTTCGGGGATGGTGGCGATTCTTTCTACTTGCTTGGCGTTATTGAAGAGCGGCGATCACATTGTCGCGTCGCGCAATATTTTTGGGCCGTCGGTGTTGTTGTTCAATAATTATCTCAGCAAGTTTGGCGTGGAAACGACGTACGTGTCGCTCATCGATTACGCCGCATGGGAAAAGGCGATCAAGCCGAATACCAAACTGTTGTTTCTGGAAACGCCGTCCAATCCGTTGACGGAGATTGCCGACATTACGCGGCTCGCCAAGATCGCCCATGCCAAGGGTTGTTTGCTGGTGGTGGATAATTGTTTCTGCACGCCGGCGCAGCAGCAACCGCTCAAGCTCGGCGCCGATGTCGTGATCCATTCGGCGACAAAATATCTCGACGGTCAAGGGCGTTGCATCGGCGGCGCGGTGGTGGGCAACGCCGAACTGGTGGGCGAGAAGGTGTATGGTTTTATGCGCACTTGCGGGCCAAGTTTGAGCCCGTTCAACGCGTGGGTGTTTCTCAAAGGTTTGGAGACATTGAGCCTACGCATGAAGGCGCACAGCGCCAATGCTTTGGAATTGGCGCAATGGTTGGAAAAGCAAAAGCGCGTGAAGCGCGTTTACTATCCGGGGCTGGCGTCGCATCCGCAGCACGAGTTGGCGAAGCAACAGCAATCCGGTTTTGGCGGCATCGTTTCGTTCGAATTGGAAGGCGGCAAGAACGCGGCGTGGAAATTAATCGATAGCACCAGCGTCATTTCCATTACCGCCAATCTCGGCGACACCAAATCCACGATCACGCATCCGGCGACCACGACCCACGGGCGTTTGACGCCGGAACAACGCGCCGAAGCAGGCATCAGCGATGGTTTAATTCGTATCTCAGTGGGGCTGGAGGATGTAAAAGACTTACGAGAAGATTTAGAGCAGGGCTTATGACAGACTAGATAATTGCATGAGGGGCGTCTGTCCGTCAACGCTTTCAATTTTGCCTGGTGAAATATTTTGCCCCCACGCTTAATTATTAATTAATTTAACAGAAAAATGCGGCGCTGTGTGCGAATTCGCCATTAAAAGTTGTATTGCCATGTTCGTATCTATACTCTTTCTTTTTTAACGAGATCGGGTTGGTGGGATATGCCGCATGCGTTGTTAGTCGATGACGATACCAATGCTTTGTCGGCGTTAAATACTTTGGTCGCGCGCGAAGGTTTCACCACATCCACCGCCGCCACCTTGCGCGAAGCGCGCGAGCGCATGGCGGAGCAAAGACCCGACGTCGTTTTACTCGATTTGGTTTTGCCGGACGGCGACGGCATGGATTTATTTCAAAACGTCGAATCGCGCGACAATACCGAAGTAGTGCTCATCACCGGCCATGCGAGCGTGGAAACGTCGGTGCAAGCTTTGCGCTTGGGCGCGGTCGATTATTTACTCAAGCCGGTCAACGTAAAACAACTCAAGGCGATTTTATCGCGCGTCTCGCGTCCGCCGGATCTTAAAAAAGAAATCGGCGCTTTGCGCGGCGAGTTGCGCAGTCTCGGTCGCTTTGGACGTTTGCTCGGCACCTCGGAAGCGATTCAAAAAGTTTACGATCAGATCGAACGCGTCGCGACCTCGGCGGCCACGGTGTTTATTACCGGCGAAAGCGGAACCGGCAAGGAGCTGGTGGCGCAAACCGTGCACGACTTCAGTCGTCGGCGCAAGCAGCCTTTCATCGCCGTCAATTGCGGCGCGATTTCTCCGCAGCTGATCGAGAGTGAATTATTCGGTCACGAAAAAGGCAGTTTCACCGGCGCGGTGCATGATCACAAAGGCTACTTCGAGCGCGCCAGCGGCGGCACTTTGTTCCTCGATGAAATCACCGAGATGCCGATTGAGCTGCAAGTGAAATTGTTGCGCGTGTTGGAGGCGGGAGCCTTCATGCGCGTGGGCTCGGGACAGCAGATCGAAGTCGACGTGCGCATCATCGCCGCCACCAATCGGAATCCGCAAGAAGCCGTGGCGGATGGTAAGTTGCGCGAAGATTTACTGTATCGTTTGCAAGTTTTTCCATTGCACGTGCCGCCGCTGCGCGAACGCGCCGGCGACGTGGCTTTGCTGGCGCGGAATTTTTTGGACGAAATTAACCGTACCGAACAGACTTCCAAAATATTCGCCCCGGGCGCTTTGGAATCGCTGGTGGAATATCACTGGCCCGGGAACGTGCGCGAATTAAAAAATATCATTCACCGCGCTTACATCATGGCCGATGACCTGCTGCACGCGGACTGTCTACCGGTTGAAGTTGAAAAGAGCCACGATGTCACCTCGCCCTTCTTTCAGGTGCGCGTTGGCAGTACCATTTCCGAGGTGGAACGTCGGCTT
The DNA here is from genome assembly GCA_016194665.1 of Gammaproteobacteria bacterium. GTDB lineage: Bacteria > Pseudomonadota > Gammaproteobacteria > Acidiferrobacterales > Sulfurifustaceae > Sulfuricaulis. Next base: position 11,336 of record JACQBD010000066.1, read on the forward strand.
ATCCTAGCTACTTTGCAACAATGCAACGGCAATAAAGAAAAGACCGCCGAGATGTTGGGGGTTAGCCTGAAGACACTCTATAATCGTTTGCGGGAGTATGAATCTCAAAGCGCTTAAAGATTTAGAAAGTGAGTTTGAGATCGGTTTCAAAAAATAAGAAATGATTTAAAAATCCAAGGTGGCGCAAGAATTGCATGATTTTTAAAATCAAGGATTGAGCATGACCGCTGAAACCATGATCAAACGAGACATTCGCGTGCTCCTCGTGGAGGATCATCCGGTAGTGCGCGAGCACATGCGCCGCAAGCTCGTCAAAATGCGCGGCATCGCCTTGATCGACGAGGCCGAGAATGGCGCCGATGCGGTGGATCTGGCCTTGCGTAAAAATTTCGATGTGATGTTGTTGGATATTTCACTGCCGGATAAAAGCGGTCTGGAAATCTTAACCATTCTTAAGTCCAAGAAACCCAGTTTGCCCGTGCTCATGTTCAGTATGTATCCGGAAATTCCTTATGCTTTGCAAACGCTAAAAACCGGCGCTTCCGGCTATCTATACAAGGAAACCGCGCTGGAACACTTGATGGAAGCCATCCAAAGAGTATCGGAAGGAAGCGTGTATGTCAGCCAGCATCTGGCGCACTATTTAGAATCGGTATTTGTCACCGATCCGGCACGCACGCTGCGCGAAGTTTTTTCCGAAAAAGAAATTTGCGTGCTGCAGAGCTTGGCGCGCGGCGGCGAAGTAGTGCAAATCGCCGCAGAAATGAACTTAGAGGAAAATGTAGTGAACCACATGCGTTTACGAATTTTTGAGCTGACCAAAGTTTCCTGCGCCGCGGATCTGAGCGATTACCTCGCTCATACCACGCAAGTGAATTAAAAAATACCTCGCCTTTAAGTGTAATTTTTACATTTATCTCGGCAATCCTTACCGATCTTTAACGTCATAGCCGTAGTGTTGGCGCATATCCGAGCCGGACGATGTTTCTCTAAAAACTCCATATTGCTTGTCGCCGCCGTATAAAAAGCATTTTCTAGTAATCCATTTTTTTATCCCTTGCGCAACGCTAAACGCATACAAGCTGGCGTGCTTGTTGCTTTAGTGAGAAATATTTTAATGCGAGGAAAATTCGGATGACAGGCATTCGCGCACTCACGAAAAAAAAACGTAAAATCCGTTATGCGGTTATCGGACAAGGTTATATCTCGCAAATCGCGATGCTACCCGCGTTCGACAATGCCGATGCCAATTCGGAATTAACCGCGCTGATTTCCGACGACCCTTTCAAACTTAAAAAATTATCGAAAAAATACCGGGTCAAAAATGTCTATTCCTACGCTCAATACGATGAGTGTTTGAAAAGCGGCGCGGTCGACGCGGTTTATATCGCTTTGCCAAACAGCATGCATCGTGAATATACGGTGCGCGCCGCCAACGCCGGCATGCATGTGTTCTGCGAAAAACCCATGGCGGTGAACGAAGCCGAATGCCGCGACATGATCTAAGCCGCGGAACATCAGCGCGTCAAGCTGATGATCGGTTACCGCTTGCATTTCGAGCCGGCCAATTTAAACGCAATCAAAATTGTTCGTTCAGGCCAATTGGGCAAGCCGCGCATTTTCAATTCGACTTTCACCATGCAGGTCGAGGCCGGCAATATTCGGCTGCAAAAAAAACTCGGTGGCGGCAGTTTGTACGACATCGGCATTTATTGCATCAATGCCGCGCGCTATTTATTCCAAGCCGAACCGATCGCCGCACAGGCGCTAAGAGTGGGCCAACGGGGACGTTTCAAAGAGGTCGAAGAAGCGATCAGCGCGATTTTGCATTTTCCCGACGAGCGTGTGGCGGCGTTTACCTGCAGTTTTGGAACGGCAAAAACTTCCGCTTACGAAATTATCGGCGGCAAAGGTCATCTGCGCGTGGATCCGGCGTACGAGTATGCCGACTCGCTGGCGCATAGCTTAACCCTCAATCAGCGCACGCGTCACCGCCGCTTTGCCAAACACGATCAGTTTGCTCCGGAGCTGTTGTATTTTTCCGATTGCATTTTGAACGATCGAAAACCCGAACCGTCGGGTCTGGAAGGCTTAATCGATGTGCGCATTATTAACGCTCTTTACCGCGCCGCTGAAACCGGCAAACGCGTTGATCTGGTTCCGATTCAACGCCGACAGCGACCCGACAGGCGCCAGGAAATTCGTCGTCCAGCGGTTAAAAAGCCAGCGCTGGTGCATGCGAGCCCACCGTCAGGAGCAAGATGATGCTAAAGCTGGCGTTGTTATTTTTTCTAATTTCTATGATTGCCGGTTTCTTCGGGTTTACCGATACTGCAGTGCGCACAAAAAATATAGCAAAAATATTATTTTTTATTTCCATCCTGATTTTTTTGGCGGTATTTATTTTTGGAGTTTTATTGGGCGTATGGATTTTCTAAACTGTCTGTACGTCAGCAAACAAATATTTTTCTATGTGCAACGATTACAAATTGGCATGTAACTATTACCGATAGTTGCATCCGATCGGTGCATGGTTTTTTATCAGACTTCAAATACGCTACATTTTTTTTAAAATCATAAACAAAAAAATGGCACATGACTTGCTGTCCTCATGACGACCATTTCAAATTATTCTGAGGAGACTCAAAAATGACGATATCTAATCGTTGGGCATGGATTACTGTAATCGTGCTTGCTCTCAGTGCTTCCGCGGCGTGTCAAAAAAAGACATCGGTAGAATTGACCGGCGCTAGAAGTGAACCCAGCGCCAGCGAGCAGGCAGAGAAAAAAATGGATGACGCCGCGATCAATACGCGTACGCAAACAGAAAAAATCGGCGACAAGATCAGCGACGCGACAATTACTACCAAAGTTAAGTCTGCCATTATCGGGGAACCAGGTTTGAAGGCGACGCAGATCGAGGTCGATACTGTGAATGGGGTGGTGACGTTGAGCGGCGTCGTCAATGCGCCGCAAAATGCGGATCAAGCCGTACGCGTGGCGAAAACGGTGGAGGGCGTCAAATCGGTAAATAATAAATTGAGCGTTAAAACTTCAGGATAGACATGCCTTATAGCTTAATCCGCGAACTGCCCTATAGCGTTCGCAGCAATTTGCCGGAACATGCCCAGGAAATTTATCGCCAGGCATTTAATCGTGCTTGGCAGGAGTATGCCGATTCGGTGGACCGGAATGATGATGCCTCGCGCGAAGTAACGGCGCATAAAGTCGCGTGGAGCGTCGTCAAACAAAAATACAGCAAAGACTCTTACAGCGGTCGTTGGAAGCCGAAAGATTCCGCATTGTCTGGTTAAAAAGAATTTTTCAAGGGTTGGTTGTGTAAATGGCGTCTGACATTCTGATGGAAGACGCGGTGCATTAAAAATGAAATATGAATTTTAAACCTTCGATTTTTCGAAGATACGCGAACGGATGGACGGTAATTATTTTTATCGCTCTATTTGCGCAATATTTGTTTTTGAATGTCGCTTGCACCGCTTCTCTACCTTACTTTAATAGCGCCTGGTTCGGCGGCGCCAACGCACGCACGGTGCATTTTGAAGATGGCAAAGGGCCGTTAAGCCGCGAACAAAGCGCCGAAATTTATAACAACCTCAGTCGTTTTGGCGAAACCACCATCCTCAGTCGGCACATGGCCTTGGAACAGGCAGTCGTCGGTTCGCCGTTGGTGGTCGGCAACAAAGTAACGCTGTTGCAAGACGGCCCCGCTACCTATAAGGCAATGTTCGCCGCTATTCGCAAGGCGAAACATCATATCAACATGGAAACGTATATCTTCGAGGACGATGAAATCGGCCGTCAATTCGCCGATCTACTCATCGCCAAAAAATCCCACGGTGTTGAGGTTAATTTGATCTATGACAGTGTCGGCGCGATTAATACGCCGCGTGCGTTTTTCGATCGTCTCAAGGCCAACGGAATTCGCGTGCTCGAATTCAACCCGGTGAATCCATTGGCGGTAAAAAAAGAATGGCTGATAAATAATCGTGACCACCGCAAACTATTGATCATCGACGGCGGCACCGCGTTTCTAGGCGGAATCAATATCAGCGGTGTGTATTCCAGCGGTTCGTTGGCAAATAAAAAACATAAAAAAGCGCAGGCTGCAAAGCAGCCGGCAAAATGGCGCGATACGCACGTTCAAATAGATGGCCCCGTGGTTGCGGAATTCCAAAAATTGTTTCTGGCGACGTGGAAAAAACAAAATGGCGAACCGCTCATGCAGGGCAAATATTTTCCGTCAATCAAGCAAAAAGGCACAGAAGTAGTACGCGCCGTGGGCAGCGCCGCGGATGAGTCGTACAGCATGATATACGTGACGTTGTTGTCAGCCGTCATCAATGCCGAAAATTTCGTGCACCTGACGAATGCTTATTTTGTTCCCGATCCGCAGTTATTACAGGTGCTGGAAGACGCTGCACGGCGCGGGGTGGACGTGAAACTCATCTTGCCGAGTCGTACGGATTCTTGGGCGGTATTTCATGCGGGGCGTTCGTATTACACCGAATTGTTGCGCGCGGGCGTAAAGATTTACGAACGACGCGATGCGGTGTTGCACGCGAAAACGGCGCTGATCGACGGTGTTTGGTCTTCTGTTGGCTCGACCAATTTGGATTGGCGTAGCTTCTTGCACAACGATGAAGTCAATGCGGTGGTGCTGGGCCCTGAATTTGCCGAGCAAATGCAGGCGATGTTCGTGCAAGACCTGCATGAATCCGATGCGATTGAACTCGATCGCTGGCGGCATCGTTCGTTCATGCTGCGCGTAGAAGAGCGCTTCGCGCGGTTATGGCAATACTGGCTGTAAATTTCAAATCGTAGCGAACAATCCCGTTTTCTCTTGCCGTCAATTAGGGTGATCACCCGGTTGTGCGTGTTTTAAAAAATTTATAATTAGTATTTTTTTCGCGGTGAGCAGTAATTTTTACAAAACGTTTTTTCATCGCAATACATAACTTGCTGATCTACAGACAAAAGCATGTTGGCACATGAGTTGCTATTCATCCAATCAAGTTAATCAACATAGGAGAGTGAATCATGAATTGGGACCGCATCGAAGGTAACTGGAAACAATTTAAGGGCAAAGTAAAGCAACAGTGGGGCAAGCTGACGGACGATCAGCTCGATGAAATCGATGGTCAACGGGATCAGCTTGCCGGCAAAATTCAAGAAAATTACGGCGTCGGCAAAGACGAGGCTGAACGTCAGCTTAATGAATGGGAAAGACGGCAATAAATATTAATTTTTTTATTATTTAATTTTTGGTTAAAAAAAAGAGGAGTTCGATATGGCAATTTATTTTACGCAACATCAACCGTTTTTCAAATTTGGCAATTTGGCAAAAGCAGCAGTGGCTCTATTAATCAGCTTAAGTCTCAGTCATCCGGTAATGGCCGATACCGCTTCCCGCGGCGCTAAAAAACAAGCGGATGCTGAATATAAAGCCGCCGTTAAGGAAGCTGAGGCGAATTATAAATCCGCTAAGGCGCGCTGTGACAGCATGAGCGGCAATGAGAAGGATGTGTGCATCAAGGAAGCCAAAGCCGCAGAAAAATCCGCCAAGGCCGATGCCAAAGCGAGGCGTAAATCGACCGTGGCGGGCGTCGATGCCAATAAAGACAAGCGCGATGCTAATTACAAAGCCGATAAGGAAAAATGCGACGACTTATCCGGCGATGCCAAGGATGCTTGCGTAGCCCAGGCTAAGGGAAAAAACAAACAGTAGCTAAAGAAAAATTGGTAAGAAATATAACGCTGTCTATATCTGCGAGGGATGCACAAATGAAAATGGTTTTATTGTGGCTGCTGGGCGTACCGATTTCTCTGTTAATCGTTTTAAAGTTATTCGGCGTCCTTTAGTAGGTACCATAAATTCATAATTAATTTCCGTTTAAGGAGAAACGAAAATGTCATTAGGAACAATTTTACTGGTGATATTTATTTTATTGCTAGTGGGAGCCATCCCGACATGGCCGTATAGCCGTGGCTGGGGGTATGGACCCAGCGGCGCTCTAGGAGCCGTGCTGTTAGTCGTCATTATTTTATTGTTGTTGGGAAAAATATGAGCCAGGCCGGTGATGTATGCAGCTTTCAAAATATTTTTGATTAACTAAGGGAGAAGCATCTATGCGGCGAACCTTTCAATATTTTTCGTTATTTGTCACGGCGCTTTTATACATGTCTTTTTTAGGTTGCGCTTCGACAACAACGCAAGAAGGAACCGGCGAATACATCGACGATTCCGTTATTACCGCCAAAGTTAAAGCGGCCATTCTCAATGAACCGACCTTAAAAGTGATGGAGATCAATGTGGAAACTTTTAAGGGGATAGTGCAGCTGAGCGGTTTTGTCAGTACGCCGGCAGATGTCAATAAGGCGACGGAAGTGGCTCGCAGTATCGTCGGCGTGCGCGACGTGAAAAACAATATACGTGTTAAAACTTAATCCTGTCTAAATTACAAACATTTTTCTTTGGAGCTATATATGCAGAATGCCGAAGTAATCAATGCGGAACGGCTGGAGCCTGCCATCATTCGCGTTTATCCCGGTGTAGCGGGATGGAATGTGGCTGAATCAGAATTTTCCAGGTTGTTGGCAAAGTTTGAAGCGAAAGAAGAAGCCTTAGGTTATGCCATGTCTTTAGCGGAAAATAAATCACCGACTACTATCGAAGTTTACGGAAAATCCGGGGTGTTGGAAGCGCGCAGCGCCTATCGCGCTGCTTAATTAGCTTACGCGCCAAGGAAAGGCCAACTAAAAACAAGGAGAGGGTACGATGAAACATATCTTACCGGCATTGCCGTATGAAAAAAATGCGCTAGAACCCTATATCTCGAAAGAAACACTCGACTACCATCACGGCAAACATCATCGCGGTTACATTAATACTTTAAACGCGTTGATCGTTGGTAGCGAGTTTGCCGATACATCCTTGGAAGAAATAATTTTAAATGCCAAGGATGAGATATTTAATAACGCGGCACAAGTTTGGAATCATAATTTTTATTGGCAATGCCTGTCTCCCGCCGGCGGCGGTCGTCCATCGGGAAGATTAGCCAAAGCCATCGAAGCGGCATTTAATTCTTTTGCGGCGTTTAAAAATCAATTCACGCAAATCGCTGAAAAAACCTTTGGCTCGGGGTGGGTCTGGTTAGTGCACAATCAACAAGGCGCGCTGTCTATTCTCAGCACGCATAACGCCGGCACCCCGATG
>JACQBD010000067.1 GCA_016194665.1 Gammaproteobacteria bacterium
CGCCCCTACGCCGAAGCCGTTTTCGAGCTCGCCAAGGCGCAACAAAGTTTGGCGTCATGGTCCGAGATGTTGGCGTTTCTCGTGGCCGTGGCCGCGGACGAAAACATACAACGCTTGGCCGGCGATCCGCGCGTCGACCGCGCGCGTTTTCTCGATTTGTTTCTCGGCATCGGCGGCAAGAACATCACCGAGGAAGGCGCCAACTTTGTGCGTCTGCTGGTGGAAAATCATCGCTTGCTGTTGCTGCCCGAGATCGCGATGCAATTTGAAACGCTCAAGGCTGAAGCTGAAAAACGCGTGGACGCCAGCGTGACGTCCGCGTTTCCGCTCGAAGACTCGCAACTCAAACAGTTGAGCGAAGCGCTGAAACGCAAGTTCGGCCGCGAAGTAACACTCACGGCGCAAACCGATAAAAGCTTGGTCGGCGGCATCGTGATCCGCGCCGGCGACGTCGTCATCGACGGTTCGGTGCGCGGACGGTTAAACGAACTCGCGACGCATTTGAGCCATTAAAAGAATTTAATTTAAGATCATTCACCGCAAAGACGCGAAGCACGCAAAGAAAATGCAATTAAAAATCTCTTTGCGCCCTTTGCGCCTTTGCGGTGAGAACTTTAGACAATAGACATTTTAGGAATGCAGCCATGCAACTGAACCCTTCCGAAATTAGCAGCCTGATCAAAGCGCGCATCGAAAAGTTCGACGCCAAGGCGCAAGCCCGCACCGAAGGCACCATCATCGGCCTCACCGACGGCATCTGCCGCGTGCACGGTTTAAGCGACGTGATGCAAGGCGAGATGATCGAGTTCCCCGGCAACACTTTCGGCCTCGCGCTCAATCTCGAACGCGACTCGGTCGGCGCGGTGATCTTGGGCGAATACAAACATCTGGCGGAAGGCGACAGCGTGCGCTGCACCGGCAAGATTCTCGAAGTGCCGGTGGGCGAAGCCCTGATCGGACGCGTGGTCGACGCCCTTGGCAATCCGATTGATGGCCGTGGCCCGATCAAAGCCACGCAGACCAGTCCGATCGAAAAAATCGCACCGGGCGTGATCGCACGTCAGTCGGTGAATCAACCGGTGCAGACCGGTTTGAAATCGATCGACGCCATGGTGCCGATCGGACGCGGCCAGCGCGAACTGATTATCGGCGATCGCCAAACCGGCAAGACCGCGGTTGCCATCGACGCCATCATCAATCAGAAAGGCACCGGCGTGACCTGCATCTACGTCGCCATCGGTCAAAAGGCTTCAAGCGTCGCCAGCGTAGTGCGCAAGCTCGAAGAATTCGGCGCCATGGGTCACACCATCGTCGTCGCCGCCACGGCCGCTGAATCGGCAGCGATGCAATACATCGCGCCCTATTCCGGTTGCGCCATGGGCGAATATTTCCGCGACTCCGGACGCGATGCTTTGATCGTGTATGACGATCTCACCAAACAAGCGTGGGCTTATCGTCAAATCTCATTGTTGTTGCGCCGTCCGCCGGGACGCGAAGCCTACCCGGGCGACGTGTTCTATCTGCATTCACGTTTGCTGGAACGTGCCGCGCGCGTCAATTCCGATTACGTCGAAAAAATGACCAACGGAAAAGTAAAAGGCAAAACCGGTTCGCTTACTGCGTTGCCGGTGATTGAAACTCAAGCCGGCGACGTATCGGCATTCGTGCCGACTAACGTGATCTCGATTACCGACGGCCAAATTTTCTTGGAAACCGATTTGTTCAACGCCGGCGTGCGTCCGGCCATCAACGCGGGTTTATCGGTATCGCGTGTCGGCGGCGCGGCGCAAACCAAGATCGTCAAAAAACTCGGTGGCGGTGTGCGCTTAGCATTAGCGCAGTACCGCGAGCTCGCAGCTTTCGCGCAGTTTGCTTCCGATTTGGATGCAACCACGCGTAAGCAACTCGATCGCGGCAGCCGCATCATGGAGTTGATGAAGCAGCAGCAATACTCGCCCATGAGCGTGGCGCAAATGGCGGTGTCTTTGTTCGCCGTGAACGAAGGCGCGCTCGATGAAGTACCGGTGAATAAAGTGCGCGCTTTCGAAGACGCTCTGCAGTCATACATGAAATCGAGCCAAGCTGCATTGTTGGAAAAAATTAACCAAAGTCCGGAATACAGCGATGACATCGCCGCGGCGCTGCGTAAAGCGTTGGCGGATTTCAAAGCGCACCATACTTGGTAACGATGAACCCTCTCCCCTTGCCCTCTCCCGCTCGCGCGGGAGAGGGGGAGTAAGTAAAGAGAATTAAACTATATGGCTGTCGGTAAAGAGATACGCAAGCAGATTAAGAGCATTCAGAACACGCAGAAAATTACGCGTGCCATGGAGATGGTCGCGGCCAGCAAAATGCGTCGCGCGCAAGAGCGCATGCAAGCCGCGCGTCCGTACGCGCACAAGATTCGCCAGGTCATTAATCATTTGCATTATGCGCGTCCGGAATACAAACATCCGTTCGTGCTCGAGCGTGAAGCCAAACGCGTGGGATTTATTATTGTCACCTCGGATCGCGGCTTGTGCGGCGGGCTCAATACCAATTTGCTGCGCGCGACCTTAATCGAGATGAAGAGCTGGCACGACAAGCAGGCCGAAATCGATGTGTGCACCATCGGCAGCAAAGGTTTTGCCTTTTGCAAACGCTTGGGCGCCAACATCGTTTCGCACGTGGCGCATCTCGGTGACGCCCCGCGCATCGAGGATCTGATCGGCACCGTCAAGATCATGCTCGACGCCTACAGCGACGGCAAACTTGATCGCTTGTATCTCATTTACAATCGCTTCGTGAACACCATGTCGCAACAACAGATGGTGGAACAGCTGCTGCCCTTGCCGGCGGCGGCGGAAGACAAAGCCAAACTCGAACATCATTGGGATTATATTTACGAACCCGACGCACGTGCGGTATTGAATGACTTGCTCACGCGCTACATCGAATCGCTGGTGTATCACGGCGTCTCGGAAAATCTCGCGAGCGAACAATCGGCGCGCATGGTGGCGATGAAGTCGGCGTCCGACAACGCCGGCACGCTCATCGACGAATTGAAATTAAAGTACAACAAGGCGCGCCAAGCGGCGATCACGCAGGAAATTTCCGAGATCGTGGGCGGCGCCGCGGCCGTGTAAATGAAAAGATTTTCTCCAACTGAGAAGGATGGAGAGAGGGTGAGCAACAAAGCCATCCGAACGTTTTTTAAGTTTTGAGGAAATGACATGAGTAACGGAAAAATTGTACAAATCATCGGCGCGGTGGTCGACGTCGAATTCCCGCGCGAAAGTTTGCCCAAGGTTCATGACGCGCTTAAGGTGGCCAATCTCGAGATCACACTTGAGGTGCAACAGCAGCTCGGCGACGGCGTGGTGCGCACCATCGCCATGGGCACGACCGACGGTTTGCGCCGCGGCATCGATGTCAGCAGCACCGGCGCGCCGATCTCGGTGCCGGTTGGCACTAAGACTTTGGGCCGCATCATGGACGTGCTCGGCCGGCCAATCGACGAAAAAGGCCCGGTCGGCGCTGACAAACACATGCCGATTCATCGCCAGGCGCCGAAGTACGAAGATCTCGCGCCGTCGACGGAATTGCTAGAAACCGGCATCAAGGTGATCGATCTCATGTGTCCATTTGCCAAAGGTGGCAAGGTCGGCCTGTTCGGTGGCGCCGGTGTCGGCAAGACCGTGAACATGATGGAACTGATTCGCAATATTGCCATGGAACACTCCGGCTACTCGGTGTTCGCGGGTGTCGGTGAGCGTACTCGTGAAGGCAACGACTTCTATCATGAAATGAAAGAAGGCGGCGTGCTCGACAAAGTGGCCCTGGTTTACGGCCAAATGAACGAACCGCCCGGCAACCGTCTGCGCGTGGCGCTCACCGGTTTGACCATCGCCGAAAATTTTCGTGACGAAGGCCGCGACGTATTGTTATTTATCGACAACATTTATCGCTACACACTCGCGGGCACGGAAGTCTCAGCCTTGCTCGGACGCATGCCTTCAGCCGTGGGTTACCAGCCGACGCTGGCTTCGGAAATGGGCGTGCTGCAAGAACGCATCACCTCCACCAAAACCGGTTCGATCACCTCGATTCAAGCCGTGTACGTGCCCGCAGACGACTTGACCGATCCTTCTCCCGCAACCACCTTCTCGCATTTGGATGCGACCGTGGTGTTATCACGCCAAGTGGCTGAGCTCGGCATTTATCCCGCGGTCGACCCGCTCGATTCCACCAGCCGCCAGCTCGATCCGCACGTGATCGGCGAAGAACACTATCGCACCACGCGCGACGTGCAAGCCACTTTGCAGCGCTATAAAGAATTGCAGGACATCATCGCGATTCTGGGCATGGACGAATTGTCCGAAGACGACAAACTCGCGGTCAGTCGCGCGCGCAAAATCCAACGCTTTCTGTCACAACCGTTCTTTGTGGCCGAAGTGTTCACTGGCACGCCCGGCAAATACGTTTCGCTTAAAGATACCATTCGCGGTTTCCGTGGCATCGTCGAAGGCGAATACGATCATCTGCCGGAGCAGGCGTTCTATATGGTCGGCTCGATTGAAGAAGCGGTTGAGAAAGCGAAAACACTCTAATCATGGCCATGACCATACACGTCGATATCGTTTCCGCCGAAAAGGAGATCTACTCCGGTTTGGCCGAGATGGTGTTCGCGCCATTAGTGACCGGTGAGGTCGGCATTTTGCCGCGGCACGCGCCGCTGCTGGCGCGCATGAAGCCCGGCGAAGTGCGCGTGCGCACCCCGAGCGAAGAACTCTCGTTCTATGTTTCCGGCGGCATGCTTGAAGTGCAACCGCATGTGGTGACGGTGCTGGCCGATACCGCGCTGCGCGCTAAGGACATCGACGAAGCTGCGGCGCTGAAAGCCAAGGAACGCGCTGAAGAAGCCATGAAGAATCGTCAAAGCGACATCGACTACGCCAAAGCCCAAGCCGAGTTGGCTGAAGCCATCGCGCAATTGCGTGCAATTCAGAAACTGCGCGACCGCACCCGCAAGTAAACGGCGCCCGCGTTATTTTTTACATTGCTGTTTATTCATGACTGCCGCCACAGTTAGCAAAAACAAAGTCGTCTCGCTGATTTACGTGGTGCGCAATCAAAAGGGCGAAATTTTCGAATATCGCGACTTGCCGATCGCGTACGTACACGGGTCCGGCGCCGATCTGTTTCCCAAGATCGAACAAGCACTCGACGGTCGCCAGGTCGGCGACCGCGTGACGCTGCAACTGGCGCCGGCCGATGCTTTCGGTGAACACGACCCCAAACTGAGCTTTACCGACGACATTGAAAATGTCCCTCCGGAGTTGCGTCAAATCGGCAGGGATTTCGAAGCCCACAACGCCAAGGGTGAATCCATGATTTTTACGGTGACGGGCATTGAAAACAATAAACTCACGGTTGACGCCAACCACCCACTGGCTGGGCAAACGATCAGTTTTGAAGTCACGGTGCGCGACATCCGCGACGCTACACTGGAAGAAATACATAACGGCCGACCCCTGGGCGCTATGCCGCTGCAATAAAAACCTCAACAAGCCCCGTTTTTTCGTATAGTTTTAGGGGTGGTGAAACCAAGCGCGAACATGCCCGTCCCCCTCGAAATCGTTATTTTGGCTGCCGGTCTTGGCAAGCGTATGTATTCCGATACGCCCAAAGTATTGCATCAGCTCGCGGGCCGACCCTTGCTGGCGCACGTGCTTGCCAGCGCGCAAGCTTTGCAACCAACAGTGGTGCACGTGGTTTACGGCCATGGCGGTGAACAAGTGCGCAAAAATTTAGCCGCTGCTAAAGTAAATTGGGTGCAGCAAGCAGAACAAAAAGGCACCGGCCATGCCGTGGCACAGGCGATGCCGCAGGTGGCCGATGCCGCGCTGGTGTTGGTGCTTTATGGCGACGTGCCTTTGATTCGAACGGAAACTCTGCAAAATCTCATCGCCTGCGCCGGCGATAAAACTTTGGCGCTGCTGACCGCGGAGCTCCCCGACCCCGGTTCCTACGGCCGAATTATTCGCGACGCCGCCGGTCAAGTGAGCCGCATTGTCGAACGCAAAGACGCCTCAGCTGCAGAAGCCGCGGTGCGCGAGGTCAACACTGGCTTTATGGCCGCGCCCGCGATTCGGCTTAAAAAATGGCTGGCGGCGCTGCGTAACAACAACGCTCAGGGCGAGTATTATCTGACTGATATAATCGCCATGGCGGTGGCCGAAGGCGTGACGATCGCGACACGTGTGCCGCAAGATTTATCTGAAATTTTTGGTGTCAACAGCAAGCAGGAGTTAGCGCAGTTGGAACGCATTCACCAACAACAACAGGCACAACAGCTCATGAGCCAGGGCGTGACCCTGCGCGATCCGGCGCGCTTCGATGTGCGCGGCGAATTGACTTGCGGGCGCGACGTGGTGATCGATGTGAACGTCATTTTCGAAGGCAAGGTGAGCTTGGGCGATCGGGTGCAAGTGGGACCGAATAATGTCATTCGCGATTGCAGCGTCGGCAGCGACACCGTCATCCATCCGAACTGCGTGCTCGAGCAAGCTATCATCGGTGCCGATTGCCGCATCGGTCCGTTTGCGCGCATCCGTCCGGAAACAAAATTGGCCGCGCATGTGCACGTGGGTAATTTTGTCGAAGTAAAAAAATCCGAAGTCGGCGAAGGCAGTAAAATGAATCATCTGAGTTACATCGGCGACACCAGCGTCGGCCGCGATGTGAATATCGGCGCCGGCACCATCACCTGCAACTACGACGGCGCCAACAAACATCGTACTGTGATCGGCGATAATGTCTTTGTCGGCTCCAACGCCGCCTTGGTGGCGCCGGTCACTATCGGCGCCGGTGCCACTATCGGCGCGGGGTCGGTGATTACCAAAGCAGCACCGGCCGGCGAGCTGACACTGACGCGCGCGCCGCAGGTGACCAAGCCGGGATGGAAACGACCGCTTAAGAAAAACAAAGATAAATAGACAGGATTTACAGGATTAACATGATTATAAATGTTACTGTCCTTAATCCCGTAAATCCTGTTAATCCTGTCTATTTTTTTAGTATAAAGAGGTAGCAACAATGTGCGGCATAGTCGGCGCGGTAGCGCAACGCAACGTAGTCCCGATCTTGATCGAAGGCTTAAAGCGCCTCGAGTATCGCGGCTATGATTCGGCCGGCATCGCCGTGCTCGGCCATCACGGCAAGGCCACATTGGAGCGCGTGCGTGCGGTCGGTAAAGTCAAAGCACTGGAAGCATCGGTGCACAAGCAGGACACCCAAGGACAGACCGGCATAGCGCACACGCGTTGGGCCACGCACGGCGTGCCTAGCGAAGACAACGCGCATCCGCATGTCTCGAATGAAACCATCGCCGTGGTACATAACGGCATTATCGAAAACCACGACAAGCTGCGCAAAAAACTGCAGGACTTGGGCTACGCTTTTACGTCGCAGACCGACACTGAAGTGGTGGCGCATCTCATTCATCATCATTTAGCCAAGCACAAAGATTTATTCAAAGCCGCGCGCGCCGCCATCGGCGAACTCGAAGGCGCTTACGCACTCGGCATTGTCAGCCGCGACGAACCGGAACGCTTGATCGCCACGCGCAAGGGCAGCCCGCTGGTGGTCGGTATCGGCGTCGAAGAACATTTCATCGGCTCGGATGTGTTGGCTTTGGCGCCGGTAACGCACAACGTGATTTATCTCGAAGAGGGCGACATCGCCGATTTGCGCCGCACGACTTACACCATCTACGACGCCGCCGGCAAAAAAGTGGAGCGCCCGGTGCGCGTATCCGAAGCTTCGGCCGATGCCGTGGATCGCGGTCAGTATCGCAACTTCACCGAGAAAGAAATTTTCGAACAGCCGCAAGCTGTCGCTGATACTTTGGAAGGACGTTTAGGCAAACATCGCATTTTAGAAGAAGCCTTCGGCGTCACCGCGGCAAAAATTTTCGATCAAACCAAGGCGGTGCAGATCATCGCCTGCGGCACCAGTTTCCATGCCGGTTCGGTGGCGCGTTATTGGATCGAAGCCTTGGCCGGTGTGCCGTGCAACGTTGAGATAGCGAGCGAGTATCGCTATCGCAAACACGTGGTAACGCCGGGCACATTGGTGGTGACGATTTCGCAATCGGGCGAAACCGCCGATACGCTCGCGGCGTTACAGCAGACCAAGAAGCTCGGCTACGCACACTCGCTCGCGATTTGCAATGTGCCGGAATCTTCTTTGGTGCGTGAATCGGAATTGGTTTTGTTAACCCGCGCCGGTCCCGAGATCGGCGTGGCTTCGACGAAAGCTTTTACTACACAGCTGACGGCGCTGTTGCTATTCACCATCGCGCTCGCGCGTCGGCATGGATTGACCGCCGATAAAGAAAAAAAATTAGTCGAAGAACTGGAGCAGTTGCCCGGCCGCATTCAGAAAGTGTTGGAGTTGAGCGACGAAATCCGTCAGCTTTCGGAGCGTTTTGTCGACAAGCATCACGCGCTGTTTCTCGGTCGCGGCGTGCATTATCCGATCGCCCTGGAAGGGGCATTGAAACTAAAAGAAATTTCCTACATCCACGCCGAGGCCTACGCCGCCGGCGAACTCAAACATGGACCGCTGGCGCTGGTCGACGCCGACATGCCGGTAATTGCGGTGGCGCCGAACGACGAGCTGCTGGAAAAATTAAAATCCAATCTACAAGAAGTGCGCGCCCGCGGCGGCGAGCTGTATGTGTTCTCCGTCAAAGGCACCGGTGTGCGCGCCAGCAACACCACTAAGATCCGCATGCCTGAAGTCGGTGAAACCACCTCGCCGATTCTTTATACGGTTCCGCTGCAACTGCTGGCCTATTACGTGGCGCTGGCAAAGGGAACGGATGTGGATCAACCGCGTAATTTAGCGAAGTCAGTGACGGTAGAATAATTTTTTTAATGCAGACCGTTGAGCGATTATTTTATTAATCTGGTTCGTAACGCTTTTACCCGCGCGGCCAATTTTTGCCTAGTCTCGTCTGGCACTTCAGATAACGCCACGACGCGTTCAGAATAATTTTTAGTGGCATCCATAAAATTTTGCAAAATTTCCGTGGCGTTTTTGTTATTAACGCCGAATGCTTCACCAAGCTTAACAAGACTGTGCCGCAAGCCGTGCTTGTCGTCGATATAAAACGGCAAGGCCGATAAAAGATCGTGCCGATCCCAAGCGCGCATCGGCGCAGGATCGAACACCGGCGCCACGCGAATATTTTTCGGCCCGCCCAAAAAGGCCAGATTTTCTAAGTGTAAATCGCCGTTGCCGGTGAGCAGCGCCATGACCAAGCGGCGATACACTTCCAGACCGGCATGATCGGGATTGATATCGGCAATTTCAGATAATTTAACCAGCATCGCGCCGACTTGTTCCAGTTCGGCATCGGTGGTGGTGCGGACTTGTTGTTGGCCCGTGGCGTACACGGAAAAAAAACTTTCCATAGGAATCGGCAGATTATTTTTTGTACGATCGAAGCGCTCTATCGCCAACACCGCCAAGTCGTCGATGCTGGCGCGCCAATGGCGCGGAACTTCGAATCCCAATTCTTGATGCACGTCCAAACATAAGTCTTCGAGCGCCGCCAGGCCGCGATACTGCGCGTCATCGACCTTCATGACGACGTCGGTATATGCGGCACCATCGATGTCACGCGTGCCGGGTTCGGCAATCGTTCCATCCCATTTTTTTTTATCCGGAATGGCGACCAGCAATTTTGGTATTTGCCCGCCCACCGACGGCGTTGGGCCAATGAGGCGCACGATGTCGAGCGCTGCGTTGCTGAACTCTTGGCTGGTTTCGTCCTTTAAGAAATTCCAAAACGCCGAGCGCGAACCGACGCGATGTTTCGGCTCAGGTTTAGTGGCATAAAAAGCGGTGGCTTCGCGATCGTCGCGGAACACATCGATATGCCCGATGCCGTTGTGACCGGTCATCATCAACAGTTCCCATTCGGTTTCGAATCCCGGCGCCGGCGGTCGCGGCAGTTTGGCGAGCAAACTGGTGTGAATACGGCGTTGAATGTTGTTGCTGTTCTTGCCGGGAATGAGCGCCATCAAGCGCGGTAACAATGGCAGAATTTCAGTGGCAGCGTGGATGAAAGGACGGGTTTGCCACAGCGTCGGCGGAAGTAACAAAGATAAGCCGCTAATATCCTGGTGCTCTAAAAATTCCGTGGTATAAGAAAATCGCATCTCGCGGTCGGTGGCCACGAGGTTGCCCATTTTGATGGGCGTGGTGTCGGTATGTGTCCAGACCACCGCATAGCGGTCGGTCATGCGAAGAAGCGGCCCTTCTGAATGCGCTCCAGTTGGTCGTCGTCCGGCACGGTGGCTAATTTTAATCCCACCACCCGCGCTAGCCGATCGATCAGCGTAAAGTCAGCGGTACCACGGCTTTTCATGCGACTTAAAGTTTCAGGGCGCAGCCCGGCGCGCCGCGCTAAATCCTTTTCCTTAAGTTTTTTATTTTCCGCGGCAAGCAAAATAGAGCTGAGGATGCTCTGGACCGTTTCCGAATCGCTGGAACTGATGTTCTTGCTCATATGATCAATTTAAAGCCTCAAAATGACTATATTGATCATTGTATATACCATATTGACAAAATAATCAATATGTGTCGAGCGTGGCCCCTTAGCGAGTTTGGTAGTTTGAAAATCAAAAAACGAAGATTTATCAATGGGAATGGCCCGCATAACCTTGCTGGCCAACTTTCCCCCGAAATACCAGATATTGATAGCCGTTATAAATGAGCATCACCGGTAACAGCAGGCCGATGCCGGTAAGCATGAATACCAAAGTTTTAGGCGAGGCGGCGGCATTGGCAATGGATACGCTCGGGGGCAACAAGTAAGGAAACAGGGTCATGGCCAGACCGGCGAACGACAATAAAAAAATTGCCAAACTCCATACAAAGGGCGCGTTTTCATAGCGCCGGCGTAGACTGCGTATCAGCATAAAAAAAGTCGCTATCGCCAACAGCGGCAAGGCCACGAGATAATAAAGCATCGGAAACGAAACCCAGCGCACCGTAACTCCCGCGTGAAAAAACGGTGTCGCCACGGTGACTACCGCCGCTGCGGCAAACATCGACCACGCGGTTAACTTGGCGGCGCGATAACTGCGTTGTTGAATCTCGCCTTCGGTTTTCATAATCAGATAAGTAGCGCCGAGCAGCATGTAACCCGCCAGCACCCCTGCACCCACCACCAAAGAGAAAGGACTTAACCAATCCCACACTCCGCCACTGAAACGTTCCGCTTCTACTTCGATTCCCTGAATGATGGCGCCCAACGCCAACCCCTGACTCACCGCCGCTAGCGCGCTGCCGATGCCAAAAGCCATGCCCCAAAATTGTTTGCGCTGCGCATACACGTAAAATTCAAAAGCCACGCCGCGAAAAATAAGTCCGAACAGCATCAGCATGATGGGAATGTAAAGCGCGTGCAGCGCTACTCCATAAACCAGCGGAAACGCGCCGAACAGCGCGCCACCCAACAACACCAGCCAGGTTTCGTTCGCATCCCATATCGAACCTAGGCTGCTCATCATCACGTCGCGCTGGTTTTCAGCGCGCACGAATAACGACAAAACACCGACGCCCAGATCGAATCCATCCAGCACCACATACAGCACCAGCATCAAGCCGATTAAAAAAAACCAGATGTTGCCTAAAAAAATTTGCAGTTCGCTCATGGTAGGTGTTCCGGCTTGGCGGCGGCGCGCCAGGGAGGAAGCGGTTCATCCAGATTGGGCCCGCGTTCAAAAATGCGCCGTGCGAAAAATAAAAACGCTATCAGCAAGGCGGTGTAAATTCCCAAGTAAATAAGCAGCGTGGTTAACACTGAATTGGCGGGAAGCTTGGAGACAGCATCGGCGGTGCGAATAAAACCGTGCACCACCCACGGCTGCCGGCCTACTTCACGCACCACCCAGCCCATCTCGACGGCTATGTAAGCCAGCGGCGCCGCCCAAATCCACGCGCGCAACAACCCGCGCTGTTCACTTAAAATCGTGGGGGTATGGCGCGCGCGCCACCAAGCCCAGGCACTCCACAACGCCAAACCGAACAAAGAAAAGCCGATCACCAGCATAATACGAAAAGCATAGAACGGTAGTAATACCGGGGGTTGGTCTTGGCGCGGGAAATCCGCCAGGCCTTTAACGGGGCCGGTTAACGAGTGGGTGACAATAAGACTTAAGGCATGCGGAATTTCGATCGCCCAATCATTGCGCTGAGTTTGCGCATTCGGCCAAGCGAGCAGCGCCCACGGCGCGCCTTCGCCCGGCGGGTTGGTATGCCAATGCGCTTCCGTGGCCGCGAGCTTGGCCGGTTGGTGCTGCGCCATGACCAAACCGCTGGCATCGCCCACCAAAATTTGCAGCGGTGTGACGATCACGGCGGCGATTAAGCTAAGACGAAACGAGTGCGTGAAGAAATCCACATGGCGCCGTTGCAGCAAGTACCAGGCGCTCATGCCGCCGATGACGAATAAACTGGTCTCGAGGCAGGCGAGCCACATGTGCGTCACGCTGGTGAGCATCGCGGGATTGAAGATCGCATCGTAGTAGCTGTCCACCACCACCCGGTCAGCGACGAAACGCACGCCGGTCGGCGTCAGCATCCACGCGTTCGCCACCATAATCCAAAACGCCGACAGCGAAGCGCCGAACGCGACCATGGATGTGGCGAATAAATGAATCAAGGGCGTGACGCGCTTCCAGCCAAAAAACATGATGCCGATAAAGCCAGCTTCGAGCATGAACGCCATGGCGCCCTCAAAGCCCAAAATGTTGCCAAAAAAATCCCCGGCGTTTATCGCAAACGGCGCCCAGTTGGTGCCGAACTCAAACTCCAGCGGAATTCCCGTTACCACGCCGACGCCGAAGTTCAGCAGCAACAATTTCCCCCAAAAACGTGCATGCCGGTAATACATGGCGTTACCGCTGCGCACCCACAGCGTTTCCAGCAGTACCAAGAACAAACTGAGACCGATAGTGAGCACCGGCCATAAAATATGAAACATCGCCGTTAGGGCGAATTGCAGGCGTGAAAGCAATAGCGGGTCAGCGAATAAATCCATGATATTCCCTGAAAGGTCTTAGATCCTTGGGCGCATTGTACGCGCATAGAAGGCGCTGTTGTGCCAAAGAAAAATACCCGAACGGCTGCGGGAAAGTGACGCAGTTGTTATCATGCGCGCATGGATGTCTCGCCGTTACTCGATCACTTAAACGACCCGCAGCGCGACGCTTGCGCCGCCGCGCCGGGCCCCTTGCTGGTACTGGCCGGCGCCGGCAGCGGCAAAACCCGCGTACTCACGCACCGCGTGGCGTGGCTGGTGAGTGTTGAGGGCATTTCGCCGCATTCGATTTTGGCCGTGACCTTTACCAATAAAGCCGCCGCCGAAATGCGCGGTCGCATTGAAGCCATGTTGGCGGCGCCGGTCGGCGGCATGTGGATCGGCACCTTCCACGGTTTGTCGCATCGCTTGCTGCGTACGCACTGGCGTGAGGCCAATCTCCCGCAGAACTTTCAGATTCTAGACAGTGAGGACCAACTTCGCGTCATTCGGCGGCTGTTAAAGAGTCTTAATATGGACGAAGCCTATTGGCCGCCAAAGCAATCGATGTGGTTTATCAATGGCCACAAAGAAGAAGGCCGCCGCCCGAAAGACCTGGGCGAGTCGCATGATCCCACGCAACGCGAGTTGCGCCGTGTCTACGCCGCCTACGAGGAAATTTGTCAGCGCTCCGGGTTGGTGGATTTCGCCGAACTGTTACTGCGCAGTTACGAACTGTTGCGCGACAACCAAGCCATGCGCCAGCACTATCAAACTCGTTTCCGTCACGTATTGGTCGATGAGTTTCAAGACACCAATCGGATTCAATACGCGTGGCTGCGCTTATTCGTCGGGCCCGAACGCAATCTATTCGTGGTCGGCGATGACGACCAGTCGATTTACGGTTGGCGTGGGGCCAAAGTCGAAAACATTCTCAAATTCGATAATGACTTTCCCGGCGCGCGCGTCATCCGCTTGGAACAAAATTATCGCTCGACCGGCACCATCCTTAAAGCCGCCAACGCCGTGATTGGGCATAACACCGGCCGCTTGGGTAAGAATTTATGGACTGCGGGCGAAGTCGGCGATCCGATCTTGCTGTACACCGCGTATACCGATTTTGAAGAAGCGCGTTTCGTTATCGACCGAATTAAAGATTGGGTGGCGCACGGGCATAAGCGCGCCGAGTGTGCGGTGCTGTATCGCTCGAATGCGCAGTCGCGCTTGTTCGAAGAGCGTATGATCAACGAAGGAATTCCGTATCGCGTTTATGGCGGTCTGCGCTTTTTCGAACGCGCCGAAATCAAAGACGCGCTCGCCTATTTGCGGCTTATGGCCAGCCGCCACGACGATTCCTCGTTCGAACGCGTGGTGAATCTACCCACGCGCGGCATCGGCGCCAAGACCATCGACGCCGTGCGCGAGCGCGCCAAAGTGGAAAAAATTTCCCTGTGGGACGCGACGCAGAAATTAATTCCGGCCGCCGAGTTGCCGCCGCGCGCGCGTGAAGCCTTGCAGGGATTTTTGCAGCTGATCGAACGCTTGGCCCAGGAAACCGCGGGGCTGACGCTGGGTGAAACCGTGGAACAGATGCTCGCCGGCAGCGCGCTGATCGAACATTACAAAAAAGAAAAAGGCGAGAAGGGCGAATCGCGCGTGGAAAACTTGGAAGAATTAATTAACGCCGCGCGCGGTTACGAGCATGACGACGCCGAAGGGCTCGATCCCTTGTCGTCGTTCTTGGCGCACGCCGCGCTCGAAGCCGGCGAAGGTCAAGCGGAAGCCTGGGAAGACTGCGTGCAGTTGATGAGCCTGCATTCGGCCAAAGGCTTGGAATTTCCACTGGTGTTCCTGACGGGCCTGGAAGAAGGCCTGTTTCCGCATCAGCATTCACTCGAAGATCCGACGCGCTTGGAAGAAGAACGGCGTTTATGCTACGTCGGCATGACCCGCGCGCGCCAACAGCTGGTGCTGACGCATGCGGAACTGCGGCGTTTGCACGGCAGTGAGCATTACACAAGCCCTTCGCGCTTCTTGGGCGAGGTGCCGGAAGAGTTGATTGAGGAAATCCGCGCCAAACCCAGCGTCACGCCCTATTCCCCCACTCGTTTGACCACGGGTTTACCCGCGGCCGAAGCACCGCCCGATGGCATGCGTCTAGGCAGTCGCGTGCGCCACGGGACTTTCGGCGAAGGCGTGGTCATGCGTTATGAAGGTCACGGCCAACACGCCCGGATACAGGTCAATTTTGAGGGTGCCGGCACCAAATGGCTGGTTATCGGCTACGCCAATTTACAAGCCTTGTAGTTACTTGCACTTCCACTGGTTGGACTATAGTTTAAAGGAAATAAAGCTAGGCAAGGCCGGATAAAAATCTGGATGCAGAGAAACAACGGGGTTTCGTCTTGAAACAAACTAAAAGTGTGGCCGTGTCAGCAACGAAGGCGATGTTGTCCATTGTCGCTATTACCTTTGTCACTGAATTACTGATCATGCAGGGCATGTCCTATCTCGGACACGAATATCCCCTGGCATCGATGTTTACCGACGCCATACTTCTGGCCGTTATTATCGCGCCGCCAATTTATTGGTTAGTGTTGATTCCGATTCACAAGGAATATCAAAAGCGCTTATTAGCGGAAGGCGAGGCCGCGGAGATGAGCCGCATTGCCATCACCGATCCGCTCACGCGCATCATGAATCGTCGCGGCATCACAGTTGGTTTGCTCGACGCGATGGCGCAAGCCGAACGTTACCGCACGCCGCTCACGGTCGGCATGGTCGACATCGATCACTTTAAAGAGGTCAACGATACGCACGGACACAAGGCCGGCGATCGCGTGCTCAAAGACATCGCCGCTTTGCTGTCCGATGCGCTGCGCATGCCGGACAAGGTTGGGCGTTACGGTGGCGAAGAATTTCTCGTCATTTTGCCGCATACGAATTTAGCGCAGGCGCGTAAAATCACCGATCGCATCCGTGCTTCAGTCAGCAAATGGGATTTCGATTTGGGCGATAAAAAGAAAATTCGTTTAACCATCAGCATCGGCGTAACCCAGTTTAAGTCGGGCGAAGACTTGGAACAATTTTTGGCGCAAGCCGATAAAGCCCTGTACGACGCCAAAAAAGGCGGCCGCAATCAAGTCGTCGCACGTAAAGCGCGTTAATCTTTTCCACCTCGTTTTTACCCACGCTAACTAATCTGTTGCGTTGACTGTGCTTGCGACCTGATAAAGTCGAAGGCACAATTCCGCTGCGACCTATTCGGAAATAAAAAATGAAACGACGCGATCTCATCAAAGGTGCCGGCGCAGGAATGTTGGCCGGTCTAACAGCAAGCGCCCGAGCGAGTGATTCCCCCAGCATACGTTGGCGCTTAGCTTCTAGCTTTCCCAAAAGTCTTGACACTATCTACGGCGCCGCCGAGCGTTTAGCCGAACGCGTCAGTCGCATTACCGAAGGGAAATTTCAAATACGCGTATTCGCCGGCGGCGAACTGGTGCCGGGCTTGCAAGTGCTCGACGCGGTGGAGCAAAGCACCGTCGAATGCGGCCATACCGCGAGTTATTATTACGTCGGTAAAAACATGGCGTTCGCGTTCGACACCGCATTGCCTTTCGGCTTTAACGCGCGCGAGCAAAATGCCTGGATGTATTACGGCGGCGGTCTGGCGCTGATGCGCGAATTTTTTAAAAGCTATAACATTATTTCTTTTCCCGGCGGCAACACCGGCGCGCAAATGGGCGGATGGTTTCGCAACGAAATAAAATCGCGCGCCGATTTGAAAGGACTCAAAATGCGCATCCCCGGTATCGGCGGCCAAATTTTGGCGCGCCTCGGCGTGGTGCCGCAGACGCTCGCCGGCGGCGATATTTATCCAGCGCTCGAACGCGGCGCCATCGACGCCACCGAATGGGTTGGTCCCTACGATGACGAGAAACTGGGTTTTCATAAAGTCGCTAAAAATTATTATTATCCCGGCTGGTGGGAAGGCGGGCCGCAGCTGACTTTTTATGTGAATCTTAAGAAATGGCAGGAATTGCCGGCGGCTTATCAGGCGGCATTCGAAGTTGCGGCGGCGGAAGCGAACGTCACCATGCTTGCCGAGTACGACGCCAAAAACCCGCCAGCCTTGATGCGATTAGTGCGCCAGGGCGTAAAGCTGCGTCCGTTTCCGCAGGATGTGATGACGGCGGCGCATGCCGAGGCTTTCAAGATGTACGATGAAGAAGCAGCTAAAAATCCGGCGTTTAAGCACATCTATGGCGAGTGGAAAAAATTTCGCGACACCAGCATTCAATGGTTTAAGGTGGCCGAAGCGGCTTATGCCAATTTTGTTAACATCTCAAAGTAAATTGCAATGGGTGCTGCTTGCCGTGCTCGACGGGATTTACTAGGAGGACTAAGCTTAAGTGATATAGGCGCACGCTAAGAGTTTTCATTCTTAGACCGCATTGCTGATGAGGATCATTAATCGTGTCCACGGCGTTCGCCAATGATGACCTGAAAATTATACGCCTCTTAACTAAAAGTTATGCGCGCCTCCTGCTGATAGGTTTTTCCTTAGTACCATTTTTTGTTATTGCTTACCTCTATCTGTTTCAAAACCAATCTCTGAAATTTGAGCACCACCGATTTCATGAGCTGGCTATCGGGGTTTCCATCTTAATTGGTAGCTTTGTGAGCTACATTACCTGGCGCTGTTATCGGTTTTCGGGTGAGCCTTTTCTGCGCTGGCTGACGGTCGGTTTTCTTGGATTTACCCTGGTCTATGCGCCGCACGGCGCGTTCACTTCTTACGCGCACGAAAATATTTGGTTGTTTATTCTTTACGGACCGGCCTCACGTTTAGTGATGGCCGTGTGTTTTTTTGTGGGCTTGCTGCAATACGGCAAACCCGCGGAAGCGGAAGTGCAACGCCGACGCAAAATTTTTTGGTGGTCGTGGATTTTTGGTTTCCTGTTGATCGATATAGCGGTGGCCGCGCTCGCCAATTCCTCGATCGCGGGTAATCCAGCCGTACGCTTGACCATGGAAATTAGCGCTTTGTGTGTAACGCTGATTGCCATTGTGATTATGGCGTGGCGTCAGATCCGTTCGCCGCTGATGGTGATCTATGCCATCGCGCTGGCCTGTTTTGCCCAGTCTTCCCTGGCCTTTGTGTTATCTCTGCCGTGGAATCATATGTGGTGGTTGGCGCACGCGATTTTCGCTGGCGGATTCTTTTTTTTAAGTTACGGGATAGCTCAGGCGTTCAACACCACTCGTTCGTTCTCCACCGTTTATAGCCAAGTGGAATTGATGGAACAGTTGCAACGCGCGAACCAGAATCTCGAAAAGTTGGTCGCCACCGACTCGTTGACCGGCGCCGTCAACCGTCGCGAATTGATGTCTAAGGCCGAGGTCGAACTTGCTGGGGCCACACGCCTGCAAACGCCCCTTTCCGTGCTCGCCCTGGACTTGGATCATTTCAAAAGTGTGAACGACCGATATGGTCATCAAGCAGGCGATGAAGTGCTTAAAGCTTTCGTTAAAGAAGTTACCGCCATCCTGCGCCCGAGCGATATTGTCGGCAGGGTAGGCGGCGAAGAATTTTTGGTTCTATTGCCCGACACCCATCGCGCCGCCGCCGAGATCGCCGCCGAGCGTATTCGTCGTGGGATTGAAGCATTAGTCATTTCCGCTAGCGGAAATTCGCTGCCCATCACGGTGAGCATTGGTGTTGCCCAATTCGGCGTCGATGGCGATACGGCGGATGCCTGTTTTGCAGTCGCCGATGCGCGCTTGTATCGCGCCAAGCAGGACGGACGCAATCGCGTCGTCAGCCAATAAAACAGAATGACGTGATTACTTAATCTGCACCATCAAGGATCGGTGGGTAGCTGGATTTCCATGATCTCGCCGTTGGTAGGGTTTACCGTTTGACTGACCAGCCGTGGAAAGGCGAGCACCAATATAATCATTAATATCTGAATCAACACGAAGGGCACCGCGCCCCAGTAAATATCGGAAGTTTTTACCGCTTTGGGCGCGACGCTGCGCAAATAGAAAAGCGCAAAGCCGAACGGCGGGTGCATGAACGACGTTTGCATGTTTACGCCGAGCAATACACCGAACCACACCAGATCGATGCCGAGCTTGGCCGCCACCGGCGCGAGTAGCGGCACCACGATGAAGGCGATCTCGAAGAAGTCGAGAAAAAACGCCAGCGCGAACACGAACAGATTGACCGCGATCAAAAACCCGGCAGCCCCGCCTGGCAGTTGCGTGAGCAGACTTTCCACCCAGCGGTCGCCATCCACGCCGCGGAATACCAGACTGAACACGGTTGAGCCGATCAAGATAAAAACCACGAAGCTGGTCAGGCGCGCGGTGGAATCCATCGCTTGCGTCAATATCGTACGCGTAAGGCGACCGCGCAGTGCGGCCAGCGCTAGCGCACCGCTGGCGCCGAGCGCGCCGCCTTCGGTGGGCGTGGCGATACCGAGGAAAATTGTTCCGAGAACTAAGAATATTAATATCAAGGGCGGCGCCATCGAAACTGTGGCGCGACGCGCGAGCGCCATGCCGCGCAGCGTGCGTGCTTGTGACGGTAACGTGGGAGCCGCTTGAGGTTTTAGGATGGTGATAGCGAGAATATAAAGCACGTATAGACCGGCGAGCGTGAGACCTGGCAACAGCGCCGCTTGATACATATCGCCCACCGACGTTCCCAACTGGTCCGCGAGCACGATCAGCACCAGACTCGGCGGAATGATCTGCGCCAACGTGCCCGAGGCCGCGATCACGCCGCTGGCGAGGCGTTTGTCGTAGCCGTAGCGCAGCATGATGGGTAGGGAAATAAGTCCCATGGCGATGACCGACGCCGCGACCACACCGGTGGTAGCGGCGAGTAACGCGCCCACGAACACTACTGCATACGCCAAACCACCGCGCACGCGGCCGAAAAGTTGGCCGATGGCATCGAGCAAGTCCTCGGCCATGCCGCTGCGCTCCAGCACCAATCCCATGAAAGTAAAAAATGGAATCGCCAGCAGGGTTTGATTGGAGATGATGCCGAAGAGGCGTTCCGGCAAGGCTTGCAGAAGATTGAAATCGAAAAAACCCGATTGAATGCTGATGATGGCGAACAACAAACCGTTGGCGGCGAGCGCAAACGCCACCGGATAGCCGAGCAATAGAATCACCACCAACGTGGCGAACATCAGCGGCGCCATGAGTGTCAGGCTCATACTTCTTCCAGCGGCGATTCGTGCGGAAGTGTGCCTTGGCCGCGTAGGAAGGCGACGCGTTTAATGAATTCGGCAACGCCCTGCAATCCCAACAGTGCAAATCCTAGCGGGATCAATAGCCGCACCGGCCAGCGCAGCAATCCGCCCGCGTCCGCGGATATTTCTTGGCGTTGCAATGATTCGATGAACCCATGCCATGACAGCCATACCATTAAAGTACACAGCGGCAGCAAAAACGCGATGGTTCCGAATAGGTCAATCCAGGCGCGGACACGCGGCGACCAGCGTCCGTAAAGCACGTCGATGCGCACATGGCCGTTATGTTTTAAGGTGAAACCCGCGGCGAGTAAAAAGATCGCGCCGAAAAGATACCACTGAATTTCCAGCCACGCGTTCGAGGACATGCCCAAGCCGTAGCGGCTTAACGCATTGGCCGCGGAGATCAACGTTACCACCAGCACCAGCCAGCACGCGCCGCGACCGATGCGCTCATTGAGCGTGTCGATAGCTTTTGCAATTCTGATCCAGGATTTCATCGTTTAATTATTTTTTTAAATTTGCACAGAACTCGGGATGCTTATGCCACCAGCATCGCTTGCACCACGCCGGTCCAGGCGGCGGCCAGATTCGCACGATCGTAACCACCACCGCCAAGAGCGATAATCCGGCCGTGACTGAATTCATCCGCGAGTGCGCACAAACGCGCGGTCGCGTACGCATGCGCTGCCGGCGTGAAGCGCATGTGCGTGATCGGATCGCCGGCGATGCTATCGGCACCCGCTTGTAAAATAATAAATTCCGGTTTGGCGGCGCGAATGAATTCTTCTACTTGCGGCCACACTTGCTGAAACAGCGCATCGTCGGCGCCGGGTGCGAGCGGAATATTCAGCTTTGTGCCCTGGGCTTTTTCTTTTCCGTCTTCATCCGCCCGGCCGGTGCCGGGATAAAGATAACGACCGTCTTCATGAATATCGGCGAACACCAGGTCGGGATCGGTTTCGTAAGCATAAAACACGCCGTCACCGTGATGCGCGTCGATGTCCACGTAGGCCAGGCGTTGAATGCCGTGACGCCGCCGCAAAGCTTCGATCAACACGCCGATATCGTTGAACACGCAAAAGCCAGCGGCCGAATCGCGGCGCGCATGATGCAGCCCGGCGATCGGCACGAAAACCCGTCTGCATTGCCCTTCGAGAATATGGTGCAAGCCGTCGAGGACGGAACCAACCACCGTTGACGCCGCTTCAAACACGCCGGGAAACGCCGGCGTGTCGCCATAATCGAGATAACCTTGGCCCGTGATCGACTGCTGTCGAACCCGTTCAATATAAGAAGCCGTGTGAAATAAGGCCAGATCATCGGCCGTGCACATCGTGGGTGTGCCGACGTCTATTTTTGGTTCAAGACCCTGAGATTGCAGCGCCTGCCAAAAAGCCGCGAAACGATCGCAGCCGAAAGGATGCGTCGGACCAAAACCATAAGCCGCCAAGGCGGCCCCACCATAAACGCGCACACGCATGCGACGCATTATAAACCGGCTTCAGTGCAATCGAGCGCGCGTGAAATTTAGCGCTGAGCGGACGCGTGATTGGCAGGGAAAAGCTGGATATAGCTGGTGTAGACGGCGGCCACGAGAATCGGCGCGCTGATAAAACCGATGCTAAAGGTGAACACATATCCCAGCCAGTGGTATTTAGCGAAGGCCACGAAGATCGTCAGATAAATTAAAAAAAATGGCGTCAGCAGCATGAGTACGGGCATGCGATGTTTAAAGCAAGTGGAAAAACTTTCTGAAATCGCGGCCAAAGGTTGGCGGTTACCGAGCACCGTGAACGGCACGCTGTAAAGCAGCCCCATGACTAAAACCAGATTTAAAATCGCGACGAACAGCATACCCGCTATTTGCGTGAGTTGCGGGGTGCTGAGATCGGTGGCGGTTAATCCGGAAATCATCGAGCCGCCCACCAACAGGTAACCGGCGATTTTTACCAGCATGGTTAAACCGAGCGTGACGATGCCGAGCAGCACCGCGGCGAAGGCTTTTTCTTCGTGCGCAAAAATGCTGATCAGTTCTTGCGCCGGATGAATGATCCAAGTTTGTAAAAATTCGTTGGCGTTAAACGGACGATGGGAGTGGCGTGATGCTTGCGTCTGATTAGCCAGCGCCAGATTCCAAACGATGCTCGTCAACAGCATGGGTGTGATCAGTACCAGTAACAGATCGCCCATAAATGGAATCAGTTTCACCAAGAAACCGAACACAAAATAAACCGCGGTCATGCCGAACCACAGCGGTTTATTTTCCAGCACCAAGCGCCAAGCGCCGGCGATCGACGATAGTCCATTATCGAGCGAGTCTGAAGCGAGACCGGGTTTCATGCCTTAATCTCCGTGGCATTCACTTCGCAAAAAAATTTATATCCGAAGGCAGGAGGCCGCATCAGAAGCGTTTGATAACCCACATGGGAACGGAAATACGCGTTTCCAGATCGCTGCGGCGAAATTGGCCGTTGCCTTCTTGATCGATCAGATAATACGGCTTGCCTTTGGCCGGTGTCACTTTAATCATGTATAGCCGTCCATTCATGCGATGCTCTTCGTGGATTTCGGTGCCTTTGGTGGTGATGGTGACCGTCGGCTGATCGCCGCCGGTTTCGGGCGCGGCCGGTGGATTATAATTTTCCGGGGGCGGCGGCGGTTCCGGCAGCGTGGTTTTAGGCGCGACTTTATCTTTTGGCGTGGGCGCGGTATCCGCGAAGCCGGCGGATATGCACAGCGCGGTGAGCATAAAAAATAAAAAAATTCGCATTAAACTTTCGCCCATTTTTTAAAGATTGAGTTTTATTTCTCTTTCGGTCGCGGAAGGCTCAAACCCGCAGTTTTCATAATACCGGAAGATAATATCCAAGACTTCATCGGCGCTATTCACCAAGCTGAACAGATCCAGATCGCTTTGGTCGATCACGCCTTCGGTGACCAGCTTGTCTTGGAACCAGGTCATCAAACCTTCCCAAAACGGTTTGTGCACCAAGATGATGGGCATGCGCGTGCTCTTGCCGGTTTGAATCAGCGTCAGCGCTTCGATGAGTTCGTCGAGCGTGCCGAAACCGCCGGGCACCACCACATAGGCCTTGGCGTATTTGATGAACATTACCTTGCGTACAAAAAAATGCTGGAAGGTGAGCGTGATGTTCTGGTGCTGATTGGCGTGCTGTTCGTGCGGCAGGCGGATATTAAGCCCCACGCTCGGGCTTTTGCCCGCGTAC
>JACQBD010000079.1 GCA_016194665.1 Gammaproteobacteria bacterium
GATCTCGGCGGCACCAAAACCGAAGGCGTGGTCATGGACGATGCCGGAAATATTCTTGTGCGCGAGCGCCGCCCCACGCCGCAGGCCGAAGGTTACTCGGCCATCTTAAAAAATATTCACGCCTTAGTTCACGATCTCGAAGTGAAATCAGGACAGCGTGGCAACGTAGGTATCGGCACACCCGGCGCCGTTTCCACGCGCACCGGTTTGCTTAAAAACTCCAACACCGTGTGTTTAAACGGCAAACCCATTCAAGACGATCTGGAAAAAATTCTGGCGCGTCCGGTGCGCATCGCCAACGACGCTAATTGTTTCGCGCTCTCCGAAGCGCGCGATGGCGCGGGACAAAACGCCGACGTGGTATTTGGCGTTATTCTCGGCACCGGCGTCGGCGGCGGAATTGTATTTCATGGCAAGCTGCACGCAGGCGTGCAACACATCGCCGGTGAATGGGGGCACAATGTTCTCGAAGCCGATGGACCGTCTTGTTATTGCGGCAAACGCGGCTGCATAGAAACTTTTCTTTCCGGGCCGGGTCTTATTTTCGACTGGCAGCAACATCACGGCAATAATACTTTCGATGTGCCGACCATCGTGGCCCGCGCTGCTCAAGGCGAGACTGTGGCGGAGGCGGCGATGCAACGTTACCTAGATCGTTTTGGACGCGCTTTGGCAATGGTGATTAATATCCTCGATCCGGATGTCATCGTCCTCGGCGGCGGTATGTCGAATATTGCGCGCCTGTATACGCATGGCCGTGACCGTGTACAGCGCTACGTCTTTAACGATGAGCTGCGCACACAAATTGTACCGAACCGGCACGGCGACAGCTCCGGTGTGCGCGGCGCGGCGCAACTTTGGATGCCCGACGAGGCATCGCGCTAGCTGGGTTATACTGCCATCCGCTCAGATGATTTTAGGGAGAACAAAATGAAACGCGCCACTTTATTATTTTTTATGTTCGGATTTGTTGTCGCCGTGTTACAGCCAGCGACGGCGGCTGATTCTAAACATCTTACACTCTATACGACAAAAAACGATTTCGATTCCGTTAAACAAGACCTTGAAATCGCTATCACCGGCCGCGGTTTGGTCGTGGATCACACCTCGCATATCAGTGAAATGCTGGAACGCACCGGCAAAGATCTCGGCATCGCCGCCAAACCTATTTATGGCAAAGCCGAATCGCTGCAATTTTGTTCCGCCGTGGTTTCGCGCCACACCATGGAAGCCGATCCTTCGAATATTGTTTTCTGCCCCTACATCATCGTGATTTACACTTTGCCGTCGGACCCCAAAAAAGTTTACGTCGGTTATCGTGAACCGCTTCCAGCCGGCTCCCCGGCTTCGCGCAAAGCCTTAGGTGAAGTTAAAACTTTGCTCGATGGAATTGTGCGCGAAGCGCTCGGCATGCCTTAAATTGTTTCCGTGTTGTTCATTCCATCGCAATACTTTGTAACAACTTGCCATACTCCGTCGCACGATGGAAATCAGGCGGATACATCTTGATGACATAATCTTCGTGTTGAATGCACAGCAGCATTTTTAATTTAACACGGAGATTAATCATGAAAAAATTCCTCAGCGCAACACTCGGATTTACCGTGCTCATTATGCAGGCGGTCAATCCGACCTCGGCGGATAATAACGCAAACACGACAGAGAGCATGAGCGCAGAACAGAAACAGGCCATGCGCGCTCAGATGCAACAAAAACAGGCGGAGTGGCAAACTTTGTCTCCGGAACAAAAACAAGCCAAACGCAAGACTATGCGCGAACGCATGCAGGCTATGCGAAACATGCAAGGCGCTGCGTCTCAGCGCCAACCGTCAAATAAATAACTCTCATCTATAATTTTCTAGGCAATGCGGGTGTCCCAAGATCATGTGAATAGTTTGCAGCGATGGTTAATCGCGGCTTGGCTATTGGCATGCAGCAGCGCGAGTTACAGCGAAACCAATACTCCTAGCGTGACGGCGCCGACCGAACCCGTCACCATCACACTAATTCATTACAACGATTTGCATGCGCATCTCACCGCGCATGCCGATCGTGTGCCGGACGCCAAGCTCGGCGAATATGCGACGAATACAAAACTGGTGGAACGCGGAGGGTTGGCGCGTATCGCGACTCTTATTAAACGCCTGCGTGCCGAGAATCCGAATTCGGTGCTCATGAACATCGGCGATACATTTCATGGCGGCGTTGAAGCATTGTTCACTTTAGGCAACGCCGTCGTCGATCCGGTCAACGCTCTCGGTATCGATATCGGCGTGCCGGGGAATTGGGATTACGCCTATGGTCCGTTGGTGACACGTTTGCGCTACGCCTCGCTCATGCCAGCCGAACAAAGAATGTTGGGCATGGCCTCCGACATGATGATGTCGACGATGTCCATCAAACGTCCCAATTATCAGAATCTTGCCGCCAATGTCAGCTACACCATGCCCTTCTTCAAAGCCGGCAAACCATTCTTACCGGCAACGTGGATGACGCAGCGCGCCGGCATCAAACTAGGTTTCATCGGCCTCAGCTCCGATATCGTGCCGCAGATGTCGCCGACGCTGGCCATGGGCTTGGCTTTCCTACAAGGCGAGGACAATTATAAAAAACTCGTGACCCAACATGCGCAAGCTTTGCGCGCGCAAGGTGCACAACTTGTTTTCGTCATGAGCGAACTTGGCATACACAAAGACAAGCGCCTCGCCGATTTGTTGGCGCCGGGATTGGTGAATGTTTTTTTCTCCGCACACACGCATGAAGCTACTTTTACTCCGCTGGTTTCCGCGAGCGGCGCTTTGGTGGTGGAAGCCGGCAATGACGGTTATGTCGGGCGCATGAACGTTACGTTAAAATCAAAACAAACGCCGAGTTTTAACTGGCTGCTGTTGCCGGTGGATAACCGCCTGCCGGAAAATCCGGCGATGAAAACTTTGGTGGATACCGCACGTGCACCATTTCTCGCGCCGCATCCCAACATCAAGCTGCCGATGCCCTACGCCGACGTCACGCTGACACAAGCCATTACTACCGTCGTCGGTCATAGCAAGGGCGCGCTCGACCGACGTCAAGCTTTGGAAAATACTTTCAATCGCGTATTCGCCGACGCTCTGCGTCAACGCGCCGATACACAATTGGCAATGACACCGGGTTTCCGCTTCGACAGCATAATTGGCGCGCAGGGTGAATTGTTTGAAGACGATACCGTCGCCAACGGCGCGATTACGCTCGAAGACGTTTATCGTTTTTTCCCCGTGGTCTATTCATTGGCCACGGCGGAAGTTTCCGGTGAGCGGCTCTTGCACATCGCCGAACAAAGCTTAACCCAGGTTTATTCCAAAAATGCTTTTAAGCAGAGCGGCGGATGGTTTGAAGGATTTTCAGGGTTAGGATTAAAAATAAATATTGCCGGCAATGATAACGCACGCATTAAAGATGCGTGGCTGACGGACGATCAAGCACCGATCGATGCGCAAAGCATTTACACCATCGCCGGCTGTCAACGTCCTGATGACGGCGCCGGTGTGTTATGCAGCTATAGCGGCTTTAATAAAGTGCAGGCGCTAATCAACCCGGCCACGGGCAAGGCTTGGAACGTAGCGGATTTATTTATCGACGTCTTAGCCACAGCTCCGTTGGCGGCGGCGGGCAAAAACCGCTTCACGGAACTCAGCCAAACGCCGGTTTGGCCGCAAGCGCCATTCGTACAACCGCTCTGGCAATAAAATATTCAAATAAAATTTCACCCTTTTCCTGGTTTGGTCTGCCGGCGTTTCTTTTCTAAGATCGAATCAAGGGTATACTACGCGCGCGAATCATAACGAGGTGTCCATGCGCGTATCCCGATTTTTACTTTCCACCGTCCGCGAAACCCCGGCGGAAGCCGAAACCATCAGCCATCAATTGATGTTGCGCGCCGGCATGATCCGCAAATTGGCCGCCGGTATTTACACCTGGCTGCCTTTGGGTCTGCGGGTGTTGCGCAAGGTGGAAAAAATCGTGCGCGAGGAAATGAACCGCGCCGGCGCGCAAGAAGTGCTGATGCCGGCGATACAACCGGCGGAATTGTGGCAGGAATCCGGCCGTTGGGATCAGTACGGTCCGGAGTTGCTGCGCTTAACCGATCGGCACAAACGCGATTTCTGTTTCGGGCCGACGCACGAAGAAGTCATCACCGATCTGATTCGCCGCGAAATCAAAAGCTACCGGCAGTTGCCGGCGAATTTTTATCAAATCCAAATGAAATTCCGCGATGAAATTCGACCGCGCTTCGGCGTGATGCGCGCGCGGGAATTTCTGATGAAGGACGCCTACTCGTTTCATATCGACGCGGCCTCCTTGGAAGAAACGTATCAGCAAATGCACGCCGCGTATTCGCAAATTTTTCAGCGCGTGGGTTTGGAGTTTCGGCCGGTGGCCGCCGACACCGGCAGCATCGGCGGCAGCAAGTCGCACGAGTTTCATGTGCTGGCCGATTCCGGCGAAGACGCCATCGCGATTTGTTCGAAATGCCAGTACGCCGCCAACGTCGAACTGGCGCAAGCGCTGCCGCCGATGGGCAAGCGCGCCGCGCCGGGCAAGCCGATGCAAACGCTGGACACGCCGGGACAACACAGCATCGAGCAAGTCAGTAAATTCCTGAAAGTGGATCCAAAACAAACGCTGAAGACCTTGCTGGTCAAAGGCACCGGCGGCGTGATTGCGCTGGTGCTGCGCGGCGATCACGAATTAAACGAAATCAAAGCCGCGAAACTGCCGCAAGTCGTCAAGCCATTGGTGTTCGTGACGCCGGGCGAAGTCGAGTTGGCGGCCGGCTGCGAACCGGGCTCGATCGGACCGGTGGGCTTAAAAATTCCGGTGATCGCGGATGAATCCGCGGCGCGCCTAGCCGATTTTGTTTGCGGCGCGAATGTCTCCGGCAAACATTTAATAAATGTAAATTGGGGCCGCGACGCCGCCGAACCCATCGTCATGGATATTCGTAAAGTGGTCGACGGCGATCCGTGCCCGGATGCAAGCGCGAGTCAATGCAGCGGCGTGCTGTCCATCCGCCGTGGTATCGAAGTCGGACATATCTTTCAGCTCGGCACCAAATACAGCGAAGCCATGCAAGCCACGGTGTTGGACGAAGCCGGTCAAAACGTCGTCATGCCCATGGGCTGTTATGGCATTGGCGTGTCGCGCGTGGTGGCCGCCGCGATCGAACAAAATCACGATACCAACGGCATCCTCTGGCCCGATAGCATCGCGCCGTTTCACTTGGCGTTGGTGCCGATCGGCTATCGCAAATCCGCCGCGGTGCGCGAGACGATCGATCGACTTTATGCTGAATTAACGCAAGCCGGTTTCGAGGTTCTACTCGATGATCGCGACGAACGCCCCGGCGTCATCTTTGCGGACATGGATTTGACTGGCATCCCGCATCGTTTGGTGCTGGGTGAAAAAGGCTTGGCGAAAGGCATGATTGAATACAAAGGCCGGCGCGATAAACAAGTGCGTGAACTGCCGCTGGAAAAAATTCTCGAAACGATGCGCGAAAATATAAAACTTTAATCAAGAACTGATTACGTTTTCACCGCGGTCGAAAGCAGCAATAACCCTAGGCGATTAAACAGCGGTAGTTTTTCGACGACGCGCGAATAAAATTTTCCCAGTCGCTGGAATCGCCCGAGGTAAGGCAAGGAAACGCAAATAGAATTAAGCGTGGCGTTCGGGAAATACGCGGTCAATTCTTGTTTTAAACTCGCCGGCGTAAACGTCTGATAAAAAATTCCATTCTTATACCGATCGGCGGTGGGCAAACGTTTAAGCACGCGCCGCAAATGTTGATGATGCGCGCTCAAAACATATTTACCCTGCGGCTTAAGCGCTGTATGCACCACTTGAGTGGAAGTCAGGCGAATCGCGCGCGTGGGCAAATTGGAATAAAGCGTGGACAACGCCGCATCGAAACTGGCGGGCCGCAGCTGTAATTGATTTACGTCGGCACGCACGAATCCGACATGGCATTGATCGGCGGTTAGCGTTTGCGCATTGACGCGCAGTGATTCCGCCGAAAAATCCAGCGCCAGCACTTTATCGAAACGCCGCACCAGCTCGCGCGTAAAACGTCCCGTACCGCAGCCCAGTTCCAATATGACGCGTCCCTGGCCGTCGCCGAGACAGGCTAAGGTCGCTTCAATCTCCCTGGCGTCCTCTACTCCCAGGGAAGGAACGGACGCGGAGGTCTTGGCTTTGGCATCGCGTACCTGCATCTCCAGTTGACTGCGCGTATCTTCAAGCGACGTGGTCGCCAGTAAATCGAGTATTCCTTGCTGAATTTGATAACGCCGGCCGCAAGTGCTGCAACGGACTTGTCCATCCGTTATAAATTCGGCGTCGCTCGCGCCGTCCACCGACAACGCGCCGGCATCGCTGCTGCATCGAACGTAATGGAGCAGTTCTATTGGAAATGGCATGTCACTTTCCTTGGACGAAGTTGGCTTAATTTAATGCGCTTGGCGGCGCACTTGCGTGACGTTTGGAATCTGATCGAGCAGCGCCAACACCCGGCTTAAAGTTTCAATATTGCGGATTTCAAGCGTGAAAGTCATGTGTGCCACGTTATTCTTGTCGGTCACGGTATTCACTCCGATTACATTAATTTTTTCGTTGGCCAACAAAGAAGTAATGTCGCGCAACAGGCCGCCGCGATCGTGCGCGATGACTTCGATCTTGACCGGATACACTTGATCGGTCTTATCGCCCCAGCTGACTTCGATCAGGCGCTCGTTGTGCTCATCGTGGTGACGTAAAGCGTTGATGCAATCTTGCCGATGCACGGTAACGCCCTGCCCGTGTGTAATAAAACCGACGATGGCGTCGCCCGGCACCGGATTGCAGCATTTCGCCATGCGCGTGAGCAGATTGCCTATGCCTTGAATAATGACGCCGGAAGATTTGCGCGTCGTACTCGGTGGGCGCGGGATCGCCACCGGGCGTTCGATTTTTAACGCGGTTTCGGTAAATTCTTGCACCGCTGTCATGAGCTGCCCCGGTTTAATATCGCCGCGACCGACCGCCGCCAGAAAATCTTCGGCGCGATGATATTGAAACCGTTGCGCCAGCTTTTCATAATTAATGTCGCCAATGCCGAGACGATGAAATTCGCGTTCCAGCACGCTGCGGCCTGCGGCCACGCTGGTCTCATGATTCTGCTCGCGGAACCAATGATTGACGCGGGTGCGCGCTTTCGACGTATGCAGATAGCCCAAATGCGGCGACAACCAATCGCGCGACGGTCCGCCTTCTTTCACGGTTAAAATTTCCACCCGGTCACCGGTCTTCAAGACATAAGTTAACGACACCATATGGCCGTTGGCTTTGGCCCCGCGGCAACGATGGCCGATGTCGGTGTGAATGTGATACGCAAAATCGAGCGGCGTGGAACCGGCGGGTAAATCGACGATGTTGCCCTTGGGCGTGAACACATACACGCGTTCGCCGAACACTTCCGATTTGAATTGGTCGACGAAATCGGCGGCTTCGGCGACTTCGTCTTTCCATTCGAGCAAGCTGCGCAACCAGGCGATCTTAGCGTCGTAACTTTTGTCGGCGCGCACGCCTTCTTTGTAGCGCCAATGCGCCGCCACGCCGAGCTCGGATTGGTCGTGCATATCGCGCGTGCGAATTTGGACCTCTACGGTTTTTCCTTCCGCACCAATCACCGCCGTATGAATCGAACGATAGCTGTTCTCCTTGGGCGTGGCGATGTAGTCATCGAATTCTCCCGGCACGTGCTGCCACAGCGAATGCACCACGCCTAAGGCGGCGTAACAATCGCGTATATCCTGCACCAGCACCCGCACCGCGCGCATGTCAAAAATTTTCTCGAAGTCTTTATCTTTCTTCTGCATCTTGCGCCAAATGCCGTAGATGTGTTTCGGTCGGCCGCTTATTTCGGCTTTAATGCCGGCCGCGATCAATTCCTGCGCGAGTTTGTCGATGAAACGAGCGATATACGCTTCGCGATCGGCGCGTTGCTCGGCGATCAAGCCGACGATGCGCTGATATTCCACCGGTTCCAAATAACGAAACGCCAAATCCTCCAGCTCCCATTTCATCTGCCAGATACCCAAACGATTGGCGAGCGGCGCAAAGATATCCAAGGTTTCGCGCGCGATGCGTTTTTGTTTTTCTGGCGTTAGCGATGCGAGCGTGCGCATATTGTGCAGCCGGTCGGCGAGCTTGATGAACACCACGCGCACATCTTCAGCCATGGCCAGCAACATCTTACGCAGGCTTTCGGCTTGCGCCTGATCGCGGCGCGAGCCTTCTGGGCGGCTTTGGAATTCTTGGATGACTTTCATTTTGGTGACGCCATCTACCAAACTGGCGATACGCGTGCCGAATTTTTGGCGCAGCTCATCCAGAACCACGCCGGTGTCTTCGACCACGTCGTGTAAAATCGCCGCCGCCAGGGTCTCATGATCCAATCCCAGCTCGGCGAGAATCTTGGCGACCGCCAGCGAATGCTGAACGTAGGGCTCACCGGACGCGCGTGTTTGTCCGGCGTGCGCTTGCTGCGCTAGCAAAACCGCGCGACGCAATACTTCTTTTTCTTCTTTGGAACGCTCTGGCGTTAATGCTGCGAGCCAAGCTTCGACGTTAAGCTCAGTCGGCTTGTTGGCAGTGGCAGGATGCGTGAGTTTAGCCATGCATGAAATCCTTAGCATTTCTTGCCGGTATTAATGGGGTCGGCGCGACGAAGTTTAATGCCTATAATTCCAGTATAACCATGTCATCCGCTTCTTAGCTATTAACCATGCCAGCACCCAATGCAAAAATGACCGGGGTAA
Source organism: Gammaproteobacteria bacterium (assembly GCA_016194665.1). Classification (GTDB taxonomy): domain Bacteria; phylum Pseudomonadota; class Gammaproteobacteria; order Acidiferrobacterales; family Sulfurifustaceae; genus Sulfuricaulis. Next base: position 8,838 of record JACQBD010000079.1, read on the forward strand.
AATTTTTTTGCGCGCTGCTAGTCTTCTATTTCGCTATAGCGCTGAATCCGGCTAATGGCGCGCTGGCTACGCCATCGCCCACCGCCGCGCCCAGCGAGGTCGTCGAACCGGAGTTGCGCGCCCTCGTCAAACAAGCGGCCTTGCAAACCGACAGTTTTAACGATCGCTTCGACGGCGAAGTGTGGTTGGCGGATATGTCGCGGCGGCTGGAAAAGCGCGTACCCGACCCGCGTTACCGCGTGGAATTATTACGTCACGTGCATTACGAGGCGCACCGCGCCGGACTCACGCCCGAGGTGGTGTTAGCGGTAATCGACGTCGAAAGTAATTTCAATCAATACGCGATCTCGGTCGCCGGGGCGCGCGGTTTAATGCAAGTCATGCCTTTTTGGTTAAAAGAAATCGGCAAAAGCGGCGATAGTTTATTCCGCGTGCAAACCAATCTACGTCTGGGCTGCACCATTTTGAAATTTTACTTGGACAAAGAAAAAGGCAACTTGCACGCGGCGCTCAAGCGTTACAACGGCACACGTGAACGCACGTACTCGCTGAAAGTGGATAAGGCGCTCAAAACGCGTTGGTTTCGACAGTAATTTATCCGCGTATTGAAAAATCCTCGAATTGCTGCGGTTCCATCTCTTGCGTCACAACTTGAGCGACACGCGCTTGTGTCGGACCTTGGCGCAACCATTGCTCTAATTCTTTCAGTTGCGCTTCATCGCCGCAGGCAAGCACTTCCACACTCCCATCAGCCAGGTTGCGCACCCAACCGGTAACGCCCAAACGCCGCGCCGTGGCTTCGGTCGAGGCGCGGAAGAACACGCCTTGCACGCGTCCTGAAATAATAAATTGCCGGCAGCGGTTCATGTCAACGTGGCAATCGAGGTAAATAGGGAAACTTTAAAAATCCCCTCTCCCTCCGGGAGAGGGTTAGGGTGAGGGGAAGTTTAACACAATGAATTTATTGCCCCCTCATCCCTACCTTCTCCCGGAGGGAGAAGGAGTTTTAATTTTTAGGGGTTCCCTTAATTTTTGGAGATTTTTTTATTTGCGGGCTTCTGATGCTTTTTTTCCAAATCGCGCAGAATATTCTCCGCTTGCTCCTGCGTGACCGGGCCGATGCGCTGCGTCAAAAATTTTCCATCCGGAGAAAAGAAATAATAGGTAGGCGTACCGATAAACGTGCCGTTGCCGAGTTGCGCGGCGTCTTCGGCGCTGCCGATCAGATTCGGGAAGTTCAGACTTTGATCGGTCACAAAACCCTGGGCTTTGTCGCGATTGGCGTAGCCGTCGACCGACAAACCCAACACAGTGGCGTCCTTGTTACGGTGCTCGTCGTGAAAAAATGTCATGTGATAAATATCGCGCCGACAGATCGGGCAATCGGCCGACCATATGGCAACGACGGTCCACTTTCCGTGACCGATGAACTCGTTCACGTTTCGGTCCTTGCCGGTGAAATCCTTAAACACCCGATCGGGAGCGGCGGCCAGCGCCAGCAGCGGCGCCAGGCATAACATCACGACTAATAAGCGGATACGTGGCAGCACATTTGTCTCCCTCTAACACTCACTATCGATAATCGACTTGCGGATGCAATCCCGCGGCCTGGACTCTATAATTCGTTGCACTAACTTGGAGCGCTCGATGAGTAAAAAATTCCGCACGGAAAAAGATACTTTGGGTGAATATCCGGTGCCGTTCGACGCCTGGTACGGAATACAGACGGCGCGCGCCGTGGAAAACTTCCCGATTTCAGGCCGCCGACCGGATCGCGACTTCATCGTCGCGCACGTGCGCATTAAGCGCGCGGCGGCGGCGGTGCACGAAGCCGCCGGCGCGCTCGAACCGCGGCTGGCGCGCGCCATCATCGACGCCGCCGACGCCATTATAGCGGGAAAACATCAGGAAGAATTCGTCATCGATCGCTTTCAAGCCGGCGCCGGCACTTCGCACAACATGAATACCAATGAAGTGCTCGCCAATCTGGCGAACGTGGCGCTCGGCGGCTGTCAGGGCGAATACAAACCGGTGCACCCCAACGATCACGTCAACATGGGCCAGAGCACCAACGATACTATCCCCACTGCGATTCGTCTCGCGGCGCTGGCTAAACTTCCACGCTTGCTGGACGCCGTGAAGCGCATGGCCGACGAATATGAAAGCCTCGCGCAACGCGAAGCCAAGACCGTTAAAAGTGGACGCACGCATTTGCAAGACGCGGTGCCGACGACGCTGGGACGTGAATTCGGCGCTTACGCCTGGATTCTGCAACGCAGCGCCAAACAACTAAAAAATGTTATTCCTTTATTATGCGAAACCGGCCTCGGCGGTTCGGCCGTTGGCACCGGTTTGAATACGGTTGCCAATTATGCAAATCAAGCCGCTCAGGAACTGGCGCAGCTCACGGGCGAACCGATCCGCGCCGCGAATAATCTCGCGGCGCAGATGCAATCGATGCACGACTTGCAGCAACTGTCGAACGCGATTCGCGCGCTGGCTTTGGAGCTGACGCGCATCAGCAATGACATGCGCTTGCTGGCTTCGGGTCCGCGCACCGGCTTCGCCGAAATCGAATTGCCGGCGGTGCAGCCCGGATCGTCGATCATGCCGGGCAAAGTAAATCCGGTGATGTTCGAAATGCTGAACCAAGTTTGTTATCAAGTGCTGGGTCAAGACCACGCCATCGCCCTCATGACGCAAGCGGGACAGCTGGAGCTGAATGTCATGATGCCGGCGCTGGGCTCGGCTTTGTTCGACGCCATGGATTGGTTGACCAACGCCATCGACATTGTCACTAAAAAATCCTTGCGCGATCTGGCGGTCGATCGCGATCGCTGCCGCGAATTCGCGCACACCAGCGTGGGCTTAGCCACCTTGCTCAATACTTCCATCGGCTACAGCGCCGCCGCCGAAGTCGCCAAGGAATCGGAACGCAGCGGCCGGCCAGTGCGCGATATCGTCGCGCAAAAGGGACTGATGAAACTCGAAGAATTCGATCGCCTGGTCGAGCGCGCCGCTATCGAAGGCAACCTTAACCCATCTGCTCGCCGTTAAAATTTTTGCGGGGCGACTCTAGTGCTCCGGCAAATAAGTTTTCCCCCATGCTCTTCTTCTCTCAACACACAACAAAGCGTCCCTTCTCCCAGCGGGAGAAGGGCAGGATGAGGGGAAACTTATGAGGTAGTTTATGATCTCCCTCACCCTTGCCCTCTCCCGGTGGGAGAGGGGGTCTTCTAAAAAGTCGTCGGCAAAAACTTATTTGCCGGAGTACTAGCTCTGACGGTTGCCTTGCCTTAAGCTGTGCCACCAACAACGAGGTTGGCGTTTATTCATATGGAATCGTGGCTGTCGGTACCTCAACTCACGGCGCGTCGTTCCGACGAAATTGAGCTACATCCACATAAATTAAAAATATGGCTGGAAGATCTGCCGCTGCTGAACGTGGCCGATACCAGCCGCAAAATATTTTCCGCCTTATCCGCGCACAATCGCATTGAGTTCGACAATGCTTGGCGCTGGCAATTGCTCGAATTATTTCGCCAGCCGATCGGCCAAATCATTCTCGAACTTACCAAACAGTATATCGGCTTGCCGCTGCCGCTCGACGAAAAACATAAAGCCATCGCCGAGCAGAATCGCCAATTCCAAATGGAACTGGCGCACGGTTATAAACGATTGGTGCTTAACACCGCCGCCGAAGCCATCGGCGGCAGCGCCAGCCAAATCAAACGCGCGCTGTCGATTCAGCGCGCTATCCGCCATTCTGCCGAAGTACTCAAACTGTCTTTCCAAACCTATGCGCCTTTTCCCGCGGACACGTGGAAGGAAATACATAAGTTATATTTGCACGCGGAAAAATTAGGTCTGACAAAAATTGAATTGGACGATCCCGCCAACCAGGCCGGCGCAAAATCCAGCATCACCCAGGCTTATCAGCAAGCCTTGCTGTTGGATTTCAGCGATCCTTACCATTTGCCGCCACGCATGATCGACCGCATCCATCATTATCTGGATCGCTGGGCATCGCTGGCGCTGCTGACCGAAGCCACCGCCAAACACGATCCGACATGTCAATTTCTCATCGATCAGGACAGCGATCGCGCCGGCATCGCTTACACCGCCGATACCGTGCTTAATGAACCGCAACGCTATCGTTTGCTCAACACCGTGGCCTTATCGCGCCAGGTCTATACGCAACTGACTTTGATTAAAGGCGGACAAATGCCGCCGGCCGACGGCTTGCAGGAAAATTTCTTCAAGGAAACCGGGCAGGATATTTTGCGGCGCATGCTGAGCGCCTGGGGCGTTAACCCGCAACGCACGTTTCGCCGCAGTTCGCGCGCCGATCAGCAAGTGGAAATGGCAATCGGCCTCGACGCCATTAACTATTGGATCAACGGCGGGCGTAAATTCATGGTGAGCTCGACCTTCGTCGGGCCGATGCCGCAACGTCACGTCGTCGGCGTGCCCATCATCAAGCATAAGGACGAACGTTTAGCGCCGCGCGAATTTTCAACATGGGAAGTGGAAGACGAAAGCGCCGGGGGATTGTCATTATCTAAAAACGGACATATCGGCGTGCACGTGCAAGTCGGCGACTTGCTCATCACGCGCACGCCGGGCGAAGGCAATCCATGGAGCATCGGCGTGATACGCTGGGTAAAAAGTCCGGACACTTCCAATATAGAAGTCGGCATCCAACGGTTAGCGCCGACGGCTGAGCCGGTAGTAGTAAAAACGGTGGCGGAAGATAACCGCGAAAGCGACTTTCTGCCGGCGTTATTGTTGCCTGAAATCAAACCGCTCAAGCAAGCGCAAACGCTCATCACGCATCGCGGCATGTTCAAACCCGAGCTGCTTATTTATTTGGACAACGGTTATCGCTTGTATAAGATTGCGCCGATCAAACTGGTCGATGTAAGCAATTCATTCGAACAATTTCGCTTCGATATTTTAAATCCTTAATCCGTGCGCTGAAAAAATCGCCGTTTCTTGGACGGCGTCGAATGTGTTTCGGTATTTTTCCACTCGGGCAAACTGGCGGTTACTACCGCGCCCAACAAAATAATCGTCCAGGATAAATAAATCCAAATAAGAAACATCGGCAGCGCCGCCAACGCGCCGTAGACAGCCTTGTAAGAAGAAAAGTGCAGTACAAAAAATCCAAAGCCGCGTTTGGCGATCTCGAGTAACGCCGTGGTAAAAAAACTACCGATGACGGCGTGCCGCCAACGCACCGGATGATTCGGCGTGACCGCATACAACAGCATAAAAACCAACCAAGCCAGCGCCACCGCCACCGCGTCAAACATGAACGCTTGCAAGGGGCCCAAAGGCGTACGCACGGAAAATAGCGGCAGTGAAATAAGATGCGAAACCACCGACAGACTAAGGCCCACCAACATCGGCCCCAAAATCAACAAGGCGCTATAACTTAAATATCGGTGCAGACGTTTACGCGTATTGGGTACGTGCCAAATATCGTTGAATATGCGCTCGACCGTGGCCATCACCATCATGGAAGTGACGACTAATAAGATAAGCCCCCATGTCGTCAGTCGATCGGTGTTGGCGGCGAATTGGCGTAAATAACGACTGACAACTTCGCCGGATGCCGGCACCAGGTTGCTATAAATAAATTCCTGCGCCATCGCCATCCAGGATTCGAATGCCGACAAATGCGAAAATAACGCGAAGGTTACGGCTGTCAACGGCACCAACGCCAGCAAAGTAGCGAAGGAAAGCGCGCCGGCCACACGCGAACAGCGGTCCTCACTAAACCGTTGCGCGACTTTATAAGAAAACCGCCAGACTAGCCGAAAGAAACGCACGCGATGTATATTGTCGGATCCGAAGAAAGCTTAGGAAAACTTTTCAAGTTCGATCGTCTAACTATACCATCAACGCGAAACATCGGGGAGATTCCATGTCGGTGACCATTTATCACAACCCACGCTGCAGCAAATCGCGCCAAACCTTGGCGTTGCTGGAACAGCGCGGGATTAAACCAAAGATAATCGAATACCTCGCCACGCCGCCGTCCGCAGCCGAAATAAAACATTTGCTAAAACTTTTGGATCTGCACCCGCGCGATTTATTAAGAACCAAAGAGGATGAATATCGCCAAGCGCAGCTGGACGATCCGAATGTGTCCGATGCCGACATCATTCACGCGATGATAAAATATCCGCGCTTGATCGAACGCCCGATCGTGGTGGCCGGAAATAAAGCGGCGCTTGGACGTCCGCCGGAGAATGTACTGAAAATTCTCTAGGGAGTTTTCTTACTGAAGATTGCTATCAACGCCGACGTTGCTCATCTCTTCCAGTTCGCGCAAAAACGGAATCGTTACACGCCGCTGATGCGCCAATGAAACACGGTCGATGCGGTCCAGTAGATCGAACAGCGAAGGCATGTCGCGCGGATAGCGGCTCAAGATATAGCGCGCCACGTCTTCGGCCATTTCGAAACCGCGGTTATGTGCGCGCAATCGTATCGCGGCTAATTTTTCGGCGTCGTTCAAGGGTTGTAGCGCGTATACCGTGCCCACGGTCAGGCGGCTGGCGAGATCCGCTAAGCGTAATCCAAGACGTGTAGGCGGCATGGCGCCGGCGGCGATCAGCAGGCCGCCGACTGTGCGTTGGCGTTCGACCAAGCTGAATAACGCGCGCTCCCATTCGGCATGGCCGGCGATCTGCTCCACGTCATCCAAGCAAACCAGCGCCGCTTGTTCGCCGCTTTCGAGCAAGACCGGCGAAAGTTTCATGACGTCGCGCAAGGGCAGGTATAGCGGCGCGATTCCCAACTCTTGCGCCAAGCGACACGCCGCTTGCAATAAATGACTCTTGCCTAATCCTTGCGCGCCCCACAAAAAAATCATGGGCGGCGAATTTTTCTGCGGCTGAGCCGCGGCCACTACGGCGCTGCGTAAACGCTCCAGGACTTCGCCATTGGCGCCGGCTAAAAAATTACTGAACGAAGAACCATCTTTGATGCGCAAGTTTAAAGAAAGCTGCGCGCTCATGGCGGCGGTGGCGGGCGTTTGGGGCGCGCGATTTTAGCAACTGTGGTAGTTTGCTTACGATAAATTTCACGCAGATGTCGCAACCAGACTTTCAGCACCGCGGCAGTTGGCAGCGCCAGCAAAATGCCGGCGAAGCCAAAAAGTTGTCCGCCCGCCATGATGGCGAAGATGACGGCCACCGGATGCAGACCGATGCGTTTGCCGACCAAGCGTGGCGTTAACCAAAAACTTTCCAGCACTTGGCCGGTGAGGAATATGCCGAGCACCCATAATAACGATATGCCGTCGTGAAATTCTAAATACGCCGCCAGGCCAGCGGAAAGTAGGCCGCTGATAAAACCTAAGTAAGGCACGAAACTGACCAGACCGGCGAAAATTCCGATCGGCAGCGCCAGATTTAAACCCAATAAACTTAAGCCGATCGAATACACCGCGCCCAACACCAACATCACCGATAATTGACCGCGCAGAAAACTTCCCAAGACTTGATCGGTCTCCTGCGCCAGGCGCGTCGCCCACGCTTGTTGCCGCGTCGGCATCAGCGTCAAACCCCAGGTTAATATTTTTCCCCAGTCGAGTAATAAATAAAAAGTCACCACAATGACCAACATTAAATTAACCATCCAGCCGAGCACGCTCAAACCTGAACGCGTTAGATAGGAAAACACCGGGCGCGCCCAATCGCCGAGCTCGCGCCAATGATCCAACATGGCTTCGCGAAACGCCGCCATATCCAAGGGCAGTTCGACACCAAGCCGTGTTTGCAACTGCGGCAAACCGGTTTGTTGCAGCCAATCGAGATAGTCGGGCGCTTTTTTGATAAATGAAACAATTTGCGCTTGCAACGCGGGGATCAAAATAAATAATAAAGCGGTGACAAAAAAGATGAACATTATAAATACCAACATCACCGCCAGCGGCCGCGGAAAACGCCAGCGCACCAAACGCATTACCAAAGGATTGCCGAGATAGGCCAGCAAGCCGCTAATGAGAAAAGGGGTAAGTATCGGTCCTAAAAAATAAAGCAGTACACCCGCGGCAATGACGAATACGAGCTGGAAGATAAGACGGTTATCGGTCATGACGCTCCCTCAAAGGCTCCACCTCTTTCATCACCGCCCAAATCCACAAGTAATGCACGCCGCTGGCGACGGTCGTCAACAATACCGCATAGATCAACACATTGACCAGCGGCGCATACACCAGGCCGAGCGCGTGCTGAATAAGGATCATGATCACCAGCAAGATTTGCATCAGCGTATTGAATTTGCTCAGCCAACTGGGACGCATCTGCACCGGTCCCACCATCGAGGTGTACACCAAGTAGCCGCCGATGATTAATAAGTCGCGAAACACCACCGTCAGCACCAGCCAAAACGGCAAGTGCTCGAGCACGGTCAGCATGACGTAGGTGCTGACCAGGAGAATTTTGTCGGCCAGCGGATCGAGAATCGAACCGAGCCGGCTGACAAAATTAAATCGTTTAGCGATGAAGCCATCCAGGCCGTCGGAGATGCCGGCGATGATAAATACGCCGAGCGAGGCGGCGTATTGCTCTTCCTTGAGAAGCAGAATCAGCACCGGCGCCAAAGCGATGCGGGACAGCGTAATCAGATTCGGCAAATGCGAAATATTCACGATCTCGGTCATATCAAACCTGCATCCATGTGCCGGCAACTATTGACGCAAACTATAGTTAGGGACAGGCCAAGTCAACCCTTGTTTAGGCCATGATTCAGCGTGTATGCGCTTGCTGCTGGATATCCCAAATCGATATAAATGCATAGATGTTTACGCGCACCGCGACTCGCCCTAACATACGCATCCCGTTAAGAGCCCGGAGTTGGACGTGAACAAACCGCGTGTTTCCCTTTCTTATCGCGACGCCGGTGTCGACATCGAAGCCGGCGACGCCTTGGTCGAAGTCATCAAGCCGATCGCGCGCGCCACGCACCGCCCCGGCTTGCTGGCGGGCATCGGCGGCTTCGGCGCGCTGTTCGAGATTCCGCCGGGACAATATCGCGAACCGGTGTTGGTATCGAGCACCGACGGTGTCGGCACCAAACTCAAGCTCGCCATCGAACTTAAACGCCATGACAGCATCGGCATCGATCTGGTGGCGATGTGCGTTAACGATATCGTGGTGCAAGGCGCCGAGCCGCTGTTTTTTCTCGACTACTACGCCACCGGCAAGCTCGATAACAATATCGCGCAGGAAGTGATTCGCGGTATCGGCGAAGGTTGCCGCCAAGCCGGTTGCGCCTTGGTCGGCGGCGAGACTGCGGAGATGCCCGGCATGTACGCCGCCGAGGATTACGATCTCGCCGGCTTCACCGTCGGTGTGGTCGAAAAATCCAAAATCATCGACGGCTCGAAAGTCAAAGCCAAAGACACCTTGATCGGTATTTTATCCAGCGGTGCGCATTCGAACGGTTATTCGCTGATTCGAAAAATTCTTAGCGTACAAAAAGCCAAGCTCGATCAAGCGCTCGATGGCCGCACGCTCGGCGATCTGTTGCTCACGCCCACACGCATTTATGTAAAGCCGCTGCTCTCCTTGCTGCGTCAAATTCCGTTGCACGCCGCCGCGCATATCACCGGCGGCGGATTACCCGGCAACGTGCCGCGCGTTTTACCCGACGGCGTGCGCGCCGTGATCGACGCGCGCGCATGGAAACGTCCGGCGCTGTTCGATTGGTTGCAGGAAATGGGCGGCGTTGAGGAATTTGAAATGTACCGCACCTTCAACTGCGGCATCGGCATGGTGTTGGCGCTGGACGCCGCCGATGCCGAAAAAGCATTAAAGATTTTGCACGACGCCGGCGAAACCGCCGTCATCATCGGCCACGTCGAATCTCATCCCGGAGACGAACAGGTTGTTATTTTAAAATGAGCGCGACCCACGCGGGCGTGGTGGTATTAATTTCGGGACGCGGCAGTAATCTTCAAGCGATCATTAACGCGGTGCGCACCGGTGAATTGCCCACCGACATCAAAGCGGTCATCAGCAATAATCCTAACGCGCCCGGCCTGACCTACGCGCGCACCGCCGGCATTCCCACGCATATCGTCGACCATCGCGATTTCAGCGCACGCGAGCAATTCGATCGGGCGCTCATAAAAAAAATCGACGCCTATCAACCGCGCCTGGTATTGCTGGCGGGTTTCATGCGTTTGCTAAGCGCAGATTTCATCGATCATTACGCGATGCGCTTGTTAAACATCCACCCTTCGCTGCTGCCCGATTTTCCGGGACTGAATACGCACGCACGGGCGCTGCAAAGCGGTGCTAAATATCATGGCGCCACGGTTCACTTCGTTACCCACGAGATGGACAGCGGTCCGGTGATCGCCCAGGCACGCGTGGCCGTGGAATCGGGCGACACCGTCGCCACGTTAGCGGCGCGGGTGCTTAAAGAAGAACATCGAATCTACCCGAGGGCTATCCGTTGGTTTGTGGAGGGCCGCTTATCTATATATAAGGGGCAAGTCTTGCTCGACGGAAAACAGCATCCAGAACAAGGACTAAACCGAAACTCCCACGATCCTTAACGATATCGCCGCGCGGCAACATATAATGATAGAAGTCACTCTTCCTATGGGAATAAACCGGCGGAGAGAGTCGTCTTTACACTCATATTGAATCACTATATTACGCCCAAAATTTATGGATGTTTTTAATTTCTTATGCCGCACGCGCGAAGCCAAACTTAGGCTCGAGCAACATCGGTTGCGACTTTACCGCATTGCTTATTCCTGGACCCACCATGCCGCCCTCGCGGATGATTTGGTGCAAGAAACGCTGACCAAGGCGATGCAGAAATCCAGCCAGTTGCGCGACCCGAACGCCGGCGAGGCGTGGTTGTACAGTATCCTGGCCAATTGCTACCACGATCATTTCCGGCGCCATCGCGCGTCGGAAGAAATAGATAACAATACACTGATTGATGAGTCCACCCCGGAGAAGGAGAGCAGCGAGCAAGAGATCGTCCTAAAGGTAAGGGCGGCAATCGCTAAATTGTCTGAAGGTCAACGCCAAGTCGTCACCTTGGTCGACATTCAAGGATTGAGTTACATGGAAGTCGCCCAAATTTTGAATGTCCCGATCGGCACAGTCATGAGTCGCCTGTGCCGCGCTCGGCAAACCTTAAAAGATTTATTAGCGGATCTCTCGCCCAAATTAGCTGACGAAGTAAAAATCCGGAGAATCAAATGAATCAGGAAAAAAAGTTTTCAGACGAATTTATCAACGCCTTTGTCGACGACCAGCTGACGCTGGAAGAAAAGCAACAGGTATACGCGCAATTGTCCTCCGACGAAACGCTCAAATGGCGGATTTGCGAATTGCGAAAAACCCGCGACCTAGTGGCCTTGGCTTATAAAGAACCGCCGATGCCGACGCGCGGCCTGGCGCCTTCCTTGGGTAAACGTAAATACAGTCTCGGTGTCGCCGCTGGCTTGGCGTTGATGGTAGGAACCGTGTCAGGCTGGTTTCTGCATCAAACCCCTGCGCCGACAACGCTGAGCTCAGCGCGGCTTGCCGCGGGCGATGAAACCGCCAAGGTTTTAATTCATGTCAGCGATGGTCACGTCGATCACCTTAAGAACGCCCTGGACGAAGTGGAAAGCTTGATGCAGTACTACCGCGACTCCAAACAAACCGCGCGCGTGGAAGTTGTCACCAACGGCCAAGGTCTGAGTCTTTTACTGGCCAATGTCACGCCTTTCGCGGAACGCGTTCAGAGTATGCAAAAAAAATATCCTGGCCTAAGTTTCGTTGCGTGTCAGAACACGATCGAGCGTTTTCAACAGGAAACCGGTGTGGCGGTTAAGCTGTTGCCGGGGGTAATCGTCATCGATTCCGGCGTCGCGCAGATTATGCGCCGTCAGCATCAAGGCTGGGCTTATATCCAGGTCTAGTCCTATTTCTTAAAACTGGGAAAGAGGAGATAAATGATGAATAAGCTTATGTCATTGTTATTGATCACTCTGGTCAGCTTGGGGATTAATTTGGGATTGGCGTCGGCGGAAGGCTACACCAAACAGAAAGTCGTTTATCACGTCAACTTCGACGATGAAAAACAACTCAAGGCGGCGCTCGGCAACATACAAAATCATATTAACGCCGTGGGCAAAGATAACCTCGACTTAAGGGTTGTTATGCACGGCCCGGGAATCGCACTATTGCAAATAGCGAATAAGAATGCGGATTTCGCCGACAAGATTAGCAATTTAAAACGTCAAGGTATCCATTTCAACGTGTGCAACAATACGCTGCAAAGCAAGAAAATAAACTTCAAGAACGACCTGTACGATGTCTCGCAAGAAGATATTGTTCCCAGCGGCGTCGCTGAGATCGCGCAACTGCAGACGCAAGGTTTCTCCTATGTAAAGCCCTGAGGCGCTACACCGTCTCTCTCCTCCAGCCCGCGACGTCTGCGGGCTTTTTTTTAAACCGTCGCTGATGTGTCAAGGAAAGTTTCACTAGGATTACTTCAACATCATATTAAAACTTAATGAAGGAACTCTGCTCATGAAAGCTATTCAAATAAATAAATTTCTCAGGCTCGTTGGATTATTAGCGGTTATGTCAATTCCTTTGTCGGCAGCGGCCGGTAACAGCGGTCAAGTCACCCTTATTCATATCGGCGACATTCACGGCCATCTCATTGCGCGCCCGAATTTGCGCAGTGACGGCACCGGCCGTATGGAGGGCGGGGTGGCGCGCATGTATACTAAGATTCAAGAAATTCGCCACAAAGAAAAGAATTCTTTGCTGATCAATACCGGCGATACCATCCAAGGTTCGGCCGAAGCCATGTTCACGCGCGGCGACGCTTTAATTGAGGTGCTGAATCATTTCAAGATCGACGTGTTTACTCCGGGTAACTGGGAATTTGTGTACGGCACCGAACGTTTCCTTGAACTGTTTGCCGGTCCATCGCCCAAAGCACCGTGGAATGCAGTATCCGCCAATCTTTATTACAGCAGCATCAGTGAAGATCCCACCACGCCTTATCCGGATAAGACCGGTCTTTTCCCCAGCGAGCGCCCGAATGAACGCGTCATTCCGCCTTACGTCATTAAAAACGTCGGCGGCCTGAAAATCGGCGTTTTGGGATTCACCACCGATCGTGGCCCGCAAGTGGTGGGTAAAACGGTCGTTAAAGGCTTCAAGTTTTCCAAAGGCGACGCCGAGATCAAAGAATTTATAAAAATTCTGCGCACGCAGGAGAAAGTGGACTTGCTGGTGATGATCTCGGAACTGGGCTTGGCTAATAACATTCGTCTCGCCGAGGCCAATGAAGGCGTCGACGTAATTCTCTCTTCGGACATGCATGAAGTCACGCGCAAGCCGGTGGTGACCAAGACCGGCACCATCATCGTCGAAGAAGGTCAGGACGGAACGGTGCTCGGCGAGTTGCGCCTAACTGTCGACAACGGCAAACTAAAAAACTGGGATTGGAAATTCCACACCATCGATACTCGCATTCCGGAAAATGAAATGATCGCGAAAGAGGTGATGCGAGTACGCAAAAGTTTCGTCGCCGGTCCGGATTTCAAGCAGCACGTCAATCCTTTCAACGGCACGCTGCTACCGCGCCCGATCGACACCGTCGTCGGCAACACCCAAGTGGCCTTGCACCGTTCCAATTTTTCGCATGAAAACATGCCCGCGGTCATCGAAGGTTCGTCGCATGATTTCCTCACCGATGCTTTTCGCGCGCAAGGCGATACCGATATCGGCGCGTTGCGCGGCTTCCGTTACGGCACGCACGTGCCGCCCGGCCCGATCAAAATGGAAGACCTGTATCATTTCATTCCCATCGGCCCGATGATCGCGCGCGGCAATATCAACGGTAAAACACTCGTGGATCAAATTGAGAATGCCGCCGATGGATCGCTCAATCCGGCGGTCAACGAATGGACCGGCGGCTGGCTGTTCAATTTCAGCGGCGTGACCATGGACATCAATCCGTACGCCGCCCGCGGCGCGCGCGCCGCCAACATTAAAATCTTCAACCGTAAGAACAACGCCTGGGAAGCTCTCAAGCCTGAGGGCACTTACAGCTACGCGGCGTACTATTACACGCGCGATCCGGACTTGATCAACGTCATTCCGGCGACGGATATTAAAGTATTGAAAGACGAGAAAGGTGCCAATCTCGACGGCGTCGAAGTAGTCGTGCGTTACTTGCAATCGCTGCCGAATAAAACGGTTAACCCGACACTGAACCGCATCCGTTTAGTTAAGCCCTTGCCGGCGGACACATTCGGTAATCCGGAGATACAGCCTTGGCGCGGTGTGACGCCGGCTCCGTAAATCATGGCAGGGTGGGTTAGACGCATATATTTCGTGTCGTAACCCACTCGTCGCCCGCGACGCGCGAGTATCGAATTATTTCTCGCCCGTTTCCTTCAAAGCCCGCTGATAAGCGGGCTTTTTTTTGCTGGCATAGGCGGCTATTCTCTAAACATGATCGGCGCTACCGGCGCCTCCTGAGCACACTATAAAAATGCAAGTACTGTTCGATAGTCTTCCATCCAGCGCTGAAATCCGCGATTTCTTAAATCTCACTTCCACGTGGTGGCAAGCTGCAATTCTTGCCGTTGGCATGTTGCTCGCTAAATTGATCGGCAGTCGCTTGCAAGGCTATCTGCAAACGCTAATACAAACCGGCATGAAGGAAGGCATCGGTCGTACTGCGTTGCGCACGGCGATGCTGGCGCTGGTGCCGCTGTTGTTGTGGCTGTGGTTGATCGCGGCGCTGGCGATTCTGCATCGCCGCGGCGGCGTCACCACCCTGCTCTATCCGGCGATGATTCTGGCCGGCGCTCTGGCCGCGATTCGCATGGGCGTGTTCGCCTTGCGCCACAGTTTTAGCCCGGGCAGCAAACTCAAAGCCTGGGAAGGGGTGCTGACGATAACCATCTGGACTTTGGTCGCCTTGCATATTCTCGATTGGTTGCCGTATGTCGAACAAATGCTGGATGAATACGCTTTTACTTTCGGCAAAGTTCGCATTTCGCTTTACAACGTGATCAGTTTTGTTCTGTCGATCGCGCTGATGCTCTTGGTCGCGCTACTGGCATTCGAGGGCTCAATTCGTCCGGGCGACGTGATTAGCTTCGGTAACACGTTTGGCACCGTGAAAGCCTTGCACACACGGCACGTTGTGATTCACACGCGCGACGGCCAAGACGTTTTGGTGCCGAACGAAAATCTCATGACGTCGGATATTACTAACTGGTCCTACGAAGGCGACCGCCGCATTCGCTTGCGCCTCACGCTGCAGATCGCCTATGACGACGATGTCGAGCAAATGATCTTGCGTCTGGAACGCAGCGCGCGCGCAAACAAACAAGTGCTTGCCGATCCCGCTCCCGCGGTCTTGGTCACTGGTTTCGGCGACAACGGCGTTAATTTAGAACTGCTGGTTTGGATTGAAGACCCGGAACACAGCGGCGATGTGCGCTCGGAACTTTATCGGCAGATAGCCAAAGACTTCAAAGCCGCCGGCATCAATCTGCCGTTTCCGCAGCGCGAGGTTTATCTCAAGGCTGCACCGGCGGCAATTTCCCCTGCTGCCGCCAAATCAAATAATCGCGCAGAATCCGCGCGTGATCGAAAACCAAAACCGAAGGCAACGTCTCCGGATTAAACAAGGCCACGCCGGCAGCGTCGTCTTGCGCGCGCGGCTCGCCTTCGGCCTCGGCGACATACACCACGGACGCAGTGTGACTGCGCGCATCGCGACTCGGATCGGAATAGCAACCGAGCAAAACTTTAAGCGTCACTTGTAAGGCCGTTTCTTCTTCGGCTTCACGCACCGCGGCATGCTCCACCGTTTCGCCGACATCTACAAAACCGCCGGGCAATGCCCAACCATGCGGTGGGTATTTGCGCCGAATCAGCACAATCGGATTGTCCGCACGATCTCTAAGCTCAATAATGATATCGGTAGTGAGCGCGGGAGTTTTGGGTGCGGGCATGGGCTGGTATTCAGGCTCTTTTACGCTGAAACAAGCGCGAATTAAATTATCGAGTATACTTAGCACATCGTCTGGTCAAATGAAACGGGGGTTTCGTTAATGCTGCAAGGACTAATTGTTCTGCCATGGTGGGGATACCTCATCGTGGCGCTGGTTTTCACTCACATCACCATCGCCGCTGTCACCATTTATCTGCATCGCCATCAAGCGCATCGCGCGCTCGATCTGCATCCGATCGTCAGCCATTTCTTTCGCTTATGGTTGTGGCTTAGCACCGGCATGGTCACTAAAGAGTGGGCTGCGATTCATCGCAAGCATCACGCCAAAGTAGAAACTCCGGAAGACCCGCACAGTCCGCAGCAATACGGCATCGATAAAGTATTTTGGCAAGGCGCCGAACTTTACCGCGCCGAAGCCAAAAATTTGGAGACTATGGACAAGTACGGTCACGGTACGCCGGATGACTGGATGGAACGCAATCTTTACACGCGCCACAGCAAGAAAGGCATCGCGCTTATGTTCGCAATCAACATCGCACTGTTCGGTCCGCTCGGCATCACCATTTGGGCGATCCAGATGATGTGGATTCCGATTTTCGCCGCCGGCATCATCAACGGCATCGGCCATTTCTGGGGTTATCGTAACTATGAAGTCGCCGACGCCAGCACCAATATCGTTCCCTGGGGCATCTTGATCGGCGGTGAAGAACTGCACAATAACCACCACACCTTCGGCAGCTCTGCCAAACTATCTTCTAAATGGTGGGAATTCGACATCGGTTGGATGTATATCCGCATCATGGAAATTTTTGGCTTGGCGCGCGTTAAAAAAATTCCGCCGGAACTTACCTGCGATACGGCTAAACAACATATCGATCTCGATACCGTCAAAGCCGTCATCACCGGGCGTTTTCATGTGATGGCGTCGTTCGCGCGCGAAGTCATGAACCATGTGCACCGCGAAGAATTGTTGAAAGCCGATCGCAATAATCATGAATCCTGGACCTTGCTCAAGCGCGCGCGTCGACTGATGGTGCGTGAAACCACTCTGCTGGACGAAGCCTCACATAAACGTTTGGACAGCTTGCTGGCGCAGAACGGCAGGCTGAAAACCGTCTACACCATGAAGCAGAAGCTGCAAGATATCTGGCTGCGTTCCGCCACCACGCAAGAGCACTTGTTGCACGCCTTGCAAGAATGGTGTCACGAAGCCGAGGCCACGGGCATCGAAGCGCTGCGTAATTTTTCGCAGAAACTGCGTACCTATACGCTCGTGCCCGTACCTATCTAATTCGTTCTTCCGATATTAAATAAAAAACCCGCCAATGGCGGGTTTTTTATTGGAGTCTTGAGTTTATTAGTTAGCGCTGGCTAAACGCTTATGCAGCGGGCTGTGGCGCGGGAAATGCGCCAGCAGGAATTTCATTTGATCCGCCAGGATCCGTTTGCCCTGAAGATAAATATATTCCGCGTGCGTGGGCGTAAACGGCACCGCCAGCAACTCCAGCCCGGCTTGCTCCGGCATGCGCCCGGCCTTGTGGTTGTTGCAGCGTTTGCAGGCGGTGACCACGTTATTCCAGCTGTCTTTGCCGCCCATGGACAGCGGCTTGATATGATCCCGCGACAGGCCGCGCGCCGAAAACTGCACGCCGCAATACATGCACAAGTGCGCGTCACGCGCGAACAAGGTTTGATTATTGAGCGGCGGAACGTAATGCGCCCGCGCCTTCAACATCGCGTGGCTGTCGCCGTGCGTGGCGACGATGGAACTGATTTCGAGGATGGAACGTCGCCCGGTAATGGCGTTATAACCGCCGCGAATTTTATAAAGCGGTACGCCGCAGGTGTAGGCCACCTGCCCCAAGTGATACACCCGCACCGCTTCCTTGAAATCAATCCATTCCAGCGGCATGCCGGAGGCGTCGGTTCTCAAGACTTGTTGATTGAGCGTGTACACGAAGCGGTTTTCCGTAAATCAAATCCTCAATATGAGTGGTATTTATCTCAGAAAAGTCAGTGTTTGTACATAGTTTAGCCGGTTTCTGCGAGTTTGCCCGGCGCGTCGGACGGCGACGCTATAAATGAAAAACCCGGCAGCGCCGGGTTTTTCATGAATATGTTATTTGATTTTCGATTCTTTATAGGCCACGTGCTTGCGCACGACCGGATCGTATTTCTTGAATTCGAGCTTGTCGGGAGTGGTGCGCTTATTTTTGGTCGTGGTGTAGAAGTGCCCCGTACCAGCGCTGGAAACCAATTTAATCTTTTCACGTGCCGATTTAGCCATGGCTTAACCCCTTATACCTTTTCGCCGCGGGCGCGCATGTCGGAGAGCACGGCATCGATACCCTTTTTATCGATGGTGCGCAGGCCTTGGTTCGACAGACGCATCGTCACCCAACGCTTTTCGCTTTCCACCCACAGGCGGCGCTTCTGCAAGTTCGGCAGAAAACGACGACGGGTTTTATTGTTGGCGTGCGACACATTATTGCCCGCCATCACACGCTTACCGGTTACCTGACATACTCGCGACATTGAAATCTCCCAGCTACCCATTCTGACTTCCCTCTTGCCGAGGAAATAAGGTCAGGATGAAAAATTTAAGGACGCGATTTATATCAGAAACCGCTCAAACTGGGTAGTCCTAATCCTTAAATAGCAAGTATCCCTATAAAACAGCCGTCATTTTATCTGAATATCACCCTGTAGATCATTGTGGGGATCGAATTCATGCTTCCCCAAGTCAGCGTCGTCAGTGGGTGCTTTAGGCAGGGCTGTGCCCGGGATTGCTCTTCAATTTTTGCGCCAGATAGGCCTGGATGTCAGATCGCGATAAATCTCCTTGGTACCAAAACTATGCGTTTGTTTCCTCAATCAACCCCATGAGATGGGGCCATCGGTCATTGCATGCGTAGCGGCACAATTAACGAAATGAGTTGGGGTTCGAACGATTCACATTCTCTGGACGAGGTAATACCTGCCAAAATATTCAAATACAAATGGGTTATAGATGTAAAATTGGCTGAGAATAAATTTTGGCGACGCGTGGCTTATTAGAAACTGTCATTTTTTGTTGGCTGCTTCGTCTAAAAGAACATTCATGAACCGCGAACAATCCATTCTCAAGCTGCACAATCTTATTGCGAACAAACAATTTGTCGAGGCACGAAATTTTTGTCTCGATCTCACGCGAGTATTCCCCGCGGATACCGAAATATGGATGCTGCGTAGCGGCATGCATTATCAGCTGGACGAGCTCACTGCCGTCGTAGAATGCTGCCAACGGATCATTGCGCATGATCCTAACCATGCAGGCGCGCATTGCAGCAGCGGACTTGCATGGCAAGGTCTTAAGCGGCTGAAGGAGGCGGAAGCGGCCTATCGCGAGGCATTGCGTCTCGACCCGCGCTACATGCGTGCGCTTGCGCAGCTGGCGGGCTTACTGCGCGAGCAGAAACGTTTTGCTGAAATGCGCGAAATGTTTGAAGCCGCACTCGTTCATCTTCCTCAAGACGCATTCTTGCACTACAACCTCGGGCTCGTTCTCGTGGAGCTCGGGGACAGACAGAAGGCGCTCGACTCTTTCCAGGCAGCAATTGCTCTTAATCCGCGTTTTGCCGAAGCGCATTACAGTCTTGGTCTGCAATACAACGTAGTCGACAACTATTCTTCCGCGGTGATTCATTTTGAGCGGGCCATTGCTCTCAACCCTAATTATTTAGATGCTCGCCGCGCCCTGGGCGATACTCTGTTGCGAATGGGACAACCTACTGAAGCCATCGCTTGCTACGACCGCGCTCTAGCAGTTGCGCCCAACGATGTGATGGCCCATGGTTCGCGTGCCATTTGCAACCTGCTGCTTGGCAACTTCAAGCAGGGCTGGCCTGAATATGAATGGCGCTTGCGCCACCAAGATATGGTCACGGCACCGACAGGCAGGCCACGCTGGCGCGGCGAACCGCTGCAGGGCAAAACTATCGTGCTGCTCGGTGAGCAAGGCATGGGAGATACGGTGCAGTTCGTGCGTTACGCGCGCATGGTTAAAACCCGCGGAGCAAGGGTACTGTTAGTTTGTCCCGCGCCATTACGCGGCTTGCTCGCCGACTGCGCAGGGGTTGACGCTATTTTTAATAGTGGCGATTACATTCCGGCGTATGATTATGAAATTCCTCTTCTCAGTTTGCCGGGAGTTCTTGGCACCGAGCTTGATTCCATCCCCGCGCAAGTACCCTATCTGCAAATTCGTCCGGAAGCGGGTATAACGGCGGTCTCCGAGATTGCACGTCACACCGGTGTGTTGCGTGTCGGCCTTGTCTGGGCAGGCGGTGGATTACATCCCAACAATTACCGTCGCTCTTGCAAGCTCGCTGCATTACACGAACTGCTGGCGGTTCCCGGCGTTAGATTCTTCAGTTTGCAAAAAGGGACGGCGGCGGACGAACTTGCTGCGCTGCCCGATAATGGCATTGTTGATCTGGGGCCGTCGCTTAACGATTTCGCCGACACCGCCGCAGCTAGCATGGCTCTCGATCTAGTAATTAGCGTGGACACCGCCGTGGCGCACGTGGCGGGGGCGCTCGCACGACCGGTATGGATGCTGCTGCCCTTCGCGCCCGATTGGCGCTGGATGTTAAATCGTGAAGATTCTCCTTGGTATCCGAGCATGCGCTTGTTCCGTCAATCGACGCCGGGAGATTGGTCATCGGTTAGCGCGCGCGTAGCAACGCGGTTAACTGCATTGGCTCAAGAAAGATCCGCAACAAGACTTGATCGTAATTAAGTGAATTTAGTAATAATTCAAATGCAGATTGCGTTCAGATAGCTTACGGATTTCACAGCAACCCCCGTTCACTGAACGACACCATTTCCCCATCGCCGATGACTAAATGATCCAGCAGCCGCACATCCACCAGTGTCAGAGCCTCCCTGAGCCGCTGTGTGAGCACTTCATCCGTGGCACTGGGCTCGGCCACGCCCGAAGGGTGGTTATGCACCAAGATCACGGCGGCGGCGTTGTGTTTGAGCGCGCGTTTGAGGATTTCGCGCGGGTACACGGCAGTGCCGTTTAAGGTGCCGCGAAACAACTCTTCAAACGCCAACACGCGGTGGCGATTATCCAAAAACAATACACAAAATACTTCGTGCGGCCGATCGCGCAACTGCGCTTGCAGAAAATCTTTGGTGTCTTGGGTGGACGTCAGCGCGATATCGCGCTTGAGTTTTTGCGCCAGAAACCGCCGGCCCATTTCTATGCTGGCTTGCAGCTGCACGTATTTGGCGTCACCCAAGCCCGGCGTTTCGCACAGCTCCTCGGGGCTCGCCGCCAACAATTCGCGCAAGCCGCCAAAGCGCGACAACAAATTACGCGCCACGTCCACCGCGGTTTGGCCGGGCACGCCGGTGCGTATAAAAATCGCCAATAATTCGGCATCCGAAAGCGCCGCGGGGCCCTGTTGCAGCAGTTTTTCGCGTGGGCGTTCCAGTTCCGGCCATTCGCTTATTATCATTTATTCCTCCTTAGTTATTTGTCCCCTTCCTCCTGGGCAAGTACACTTTAACATATGGCCAGATTGACCAATAAACATATCCTGCTCGGCGTCAGCGGCGGCATCGCCGCGTATAAAAGCGCCGACACCGCGCGACGTTTGCGCGACGCCGGCGCCGAAGTGCGCGTGATCATGACGCGCGCCGCGACCGAATTTATTACTCCTTTAACTATGCAGGCCGTCAGCGGCCATCCGGTTTATCAAGAACTGCTCGATACCAATGCCGAAGCCGGCATGGGTCACATCGAATTGGCGCGCTGGGCCGATGTCATACTGGTGGCGCCGGCGAGCGCCAATTTTCTCGCGCGCTTGGCGCAAGGACGCGCGGACGATTTGTTAAGCACCGTTTGCTTGGCGACCGAAGCCACGGTCGCCGTCGCGCCGGCGATGAATCAGCAGATGTGGAGCAACGCCGCCACGCAAACTAATCTTGCGACGATTAAAAAAAATGGCGTAAAAATTTTCGGACCAGCCGAAGGATCGCAAGCCTGCGGCGAAGTCGGTCCCGGGCGCATGCTGGAAGCGACGGAATTGGTGACGCTGACCGCGGCCTTGTTTAGCAGCGGCGAACTCGACGGACTCCACATCGTCATCACCGCCGGCCCCACATGGGAAGCGCTCGATCCGGTGCGCGGCATTACCAATCGCAGCTCAGGCAAAATGGGCTACGCCATCGCTGCCGCCGCGATGGAAGCGGGAGCACGCGTCATTTTAGTTTCCGGGCCCACAGCGCTGGCGGATCCGGAACGAGTGCAAACCATCCGCGTGCAGAGCGCGCAAGAAATGCACGATGCGGTGCACGCGCATATTCACAACGCGCAGATTTTTATCGGCGTGGCTGCGGTCGCGGATTATCGTCCAGCGCAAGTGAGCGCCGAAAAAATAAAAAAACAAAACGCCGACATGGCGCTTAAGCTAATGCGCAATCCCGATATTTTAGCCAGTGTCGCCGCGCTTGCGGCGGCGCCCTACACCGTTGGCTTTGCCGCCGAAACAAACGCGTTGGAAGAGCACGCACGGCGCAAATTAGAAAGTAAAAAAATCGATCTCATCGCCGCGAACTACGTCGGCGACGACCAAGGCTTCGAAGCGGAAGAAAACAGCCTGCTCTTGATTGACCGCGAAAATATTATCAAACTGCCGACGCAGGCCAAGACCAAACTAGCGCGTGCGCTGATCCAGCAGATCGCCCAAAGATACCGCGCCAAATACGGCGCCAAGATACATCGATTACGGAGCTGAGATGTCACAAATAGAATTGAAAATACTCGATCAACGCATTGGCAAAGAATTCCCGCTGCCGCGTTACGCCACGCACGGGTCCGCCGGCATCGACCTGTACGCTTGCCTCGATGAACACCTGCACATCGCTCCCGGCGAAACCCATCTGGTGCCTTCCGGCATCGCGATTCACATCGCCAATAGCAATCTCGCCGCGGTGCTGTTGCCGCGCTCGGGCTTGGGACATAAACACGGCATCGTGCTGGGAAATCTGGTGGGCTTGATCGACTCCGATTACCAAGGACAAGTTTTTATTTCCGTCTGGAACCGCGGCCAAAATAATTTCACCATCGAACCCGGTGAACGCATTGCGCAAATGATGTTCATTCCGGTGGTACAAGTGGAATTTAAAGTCGTGACGGACTTCGAAGAAAGCCAGCGCGGCGCCGGTGGATTCGGCCATTCCGGGCGCAAATAACTCTTTTCTGCGTCGCGCGCATCCGCGCTTAGCCGCCACGGGTCGGAAGAACCGACGACTTTTATGGCTAGCAACGCATAAATTTCCTACCTTTAAATTAAGTGATTCTTTGTATATTTAATGGACTATGACTTCGTCGCTCACACGGATTTATTTGCGAGTCTTCCTGATCGTGCTGCTATGTCTGGCTGCGGCCAGCTATGCGGGTTATTGGGTGGTGCGCGATGCACAACAATCCGCGTATCAAGCCAAAGCCACGCAAACGGCTCATGTATTGGCCACCGACATCAGTGAGTTTATCGACCAACAACGTCTCGCCGTCGAAAAAAATGCGCAGCAAACGGCGCTAATTGATTTATTGCAACACATCACCCCAGCGCAGCGCGATCGCAAAGAAGCAGAAATAAAATCCCTGTTGGCCGGCGCGATCGCGGTTCACTTGTTGCCGCGCAATAATGCCGGCGAGGTGTCGCCCACCGAAGCCGTGGACCCGGCTTGCATCGAATACATACGACGCGTGTCGGCGGCCAATGCACCCGCCGCGCCGGAATTTCATGCGCTCGGTAGCTCCGCCGGACATTACGATTTAGCCGCGCCGATTCGCGACGAAAATAAAAAACTGTTGGGTTATTTGCTGGTCAGTTTTGCGCGCGCGCCTTTGCAAGCGGTTATCGAAGAATCGTTGACGCCGGGCGCTTACTTCGAACTACAACAAGCCGTGGGCGCAGCACCCGCGCAAACGGTTATCACCGCGGGCAAGATCCCCACGTCGAACGCACCGCTGGTGACAACTTCGCTGGGCAACAGCCCGTGGACTATGCTGTATCAAACCGCCGAAGTCGCGCCGAAGATTTTGAGCGGTAACCGAATTTATTACATTGGTTTTATTTTAATTTTATTCCTATTGATCAGCGTCATGCTGTTTCACTTTTACCGCCGCACGGTCAACGCCATCCGTCATGACGTGCGCTCATTGATCCGTATGTTTCACGATCTGCGCGAAGGCAGTGTGCGCGTGGAATATCCCATGGAGTTGCGCGAATTTTCGGATATCTTCGATTACCTGCGCGACCGCGGACAAAAACTGGTCAACGAAAAAGAAAAAATGAAAGACATGGGATTGATGGACCATCTTTCGCAACTCGCCAATCGCCGCCACTTCGAGATGCGCTTAAAAGATTTATTCGAAGCATCCAAAACCCATGGCCCCTCGTCGGTGTTGATCATCGACATGGATCACTTTAAAGCCGTGAACGACAAACACGGCCACGACGCCGGCGATGCCTTGATCGTCGGCTTTGCCAATGCGTTACGCAAAGTCGTGCGTCAAACCGACGTGCTGGCGCGTTTGGGCGGCGACGAGTTCTGCATCATCTACGCCTATGCTTCATTCGAGAAAGCTCAGGCGCTGGCCGAACGTTTGCGTAAACATTTGCCGCGCGAAATAAGTTTGCCCAAGGGTGTCAGTCACCCGCTGCGTTGGACCGGCGGCTTGAGCGTGATGGACGACAAAGACACCAAGCCGGACGATGTGTTATGGCGCGCCGATCAAGCACTGCTGCAAGCCAAAGAAGGCGGACGCAATATCACCAAAATCTACGACCCTGCCACCGGTCAGCCTGAAAAAAAACGCATCGTAGTAGGTTAACATTCTTCTGAAATTTCGGACGCGCAGCGCTTTTCCTTTATTTTGGAAATCCGTTTCGTCGGCATTGGCTTATGCGGTAAACTGCGCGCATTCCCCATCTAAAAAATACGATCATGTCCAAACTAGAATCCGCCGTCGATTCGGCCGCTTCATCCTTACCTCCTGAAATCTTCAAGGCTTACGACATCCGCGGCATCGTCGATAAATCGCTCACGCCCGAAATCGTCGAACGCATCGGCCATGCCTTAGGCAGCGAGGCCATCTCACAGCAACAGAAACGATTCGTCATCGGTCGCGATGGGCGGCTTTCGGGGCCAAGCTTATCGGCGGCCTTGGCGCGCGGCATCGCCAAGAGCGGCTGCGACGTCGTCGACATCGGCATGGCGCCGACGCCGGTGGTGTATTTCGCGATTCAACATTTAGGCGCCGGCTCCGGCGTGGCCGTCACCGGCAGCCACAATCCGCCGGATTACAACGGCCTGAAAATGGTCATCGGCGGCCACACGCTTTCCGGCGATGCGATTCAGAATCTGCGCATCCGCCTGCTTAAGAATAATTTAGTCACCGGCCAAGGAAAAATTTCCGCCACCGACGTGCGCGCGGCGTACATCGATCGCGTCGCCAACGACGTCAAACTCGCGCGCCCACTGCGCGTCGCCGTGGACTGCGGCAACGGCGTGGCCGGTGAAATGGCGCCGCAATTGCTCAAACGCATGGGCTGCCAAGTCACCGAATTATTTTGCGAAATCGACGGCCACTTTCCGAATCATCATCCCGATCCGAGCAAACCGGAAAATCTCGAAGATTTGATCGCGGAAATAAAAAAAGGCCAATACGACGTAGGCCTAGCCTTCGACGGCGACGGCGACCGTCTCGGCGTCATCGCTCCCGATGGTCAAGTCATTTGGGCCGACCGCCAAATGATCTTGTACGCGCGCGACGTGCTGTCGCGCAATCCTGGCGCGGAAATTATCTACGACGTCAAATGCTCGCGCACCCTCGACGCCGAAATCCGCAAAGCCGGCGGCAAAGCCACCATGTGGAAAACCGGCCACTCCTTTATCAAAGCCAAACTCAAAGAAACCGGCGCGCTATTAGCCGGCGAAATGAGCGGCCACATCTTTTTTAAAGAACGCTGGTACGGCTTCGACGACGGCCTCTACACCGCCGCACGCTTGCTGGAATTACTCGCGCGCGATAAACGCTCCACGCAAGAAATTTTTTCGTCATTGCCGAACACCGTCAATACCCCGGAATTAAATCTCAAACTCGCCGAAGGCGAACATTTCGCGCTCATCAAAGAATTGGTGGCACGCGCGCATTTCCCGGACGCAAAGATCACCACCATCGACGGCCTGCGCGCGGATTTTGCCGACGGCTTCGGCTTAGTGCGCGCTTCCAACACCACGCCAGTGTTGGTACTGCGCTTCGAGGCTGATAATAAACCGGCGTTGGATCAGATTTTGGAGCGGTTTCGGGAATTGATACATTCGGTAAGGCCGGGGACTACGTTACCTTTCTAGACTGTCATTTTTTCCGCTCACTCTGTCATTCCCGCGAAAGCGGGAATCCAGGGTTTGAATGGAATCGCGCATTGCGCGCGATCTCAAAATTTAATTACAGTCGAGCGGCCTACAGCCGCGTGTTAATTGTGGGTGGTTGACCCACGGCAAGTGACTTTTCTTTGCTTGTCTGAACAGAGACTAGATAATTGAGAGCGGAATGACGAGATAAATCGATATTTGATGGGATAACATGGGATAGAAATTTAGTTAAAAATGAAAATGATTTTCAGAAATTAACTGGTGGCACTGGAGGGGTCTGATTTGTTTTTAGGGCACGCATGGAGGCAATGTGGCGGCGGCAGTCGGCGATTATCCGGTAGAGATGTTGAACAGAAATATTGTGTCGGTCGCAAACATCTTGACGGTTTTGGCCGTTGAACTCCCTGTATATGGCCCAGTCACGTTCGGCCAACTGGAAAAATCTGAGTGTGTTGCCGTTCCAGTTACCTTTCGGGAAATAAATATACGACCCGCCCCAGTTCTGAGCCATTACGTCAGTGATGGCGATAGCGAGCGTTTCGGCCTTCTCGGACGATAGACCGCCACTGGCTTCTAATACCTGGGCCACTTTATCCATTAAGTCAACGAGTAGTTCCGGTCCTTGGTTATTGTACCGCCGCCCATTATTCAATGAGTTCGATTTTGCATCGCC
Source organism: Gammaproteobacteria bacterium (assembly GCA_016194665.1). Classification (GTDB taxonomy): domain Bacteria; phylum Pseudomonadota; class Gammaproteobacteria; order Acidiferrobacterales; family Sulfurifustaceae; genus Sulfuricaulis. The sequence continues at coordinate 35,968 of JACQBD010000079.1, forward strand.
TCGCCCAAGATTTTAGGTGTTCGATAACTTTTTGCGCTACGTTTCCCGGTAAAAATTCAGGCGCACTATAACCAACGCCAGCATTATGATAACGGCGCGTGGCCGAGCGCACCCACGCGCGCAATCCTTGTTCGTCGCGATTTTTAACAGCGCCACCATCCGCCATCTGTATCCAGAGCGAGCGGATCATCCGCACTTGAGGATCGGAAGCCAGAATATCGCCGGCTGCGGTGATACGTTTTTTTGTCTGCTTATCCTGGTGGCGGCCATTCCAACCAACACGGCGAAAATGCGCCAGCACACGCGCGCGGCCGAGCGGGCTTAAGTCTGCCGAGCTGCCGGATTCGGCGCCACCTACCGAGCGAACGATCGTTCGGTAGGTTTCGTCGTCGAGCGAGAGATCCTTCTTAGCGATATGGATCTTCGCTAAATCGTTGCGGCGATTGTCATGGGCAGGTTTCATGCTAAAAGAGCCTTAAGGTTCCGGTTTCTCGACGTCTTGTTTCGCAGTGTTCGTTCCACAGCAGAAGCTCGCGCGCTTGGCTTGTTTGTGCTCCACCACCAACCGTGTAGGTGATCCCCAGGACGTCGCTGTGCAATCCCGCGAATATCCGGCGCATATCAGGATGATCATTGATGCTGATCACCACCGATCCATTGATGGATCTCGCCAACTCCGCCATGCGCCGATAGTTCTCGATTCCGAACTCAACCCCATATCCTTCCGTCTGCCAGTAGGGCGGATCCAAATAAAACAAAGTATGCTCGCGGTCATATTTGGTGATCACTTGTTCCCACGGTAGATTTTCGATATGTGCTCCGTGCATTCGTAGATGTGCCTCCCTCAGGTCTTCTTCGATTCGAAGCAAATTCAGGCGCGGCCCCGTCGTCGTGGCCGTGCCGTACGCTTGACTCTCTACCCGCCCGCCGAAAGAAAGTTTCTGCAAATAAAAAAACCGCGCCGCTCGCTGGATGTCCGTCATGGTCTCCGGATTTTTCTTCCGCTCCCATTCGAAAACCTGTCTTGAACTTAACGCCCACTTGAATTGCCTCACGAACTCCTCCAGGTGGTGTTGAACCACTCGATAGAGGTTGACCAGCTCGCCATTGATATCGTTTAGAACCTCGACATCGGACGATTCCTTGCTGAAGAAAATAGCCGCCGCACCGCAGAAAGCCTCCACGTAGCATGTGTGCGCCGGAAATAAATCTAAAATAGGCTTCGCAAGACGGCGTTTTCCGCCAATCCAGGGAATAATCGGGATTGCCATGAGCCTCTCCATTTTTGTTTTCAATGGTTGTGGTAGGCTTTTCCAGCCGCGTACGTGGCAGGAGGGCCTTGTCTGGCTCACAGTATTTGTCACTGTGAATCGGGGACCGGGCCGTGTTGACGCACGGTTTGGTCGCCCTCTTCAAATTTTCGGGGAGAGCGTTCACGGTATGTTCCGTACATGCTCAACTACACCGCGCGCATCTGGCTTGCCCCACTTTCGCCGCTTGTTAATCTCGAATTTACGCGCGATCGCGGCTTGCAAGTTCCCTCCATTTTGATGCGCCAAATGAAATAGCAGGAGCATACAGTCGGCCAGTTCCTCCATGTCGCGCGGATTATCGGAGAGCTCGATTACTTCCTTAGACAAATGCGCCACGATGCTAGGCCCGCGATAGCCGCCGTCGGGCGCGAACGTCATGTTGGCCCAAGTGCCAAACTGTCGGACGATGTCGTTCAGTGTATGGCTGAGATGGGCAGCGCGCAGTTCATGTCCGTCTGGCGCGTCCTTCCACCAGGCCCGGTTCGGATAGTCGTCTTTACCAGTGGCGTGCGGTAAATAATTTCCTTCACGCCAAAATCCCCAGCCCTTTGTGCGCGGGCCGTGGATGAAGAGTGTCCATGCCTCGCTGCCGGGCGTGAGCACGATCCGATGAAAATCGGTACCGCGAATAATGTTTAGCCGTCCCGGCCGCAGACTGCGCGCGAAGTCTGCGCTGCGTATCTCGCGATAACCTCCGGCAAGCACCAGGCTAACGGACCAGTCCCACGGATGATCATGTAATCCGCGATCTGGATCGCTGGCGACGAACCGGTGGATATACGCCTGCAGGCCCAGAAACCGGCACAGGAAGTATCGCTCCAGATAGGGTTCGCCGTTATCTCCATTGATAGCGCGCGCGGGTAACCTGTTGGTCAGCCATAAAAGAAAGTTTCTGATCATGCGGCCTTGACCTCCGTCTTCACCGGCTCGGCGCGTTCGATCTGGCTTTCGAAAGGCTTCGCCACGAACTCTTCGCGCCGTTTAATCTTGATGCCGGCGATGCCTTTTACGGCGTCGACGTCGTCGAGCACGGCATCTTTGTTGACCTCTTGTTTTGTGCGCACTAGATGGCCGAGGTCGGCGCTTATTAGTGCCTGCACTACCGTGTCTTGATTTTTTGGTAGGCTGACGTGTGGCGGCCGGGTGCGCCAGAGCAGTTCGCCGGTGGCCAGCTTCACGGTCTTGGACTTGCCCTTGAGCAGCGCGGAGCGATTTGCCTCGGCCCAGATGTGCAGCGCTTGAAACTTGTTTTCAATTTGTTGATTCAGCGGCTGCGCGAAGAGCTCGAATTGTTTTTTAATCCCTGCCAGTTTGTCGTTCATGTTCGCCTCGATCTTTACCACTTCGCGCTGCAGCGAGCCGATCTCATGGAGCAACTGCTCCGCCTGCTCGCGCATTGCTGGCATCAGGATGGCCGTTGTCTTCATTTGTTTCTTGCTTTTGCTCATGACTCATTTCCCCGATTCGTTATAAAAAATTTGTAAATTAATGTTTCACCACGGATCCCAATTCCATCCCCGGAACGCCCGGCCCAGCCACCAGGCCAGCACAACCGACACGATCCCAACCACGCCGAGCGCGACGCCGAGAACAATGGCAATGGTTTGCCAGTTCATTGCCTCATCGGAAAAAGCAACGCGGTCGCGCACACGCGTCCCTTGGCCGGGTAATCGATCGCGCCTAGCGAACGCAATGTGCCGAGGTTATTTGTGTAAGAGCTGCTTGTGACACTTGCGTTGACTCCCCGCGCGAGCTGGTCTTTGTCGATATCAGCGGGATAAATCTCAATAACTTTTTTCAAAATATCCGCTTGCGGTCGAGAGAGTTTAGCGAACCAAGTTTCATGAATGGCAGAGTTTGTGGTGACGTCATCTGACAATGCGGCAAATTGGCGTCCAATATCCGTGAGCGACGAATGATCGCCGTCTAAATAGACGATCAATCCACGCGAACGCAGCGTACCTAGATTGTTGGTGTAACTACTGCTGCGCGGAGATGCGTTGGAGTAAAATGCCGTGAGCACACGGCGAACGCGCTGTACGCCCATCGCCTCAAACGAGGCCAGCGCATTTAGAATGCGCTGTTGTGGGCGAGTAATGTCCGTATTGGCGGCGGACCCATTTCCGCCGCCTTCGCTTGTGGTGCTGCTTGGTTGGGGAGTGACGCCTGAGCCCGACGGCGGGCGGGGTTGTTCCATCCCTGGAACTAGCGCCGTTGGCCGTTTCCCCTCGGTGGTAATTCCCGATATCGACTGCGCGATGCGACCCAGGCCGCGCTCGAAATTCTGAAAATCCTTTTCCATTGATTCGTAAACGCTCATCACGCGCCGATTCGAATCGCGCGTCTCGGCCAGCTTGAGACGCACTTCATTGAACGCGTGATGGAGCCACTTTCGGTCGATCTCTTTAAGGACCGGCACCTCGATGCTCTCGGCCTTTGCTGGCGCTGTTACTGGGCGCGCCTTCAGCTGTCGCTGCAGTTCGGCAATCTGTTTACGTAGCTCCTTTGGATCGTCGGCCTTAACGCGCTCAACGGTTGCGGCGATCTCCGCGCCCAGCTTGGCCAGGTCGATATCCGCCATCTTGCTCGGCGCTACGACGCGGCTGCCGACTTCAGGGGTAGCGCTGGAATCGAACGTTGCTCGCGCGCGGAATTTAGTGCGAACGAATAATTCCAGCCAGGCCGGAGACCAGATCCATGCCTCACCGCGCTTGAGCGATGACAGGCTGGTTATCATCTGTTTGGCTGCTTCCGTATCGTCGCCGTGAACATCAATCCATTCCTGAATCGCCTTGCGGTCGCGGGGTCCGACTATTTGCATGGCGATCAATACCTCGCAGGCCGAACGGATGCTTGTGTTCACGATCGCCGGGCGCGGGCTGATGACGGTGACGCCGAGTCCTCGGCGACGCCCCTGCAATACGATGTCTTCTAGCGCGCCAACCAAGCGCGCAATCTCCGGCATCGCTTTGAGATTCTGCGGCGCGACTGTCTGGGCTTCGTCTATAAAAAAATGAAGTGGCTCACGATTGCGGTGATAGAGCGTTTCGCAAAACGCGGTCATGAAACGGATGCGCGCCCCTTTGCGCATCAGGCCGCAGTCGAGGATCGCCGGCAGTCGGCGTTCGACGATGACGGTTGCGATCATCTCGCCCGCGGTTTCTTCGAGCGGCACGTCGGCATGCTCTCCACCGAAAATCACAACCGGAAATCCGGGCCGCTTGCCATCTGCCGACGATTTGAGACCCCACCAAGCGCTTGTCGGATCGTAGACCACTATCGGTTGCCCTTGCGTGAGCATCTCCTCAGCCAGCACCGAGGCAGTATGAGTTTTGCCGACGCCGCGCTTCGCCATTATGGCGAAGGTCTGCGTGACCGCATCGAGCGGCAGCGCG
>JACQBD010000080.1 GCA_016194665.1 Gammaproteobacteria bacterium
ACAGCGCCAATTCCATGAAGCGCGCAAACGGAATCGCGCCGCCGGCCGCGACCATCTCGTTGCGTAAAACTTGTATCAGTTTCTGGCTGTGTGCCGCTTCGTCCGCGTTCGGCAGCGGCAGCGCAGGATTCACAGTGGTTTGGCCGTTCGGCGGGGTCGAGGTCATCGGCTATTGGCGTAAAGGCTGGCAACCGGTATTGTTAGGAATTAAAGAACTATACTGGATATTCGATGTTTAAGAAGAATGCGCCGAGCAAATAATAAGATCATCCTTTATGGCGGATAATCCCCTCGAAGGCAAAGTAGCCTTAATTACCGGCGGCGCGCAACGTATCGGCGCGGCCATCGCGCGACAATTGCATGCGCAGGGCATGAAGCTGGTGATTCATTATCATACGTCGGAGAAGGCCGCGCATGCCTTGCAAGAGGAATTGCATCAAACGCGGCCCGAGTCGGTCATGTTGGTGCGCGGCGACCTGAACAATGGCGAACGCCTGGCGCGCAATCTTGTTTTTGAAACGGTCGAGTCCTTCGATCGTCTGGACGTCTTGATCAACAACGCCTCGCGGTTTTATCCGACGCCAGTGGGTGAAGCCACCGAATCGCAGTGGGACGATATTATCGGCACCAATCTCAAAGCGCCGTATTTTCTGGCGCAAGCGGCGGTGCCGCATCTTAAAAAATTCAGCGGTTGCATCATTAATATCGCCGACATCTACGGCGACCGCCCCTTAATCGGCTATCCCATCTACAGTCTGGCCAAAGCCGGCGTGATCATGCTCACCAAAGTGTTGGCGCGCGAGCTCGGCCCCGAGATACGCGTCAACGGCATCGCGCCCGGCGTCATTTTGTGGCCTTCCAAAGAGTTAGATGAAATGTCCAAGCAGCGCATTATTTCGCGCACACCGCTGAAGCGTTCGGGCGATCCCAGCGACGTGGCGCAAACCGCGTTGTTTCTGATTCGTGACGCCGGTTTCATGACCGGTCAGGTGCTGGCCATGGATGGCGGCCGTTCGGTGGTTATGTAAGTAGTGTTTTAGGTTTGCGGATCGAAATCCGTTTTCCACATTTGCTGTTTTCCTTCATGCAGATTTTCCCACATTTGCGAGTAAGCCAGTTTCGTTTCTGGATGTTGCAAATGCGGAGCGATATCCGCCAGCGGGCCGAGCACAAACGCGTAACGTTCGATGTCGGGATGCGGTAAATTTACTTTATCGTCGTGGCGTATTGTATTTCCGTGAAGCAGCAGATCGAGATCGAGGGTACGCGCGCTAAAACGATTTTGCGTGCGCGTGCGTCCGAATTGAGCCTCAATCTGTAAAAGGAATTTTTTAATTTGTTCGACGGATTCGTCGGTATCGAAACCGACAACCAGATTATAAAAATTTTCGCCGTCGAATCCGTAAGCCTTGCATTCGTAAACCGGCGAAAGGCTCAGCGAGCCATAATGCGTGGTCAGTTCGCGCACCGCCCCGCGAATATTTTTTTGGCGATCTATATTGCTGCCGATGCTGATGAAGACTCGAGTCATAGATGAATGACAGGGCTTAACAGAATTTACAAAACTATTTCGCTGACAAAAAAAACAATGAGCGGCTTAGTGCTTTTGAAATCCCGTTAATCCTGTAAATCATGTCCATTTTACTTTTCGCCGCGCTCAATAATCACACCGACATCGCCGGCGCCACGCACCGCACCGCGTTTATTGATGCGCACCCGCGCCCATTTGAGCTTGAATTCGGCGAGCAGAATTTCCGCCACCTTCTCGGCCATGGTTTCCACCAGCTGAAACTGGGAATCGCCGACAAATTGAATAATCCGCTTGGCCACCGCTTTATAATTAAGCGTGTCGTCGATATGGTCGGTGGCCGCGGCGCGGCGGATATCGGTGGCCATGTCCAAATCGAGAATCACGGTTTGCTTGATGCGGCGTTCCCACTCCCAAATACCGATAACGCACTCGATCTTAAGGTCGTGGAGGTAGATAATATCCATAGAACTGAACTATAACGAAAACACCGCTGACTGTCTTGATACGCTCTAATCGATAACTCCAAATAATCCATGTGGCTTTATTTCTTTCCGGTTTTGGCTTATCTCCTGGGCTCGATTTCAAGCGCCGTGCTGATCGCGCGCGCCATGGGCCTGGCCGACCCGCGCGAGGTCGGTTCTAAAAATCCCGGCGCCACGAATATTTTACGTTATGGCAGCAAGACCGCCGCGGTGCTCACGCTCGCGGGAGATTTGTTGAAAGGAGTGATTCCGGTTTTGATCGCGCGCATGTTTACCGATGACGCGGTGATTATCGCGTTAACCGGTGTGGGCGCGTTTATGGGACATGTGCTGCCGGTATTCTTTAATTTTCGTGGCGGCAAAGGCGTGGCCACGTCTTTGGGCGCATGGTTGGCGATCAATCCGGCAGTGGGGTTGTTATTGCTCGTGACTTGGTTGGCGATGGCATTTTTATTTCGCTACTCCTCGCTCGCGGCATTGACGGCGGCGGTGACGGCGCCGTTGTATGTCGCCTGGTTGTCGCCAGGCCTGCCTTATCTCGGCGCCATGCTGCTCATGAGCGGCATTTTAATTTTTCGCCACCGCTCGAATATCCGCAATTTAGTTACCGGCGCAGAGAACAAAATCGGCGCCAAATAGCCGAGATGCTGAAACGCTTCGTGGCTGGAATGGAGGAGTCGTTCAAACCGTATTCGCCGACCCAGGCATTTTTCACGTAATCGAGTTGCAGCCAGCGGGGTGAAACGGAAACCATGGCGGGGGTCGAACGTGCATCCACACCGCAACTGTCCGGCAGCACTGCATGCGCGTACACCGCGAGCTTATCGGTTACCAGCACGCACGCCACGGCCGGCGAGTAATCGTGAAACCGGATATTTTTGCGCGCGAAGCAGGCATAAGCCAATTCCATTTCGACGATCAAGGGTGTAGCGCGTTGTGCCAGCGCTCGCACCGCGCGCGCGGTGCAATGAATGTGCAATGGCTTACCGGAAAGCTCGATGCTTTTGTCTAAATCTTCACCGAAAAACGCAGCGATGTTCAGTCGGTTCATGTTGCACCGTCATGTTTAAGATTGAACTGCTTGAGCGCCTCGGTTATCTCGGGCGTTAATTTTTTTCCGAGCATGCGTTCCATGTCGGATAAAGCTTCCAAAGCTTGGTGCAAACGCTTCTTGCCGGCGGGGCTCAGGCGCATAAGACTGGAGCGGCGATCTTCTGGGTGCGGACTGGCGGCGATTAACTCAGCGCGCGTGAGTTCTTGCAACAGTGCGGTGGTGGTGGCTTTGGTGACGCCGAGCATGGCGCTTAAACGCGTGGCGGTCTGCGGCTTGTCTTTATCTAAAAGCAACAATAAACGAAATTGAGACAGCGTCAGCTTATAATCCACTAGCAAGCCCGACAGCCGTTGTTCCAGCGCCCAGACACTTTCCAAGAAAGGCAATAAATGCAATTTAGTCATTTAGTTAGTTAGCCATACTAACTAAATAACGTCAAGCCGGCTGTCTTTATTTAGTTCTGAAGTGACGCAATTCGTTTGACTGTGCCGCATCTTTAACCGGCACGCTGAGAATTTAGCTGTCATCTGTTTCATTTTTTACTCGCACTCCAGGCTTGAACTCATTGGTTAAGCAGCCAGTTTGTTTCAGAGCATTTATAAAAAAATCCCTGGCATAGATGTTGCTCTATATCAATGGAGTTTCGGGGTGTGCCTGGCTGAAAGACAGCTGGGTATTTTTTTATGTCCGTATAAATTTTGGAGAGCACTATGTTTTTAAAAGTAACCGCTATCAGTACATTGTTGATGTTGGTCTTGGTAGGTCCTATGCAAGTTTCCGCGGCAGAAACCTTGAGCGCGAGCAGCGATACCCAAACGGACGGGGGCGATTGTTTTTATGAAGTCAACAGGACCAAGCCGGAATGCCGCTAATCGTTTGCTAACGATGGATGTGCAATTAAACCCCGTCCCAAAGATGGGGTTTAATTTTTTTAAAGTGCAGATAATTCTTGTATGTCCCAACGCGGCCGCGCGCTGAACTGCAAAGGCTCGTGTTGTCCCGCCGCTAAACGCAAATAACCCGCATAGGCAATCATGGCGCCGTTATCGGTTGAGAATTGCGCGCGTGGAAAGTAAACATCTACCCCTATTTTTTGCGACAATTGCTGCAAGCGTGCGCGCAGTTGTTGATTAGCGCTGACGCCGCCCGCCACCACTAATTTTTTTGCCGCGGTTTTTTGGAGCGCCCACTCGCATTTGATGGCCAGCACATCGACCGCGGCCGCTTCGAAGCTGGCGGCGATGTCGGCGATGAGTTGCGGATTCAGCGGCTGATTTTGTATCAGCGTGGCCACCGCAGTTTTTAAGCCGCTAAAACTAAAATCCAGTCCGGGATGCGCGCCGTGAGTTTTGCGGGTTTCGGTCATGGGCCGCGGAAAATGAAAACGCTGGCGATTGCCCTGCAAGGCCGCTTGCGCAATCGCCGGGCCGCCGGGATAACCGAGGCCTAACAATTTTGCGGTTTTGTCGAAGGCTTCGCCGACGGCGTCGTCGAGCGATTCGCCGAGAATGGTGTAGCGACCGAGCGCTTGTATGTCCGCCAACAGCGTATGCCCCCCGGAAACTAACAAAGCAGTAAAAGGAAATGTCGGCGGGTTCGGTTCGAGCATGGGCGAGAGCAAATGCCCTTCCATATGATGAATGCCGACACAGGGCACATTCCAGGCAAAAGCCAGGGAACGTCCCAGAGCCGCGCCAACGAGCAGAGCCCCGGCCAGTCCTGGACCGACTGTATAGGCTATGCCATCAACCTGCTCCGGGCGGGTATCAGCCTCGTTCATGACGGCCTGAATCAGAGGCAAAGCCTTACGAATGTGATCGCGCGAGGCTAATTCCGGCACTACGCCGCCGTAATCGAGATGTAGCGCGGTTTGCGAGTAAAGCCTATGCGCCAGCAGGCCCTGTTCCGAGTCGTATAGGGCAACGCCGGTGTCGTCACATGAGGTCTCCAGGCCGAGTACGCGCATACGCCGATTTTACACGGCGCGCGCCGGTTTTCTCGCCTAAGATGTACAAATCCGCCGGGAATCTATAGAATCGCCGCCTTTCCGTGGCTTCACACAGCCGTTTTGGATTTATTCGCGAGGAGCACAATGCCTTCAGTCCGGGTTAAAGATAACGAACCATTTGAAATGGCGCTGCGCCGTTTTCGCCGCTCGTGCGAAAAAGCCGGTGTGTTTACCGAAATGCGTCGACGTGAACATTACGAAAAGCCGACCGAGATTCGCAAGCGCAAGGCCGCAGCCGCGCGTAAACGCGAGCTCAAGAAATTGATGCGCCGTGCCGGCATCCGTCCTCCTGCGCCGGCCGCCGCGACGTCATCCTCATCGCGTCAGTAGTCCATTCCCTTAGGCGATGAGCCTCAAGGAAAAAATCAAAGACGACATCAAGCAGGCCATGCGCGACAAGAACGAGTCGCGCCTGACCTCGCTGCGCATGTTGAGCGCCGCGATTCAACGGCGCGAAGTCGACGAGCGCATCACCCTCGACGATACGCAAGTGTTGGCGGTGATCGACAAGTTGGTCAAGCAATCGCGCGAAGCCGTGGAGCAGTTCAGCAAAGGCGCGCGCCAAGATTTAGTGGATAAAGAATCGCGCGACATCGCTATCTGGCAAGTTTATTTGCCACAGGCGTTATCCGACGCCGAGATCGACGCTTTCGTAACGCAAGTCATCGCTGAGACCGGCGCCGCCTCAGTTAAAGATATGGGCAAGGTCATGAACGTGCTGAAACCCAAACTTCAGGGCCGCGCTGACATGAGCCAAGTGAGCGGCAAAATCAAAGCTAGGCTCGGCGGCGCTTAAAAAAACATCGTCTTATTCCCCGGTAAAACCCGGTTCCGCGTTTTTCATTTCCGCCTGTCTGCGGCCTGATTAGAATACTCACATGGCCGGTCGCATTCCCAAACAATTCATCGATGAATTACTCGCACGCACCGACATCGTCGATGTCATCGATGCACGCGTGCCGCTCAAAAAAGCCGGCAAGGATTACAAAGCCTGCTGCCCGTTTCACGAAGAAAAAACGCCGTCGTTCACCGTCAGCGCCGACAAACAATTCTTTCATTGTTTCGGTTGCGGCGTGCACGGCTCGGCCATCGGCTTTCTGATGGATTACGAGCACATGGGTTTTGTCGAAGCCGTGGAAGAATTGGCCACGCGCGCCGGTCTGGCCCTGCCGCAGGAAGTGCAAACGACAACCGAATCCAGCGCCGATACTGGCGCGGATTTGTTCGAAGTCATGCGCGACGCCGCACGCTTTTATCGCCAACAATTGCGCGAGCACCCGCAATCGGCGCGCGCCGTGGATTATCTCAAGAAGCGCGGCATCACCGGCGAGATCGCGCACGAATTCGGTTTAGGCTTTGCTCCCGACGGTTGGGACAATTTGCTGCGAGTGCTCGGTAAAGAGGACACGCAGCGCGCTGTCTTAGCGCGCGCCGGCTTGGCGGTTAAAAAAGACACCGCCGGTTACTACGATCGGTTTCGCGATCGCGTGATGTTTCCGATCGAAGATTATCGCGGACGCATCGTCGCTTTCGGCGGACGCATCATCGACAAAGGCGAGCCCAAATATCTTAACTCTCCGGAGACGCCGCTGTTTCACAAAGGCCGCGAGCTGTACGGTTTGTATCACGCGCGTGAGGCCATCAAACGCGAGAACCGCGTGTTGGTGGTCGAAGGTTATATGGACGTGGTGGCGCTGGCGCAGTTCGGCGTCGACTTCGCCGTGGCCACGCTCGGCACCGCCACCACGCGCGATCATTTGGATCGTTTATTTCGTCACGCCCCGGAAGTGATTTTTTGTTTCGACGGCGACCGCGCCGGCCGCGACGCCGCATGGCGCGCCATGGAAAATGCCTTGACGATTTTGCGCGAAGGCCGACAAGCCAGTTTTTTATTTTTACCCGAAGGCGAAGACCCCGACACTTTGATCCGTCAGGAAGGCCGCGAGGCATTTCTAGCACGGCTGCAAAGCGCCAGTCCGCTTCCCGACTATTTATTCAGCACCCTGGTGCAGCAGGTGGATTTGGGCCGTCTCGACGGACGCGCGCGTTTAGTGGAACTTGCCCGTCCGCTTTTGTCCAAGATGCCAGGCGGTGTGTTGCGCCAAATGATGTTGGACCGCTTGGCGGAATTGAGCCGTGTGGATGTCGATAAGCTCGGCACATTTACGGGAGTTCAGGAGCCCTCGCTTTCATCTAAGTCGGGCCCCCGTCCGTTTGGCAATCCGCGCGAACCGCCTTCGGTGGTGCGTTTAGCCATCGCCATGTTATTGCAGCGTCCGGAGCTGGTGACGAAAGTAAAAGATGAGCACGAGCTGGCCAAATTGGATTTACCCGGCATGCCTTTATTTTTAGAGCTACAGCGTCTGTTACAGACTTCTCCCGGTTTGAAGTCCGCCGCGGCCATCATCGAAAATTTTCGTGACAGCGAGCACCATCCGCATTTGGCGAAGCTGGCCTTTTGGCAGCACCCGGCGCTCGAGCAAGATGTCGAGGCGGAATTTAATGGGGTCATTGATCGTCTTAGTGAGACATCAGCCAAACAACGCACGGCGCGGTTATTGCAGAAGCAGGACGCCGTTGGCTTGGATCAAACTGAAAAGGATGAACTGGCACGTTTATTGATGTTAAAGAAAAATACTTCCCGCCCGTCATCGCCACCGCATTGAAAAGTTTGGGGTAGGTCACCATTTAAGCTATAATTTCTGGTTTTTACTTTCCGGCTCAAGGTTTTAGGCCCAGCAACGTACATATTCAGGTCAGGTCGCAATGGATCAAGAAACTTGTTGCTGAAAACCACCGAGACGACGCCGCCGGAAGACGAAGAAGAAGCCGCCGAAGAGGCCGAGCAAGTCGTCACCTCCGCGGTCGATAGCGAATTCGGCCGCACCACCGACCCGGTGCGCATGTACATGCGCGAAATGGGCACGGTGGAATTGCTCACGCGCGAAGGCGAAATCGATCTCGCCAAACGCATCGAAGACGGCGTGCGTCAAACCACCGAAGCCATCGCCGCTTGCCCCGCCGCCATCGCCGAAGTCGTACGCATGATGGATTTGGTTGAGATCGACCAAATGCGTCTGAACGATCTCGTCGTGGATTTTGTCGATCCTAACGCCGTGGATGTGCCGCTGCCGGATGAAACCGTGGTAAAGGCGCCGGCCGAAGTGGATGAAAATGAAGAATCCGATGGCGCCGCTACCGACGAAGACGAAACCGGTCCGAATCGCGAAGAAGCGCTGATTCGTTTCGCGCGGATTCGCAAGCTGCACACCAACTTGCTCAAGGCCATCGAGAAAAAAGGTTACGACAGCAACGAGGTCAAACGCATTCAGGCGAAGCTGGCCGATGAGTTCATGCAAATTAAATTCGTCTCCAAGCAGATCAATCGCTTGGTGGAATCGGTGCGCTCGCTGGTAGAGTACGCGCGCGAGCAGGAAAAAGGCATCATGGATGTGTGCGTCAACAAAGCACGCATGCCGCGCAAAACTTTTATTAAAATTTTCCCTGGCAATGAAACCAATAAGCGTTGGGTGAAACGGGCGGCGAAGTGCGGCGAAGGCAATGCCACGATTATCGAAAACAACACCGATAACATTCACGCGTTTCAAGACAAGCTCAAAAATCTGGAAGACCGCGCCGGCTTGCCGATCGGCGAGCTGAAAGAAGTAAACCGACGCATGTCGATCGGCGAAGCCAAAGCGCGACGTGCGAAAAAGGAAATGGTCGAGGCTAACTTGCGCTTGGTGATTTCGATTGCCAAGAAGTACACCAACCGCGGTCTGCAATTTTTGGATCTCATTCAAGAAGGCAATATCGGCCTCATGAAAGCGGTCGATAAATTCGAATACCGCCGCGGTTACAAGTTCTCGACTTATGCCACCTGGTGGATTCGCCAGGCGATCACGCGCTCTATCGCCGATCAAGCACGCACCATCCGTATCCCAGTGCACATG
>JACQBD010000003.1 GCA_016194665.1 Gammaproteobacteria bacterium
CCCCCGGTCGGACGGCGCACGCCGTGGCGATTCCCGCCGGCAGCGCGCTGCCCGAGGTCGGCATCAGCCCCTGGGGCGCGGACGACGAAATCGGCCGGCTCAACCTGATGAACGCCGAGTCGCAGGCGCGCCTGTTGTCGCGACTCGACGGGCGCAAGATCTACGACCTCTCGGTCGAGTACTTCGTCGGCATGCCGAGCTGGCACGCCATCGGCGACCCGCGCTACCAGATCTGGCTGACGCATACCCCGAACGGCACGCTCGTGGACGATCCGATGCACGTGGGCGAGCAGCAGAACGCGCTGGTGAGCTACACCGGTTCTGCGATATCCATGTACAGCCACATGGGCACGCATATCGACGCGCTCAACCACTTCGGCCTGAACGGGAAAATCTGGAACGGCTACGACGCCAAACAGCATCTGGGCGACCGCGGCTGGAAAAAAACCGGCGCCGAGAAAATCCCACCTATCATTGCGCGCGGGATCCTGATCGACGTCGCCGCCGCGCGCGGCCTCGAGATGCTGCCGCCGAACTACCGGGTGCGGAAAAAGGATCTGCAGGACGCGCTGCGCAAGCAGGGCGTCAAGCTTCAAGAAGGCGACGTCGTGCTCATCCGCACCGGGCGCATGAAACTCTATGCCAAGGCCGACGCCTACATCCAGGACACCCCTGGCTTGAGCCTGGATGCGGCGCGTTTCCTGATCGAAGAGGGCGGCGCCATGACCGTGGGCGCGGACAATCTGAGCTTCGAGTCGTTTCCGTCGGAAGTGGAGGGTAATTATCTTCCCCTGCACACTTACCTGCTGGCTCAGCAGGGCGCGATGATCCTGGAACTGGTGAACCTCGAAGAGCTCGCGCGCGACCGGGTTTATGAGTTCGCGTTCATCGGTACATCATTGAAGCTTCGCGGGGCGGATGCGGCGCCGATGCGCCCGATCGCGATTGGCTTGCGGCGTTGACCCGGGGGAAATCCGGGTGAGAGGCCTGTTTAGTTTCTGATCCGGATTCCTTTACTGCACGGTCATGATGGGCATAGCGGTTTCAATGAATCTGGCGATGGCGCTGCCTTAGGAAAAATTTCTGATTACATCGTCGTCATTCCGGCGAAAGCCGGGTGAGGCGGAGTTCTCGTGAACACACTTAACGTGTGTTCACGCCGCCGAACGGGTGCAACTTATTTCGTTGCGCCATGGGCAGCAACAGTTTTTAAAACAGCATCGGCCGCTAGGCCGATTGTGGAGACGCCATTGTAAAGAGAGACCGATTATCTACACTACCCAAGTTGCTTCGGCTTGCCATCTATATCAATATTGACTGGAAACCGATGAAGACCGTCGTTTCCCGAAGCCGTTTACGTGCTGCATACTTTCCAGAAGAAATCCCAGAAAACCGCCAAGGCCGATCTGAGCTTGGCAATAACGCGCTATAAAGCGCTGAGGAAAGAGCGATGAAGAGACAGACTTATGCAAGCGTTTGGGATGCCCTCGAAGACTCGCCCGAAGCGGCGGCCAGCATGCGCGTGCGCGCTGAGTTGATGATCGCCGTTCAGAATTACGTGGCAGCCAGCGATGAAACCCAGGCACAGGCGGCGAAACATCTGGGGCTCACCCAACCGCGCCTCAACGATCTGTTGCGTGGGCGCATTGAGAAATTCAGCCTGGATGCTCTCGTAAACATGTTGGCACGCGTTGGCAGAAAAGTGGCGGTAAAGGTTAAGAAGGCCGCGTAAAGCGGAGGCGTTGGTCGAGCAACTGAAATAATTAAAAGGGCTGCTCCACCATGTGATTTCAATCGAGTCTGACTCTATTGCATTTTGCTATTGCATTTGCAGCACAACAACACGGTTATCTTTGGAGTAAAAACATTGATAGATAAATTGCGTAAGCATAAGAAGCTACAATCCATTAAGGTTACTGATATCGATATAGCGCTTCAGATGCTAAAGCGGCACATGAACGCGCCGGATATCAGCGCGTTACTTTCTTCCCTGGAAACACTAAGAACCGATCCACAAAATGAAACTCATCAGGAACAAGTAACCAAAGCGTTCAATGAATTGGGTCCTCTACAAGGTGCCGCACTCACGTATGCGCCGTATCTCAACATTTTTGTTTCGGATGATCCCTTCGGCCATTGGTCGTAGACGAGTTTTTTAATGAAGTTTGTCTGTTACACCGATTGGGCGCAGTTGCCCGCTAGCGCGAGCGCGCTCTTTGCACAGGCCGAGCGGGACAGTGTGTTTTTTTCGCGCCCATGGTTTGAGTGCCTGACGGCCACTGCATTGGAGGCTGACCACACGCTGGTATTGGCGTGCGTGCTGTCTGGCGATAAGGTATTGGCAATGCTGCCGCTGATGCAATGCGTTGGCGTTAAAATCTGGTACTCGCTGCGACACGGATTTACGCCGCTTTATAGCCTGTTAATCGCGGAGGATGCGCAAGAGCAGATTCTGTTCTGCCTGGCCCAAGGTTTGAGTCAGCTACCGATTAATGGATTGTTATTGGAGCCGGTTGCTGACGATGATCATAAGCTAAATGGTTTAGAAAAGTGTCTCACTGCTGCCGGATTTAATTGTGAACGCCGCTTTCGACACTACAACTGGGTGCACAGCCCGCAGGGGGAATCCTATGCCGAATACATGGCAGCGCGTCCCACATCGCTTCGCAACACGATCGAGCGTAAAAAGCGCAAACTCGAACGTGAGCACGGGTACGACATTCGCCTCTTTACGGGTGATGAAGTCCTGCGCGGAATGCCCGATTACTATGCGGTCTACCATGCCAGCTGGAAGCAGAATGAAATCCGGAATGCCCCCTTTCAGGACTGCTTTCTCGAAAAATTCACACGGGCGGAGTGGTCCAGGCTGGGGATTCTTTATGTAAAAGGGAAACCCGTCGCCGCCCAGCTCTGGTTTGTTCACAACCAGAAGGCAAGCATATTCAGGCTGGCGTACGATAAGGCATGGCGACCGTATTCAACGGGCTCCATACTGACCAGCTTTTTGATGGAGCATGTGATCGATACCGACCGGGTGACTGAAATCGATTTTCTGATAGGGAATGAAGCCTACAAACAAGACTGGATGTCGGAACGCAGAGAAAGGTTTTTGTTGGCTTGTGTAAAAAATATAATGACCGTCAGCAGGTCTGCGCAGTTCGTCGAAGTGTTCAAACGCTTACTGAAGATGCGGTAAGGAAACAACCTAAACAACTCGTAGTCGTTTATTTGGGGTATGACGCGCTGATAGGCTATATCGTTTTCGAGGTGCATCCGGACTCACACCGGTTCGTCTTGCCGCGGTCATGATGGGTATTTGGTTCGCCGCCAACGCCATCGCCAATTACTTGGCCGGCATACTGGAAAGCCTGCTGGCCGGTTCAAGCATTCCTTTGTATTGGTTTCTCGTCGGGAGTTCGCTCGGCGCTGGGGTATTGCTGCTCTTGATCACGCCGTTGCTTAACCTTATGCATGGCAAAGGCTGACCCAGTCGAGTTCTAACCCGCAGTATTGGAATGACCACGCAGGCATACGACGGTATAGTTACTGTCAGATTGACTTGGGGAGGGCGGGAATAAACAATGAAAAAGCCAAAGCAACTTAGGACAACCTTTACTACCTACCAGATCCACGACTGCGTTGGTGAAGGAGGTAGCGGTGTCGTTTATAGCGCCTCAGACGATAACGGGTCCAAGTTAGCCATTAAGATTTTGGAACCAGCTAAGGCTTCAAAGGACAGACTGAAGCGTTTCGAGAACGAATTTAGATTTTGTAGTCGAAATAAGCATCCAAACATTATTACTGTCTTGGATCACGGCCTTGTTGATGACAGCGTTCCATTTTTCGTGATGCCTTTGTATGAGGGGTCATTTCGAGGATTAATCGGCAAATTATCACCGCGAGACGCGCTAACGACATTCGAGAAGATTTTGGATGGAGTTGAAGGTGCGCATAAGCTCGGAGTGATTCACCGAGACTTGAAGCCTGAGAATATTCTCGTGAATAGTAAAGGGAAAGAGTTGGTAATCGCAGATTTCGGGATCGCAACATTCGAAGAAGAAGAGCTTTTTACGGCGGTCGAAACAAAAGATAATGCTCGCCTCGCCAATTTCCAGTACGCCGCACCTGAGCAACGGGTTCGAGGGAAACCAGTTGACAAACGCGCCGATATTTATGCGCTCGGACTCATA
>JACQBD010000054.1 GCA_016194665.1 Gammaproteobacteria bacterium
GAAGCGAGGGTGAGGCGGAGTAGTCACGGAAGTCCAGTGGACTTCCGTGCCGCCGAACGGGTGCGCCATATGTTGGCGCGCCCTGGGTGCGAACAGGGGACCGCACACGTTGTTTGTGTGCGGTTGGCGAATCGGGGCGTGCTTTTTTTGGTTTCTTTTCTTTGCACGAGCAAAGAAAAGAAACCCTGGGCGCGGGGGCGGAGCATCCCGTTATTAGTTTTTGAGTATCGCGCGCTTCGCGCGCGATTCCATGTCATGCCTGGATTCCCGCTGTCGCGGGAATGACAACGAATAGCAACACAGAAAAAATCAATAATTTTTCGGCAATGCTACTCTGGCCGAAAGATACGCCCCCACTATTATCAATATTCCACCTACCCACTCCCGCATCGTCACAACTTCATTCGTCAGCAGCTGTTGCGATATGGCTCCTGCAACCAGTTCGATCAGCGTGATCACCGCCGAACGATGCACCGGCATATGCGTCACGCCGTATTGCACCAGCGTGGTCATTAATAAGATGCCGAACACACCGAGGGCGACGGCGCCGGCGAATATTGAGATCGAGAATTTAGGAAGCGGCAAGGAAAAAAATGTAATCATGATCACGGCTACCAACACAACGCCGGCCCAGACAGCCAATACTTTGGCGGCGATGGAAGTGTCTTGCAGTTTACGCACGATGACGTTGGACAAGGCGAAGGCGAAGCCGGAAGTGAGCGCCATCCAATCGGCTTTGCCTTGCGGCCAGGGGGCGCCGAGGATGGGATTCCATAACATCAGCAGCGCGCCGCTCATGGCGATGACGAGGCTCGCGAAGCCGACGCGGGTGATGCGTTCGCGCAGGAACAACCAGCCCATGAGCGTGGCCCACAAGGGTGAGAGATAAAACAGCAGCAACACGCGCAAGATATTGCCTTCCAATATCGCTTCGACGAAGGCGATGTTGGTCCAGCCGGCGGCGAGCATGAGTAAAAGGAGCAGGCTGGGATGGCGGCTGAATTCGGGAATCGCTTTGGCGGTGCGTGGCAGGCTGACAATCAAGGCGGTGGCGTACAGCGTGAGCGTCAACCAAATGCCGCTCAAGCCGCCGCCTTCGAGCAAACGCATGGGGTACCAGATCACGCCCCACAGCGTAGCGCCGACGAGCAGCGCCGCGACCGGATAAATTCCTTGTGTTTCCTTGGATGACATCAGTGGCTTCCCGTATAATTCTTTTTTTCTCAAAACTCACTCATCATGAATTCCAGGCTCGCGAGCTTACAGCCTTATCCGTTCCAGAAGCTCGTGCAACTCATTCACGGCATCACGCCGCCGGCGAATAAGCAAGCGATTCGCCTGTCCGTGGGCGAGCCGCAGCATGCCGCACCGGCTTTCGTTTTGGAAGCCCTGACGTCTAATCTTGCCGGCCTCTCCCACTACCCGCTCACGCGCGGCTCGCTGGAACTGCGGCAAAGCATCGCCCGTTGGGCCACGCGGCGATTTAGTTTGAATCAAATCGCGCTCGATCCCGAGCGCCATATTCTTCCCGTCAGCGGCACGCGCGAAGCTTTGTTTTCCATCGCTCAAGCGGTCATCGACCGGCGCGTGAATTCGCAACGGCCGGTGGTGATCATGCCCAATCCGTTTTACCAAATCTATGAAGGCGCGGCCTTGCTCGCCGGAGCGCGGCCGTATTTTCTAAACACCGTGGAAGAAAACGGTTTCCGCACGGATTTTTCCGCGATCACGGATGATTTTTGGCAGCAAGTTCCGCTGGTTTACATTTGTTCTCCCGGGAATCCTGCCGGCGCAGTGTTAAATCACGCCGAGCTCGCGAAGCTCATCGGCTTGGCGCAGAAACATAATTTTCTCATCGCTGCCGATGAATGTTATTCAGAAATTTATTTCGATGAAGCGCAGCCGCCGGTGGGTCTGCTGCAAGTCGCGAACGATCTGGGCGTCAAAGATTATCGCCACTGCCTCGCGTTCCACAGTCTTTCTAAACGTTCGAGTCTGCCGGGCTTGCGTTCCGGTTTCATCGCCGGCGATGGCGCGGTCATGGAGCAATATTATCAATACCGCACCTATCATGGCTGCGCCTTGCCGGGACCGACGCAAGCCGCGAGCATCGCTGCTTGGAACGATGAAACGCATGTGCGCGCCAACCGCGATTTGTATCGGGCTAAATTCGACGCCGTGTTAAAAATCTTAAAACCGGTGCTGACGGTAGAAAAACCCGAGGCGGGTTTCTTTTTGTGGCCGAAAACCCCGCAAGACGACGAAACTTTCACGCGCGAACTGTATGCGCGCGAGAATGTCTTGGTGCTGCCGGGCAGCTATCTTTCGCGGCCGGCGCATGGCATAAACCCGGGGCAAAACCGGGTGCGTATGGCTTTGGTGGCGTCGTTGAACGATTGCATCGAAGCCGCACAGCGCATTCGAAATTATGTAGAATCGCTTAAATAAATGTGGCTTGGGCTGAGCTGTAGGGTGCGTCCCACGCACCATTTCATCGATCGGTGCGCAGGGCGCACCCTACATTTTTTAAATAAATGTAGGTTGGGCTGAGGAATGAAGCCCAACAATCGATGCGAAAGAAATTTAGAAATTGAAAACCGTTGGGTTTCGCTGGCGCTCAACCCAACCTACATTAATTACATTAGGGAACCTCTAAAAATCCCCTCTCCCTACGGGAGAGGGTTAGGGTGAGGGGGAGTAGACACAATGAATTTTATTATCCCCCTCATCCCCGCCTTCTCCCGGAGGGAGAAGGGGTTTTCAATTTTTAGAGGTTCCCATTAATTATTTTTTTATATCTTTAAGGAATTATCATGAGTGACATACAGTCCGTCATCAACGAAGCTTTTGAACGGCGCGGCGCGATTACGCCGCGCAATGTCGATACGCATGTTAAAGACGCGGTGCACGAGGCCATTAACATGTTGGATTCGGGAAAAGCGCGGGTGGCGGAAAAGAAAAACGGCCAATGGACGGTGAACGAGTGGTTGAAGAAAGCCGTGTTGCTTTATTTTCGCATCGAAGATAATAGTTTCATTAAAGGCGGTTATACGAATTATTGGGACAAGGTGCCCTCCAAGTTCGCTGACTACAATTCTAAAAGCTTCCGCGACGGCGGTTTCCGCGTGGTGCCGCCGGCAGCGATACGTAAAGGCGCGTTCATTGCGCCGAGCGTGGTGCTCATGCCCTCTTACGTCAACATCGGCGGTTACGTCGATGAAGGTTCGATGGTGGATACCTGGGCCACGGTTGGTTCCTGCGCGCAGATAGGTAAGAACGTGCATCTGTCCGGCGGCGTCGGTATCGGTGGCGTGCTCGAGCCGGTGCAAGCCGCGCCGACCATCATCGAAGACAATTGTTTCATCGGCGCGCGCTCGGAAGTGGTCGAAGGCGTCATCGTCGAAGAAGGTTCGGTGATTTCCATGGGCGTGTACATCGGTCAAAGCACCAAAATTTATAATCGCATGACCGGCCAGATCAGCTACGGTCGCATTCCGAAAGGATCGGTGGTCGTTTCCGGCAACCTGCCCTCTGCCGATGGCAAGTACAGTCTCTATTGTGCCGTGATCGTGAAACAAGTGGATGAGAAGACGCGTTCCAAAGTCGGCATTAATGAATTGCTCAGAGATATTTAAAAAATAATGGACAGGATTTACAGGATTAACGGGATTAGACATAAAAAAAAATGTTTTTTTAAATTCCTGTCAATCTTGTTAATCCTGTCAATTTAATCTTATGGATAAAACTCTCGAACTCGCCAAACAACTCATCGCGCGCCCGTCGCAAACGCCGCGCGACGAAGGTTGTCAGGACATTATGCAAACGCGCTTAGGCGCACTCGGCTTCAAAGCCGAGAAGCTGCGTTTCGGCGACGTGGATAATCTGTGGACAGTGCGCGGCAACGCCATACCTTTAGTGGTGTTCGCTGGACATACAGATGTTGTGCCTTCCGGTCCGCGTGAAGCCTGGAAGAGCGATCCGTTTCAGCCTGAGATTCGCAACGGTCATCTCTACGGCCGCGGCGCGTCGGATATGAAATCATCGCTCGCGGCCTTCGTCACCGCGATTGAAGATTTTATTGCTCAACATCCGCACCACAAAGGTTCAATCGCGCTGCTGATTACTTCCGACGAAGAAGGTCCATCGGTGAACGGCACGGTTAAGGTCATGGAATGGCTGGCGCAACGGCATATCAAAATCGATTACTGCATCGTCGGTGAGCCGTCTTCGGCCAAGTTGCTCGGCGATACAATCAAAAACGGTCGCCGCGGCTCTTTAACCGGCCGGCTCACAGTGCGCGGCAAGCAAGGTCACGTCGCCTATCCGCATCTCGCGAAAAATCCTATTCATATCGTGTCGCCGGCGCTGGCGGAACTGGCGCAGGCCGAATGGGATAAAGGCAATGCCGATTTTCCGCCGACCAGTTTTCAGATTTCCAATATCCATGGCGGCACCGGTGTGGAAAATGTGATTCCGGGAACGCTGGAAGTGGTGTTCAACTTTCGCTTTTCGACCGCCGTTACCGAAGCCGAGTTACGCCGGCGCACTGAAGAGGTCTTAAGCCGTCATGGCGTGGATTTCAGCCTGCAATGGATCCTCTCCGGCCAACCCTTTCTCACGCGCGGAACTACTCTTATAGATGCCGTGCGCCGCGCGGTGCGAGACGAGCTGGGGATCGAGACTAACTTGTCCACCAGCGGCGGCACCTCGGACGGCCGATTTATTGCTCCTACGGGGGCTGAAGTCGTTGAGCTCGGTCCGTTGAACAGCACCATCCACCAGATCGACGAATGCATCGCCATCGCGGACGTCTCGCGCTTGGCGCAAATTTATCGGCGCATTTTAGAAAATTTACTGGTTTAATTTTCTATAAACTTTTCCTTTGTAAATCATATAAATAACATTTTTCTCTCGTGTAATTTATGCGCCAATAGCTTAAGTCAAAAACGCTTGATTGGCGCAAAGCACCGAACCAGAAAACCCTCTACACTTTTAAAAACTCAGTGTGCTGAGTTATTGCATGTTTCAAGATGCCTGATGACATGAATCAGGGAAAAAAAATAAGAACTGGGGCAGCTTGGAAAATTAAGGGATAAAAAGCTTCATGAGTGTATTACTAATGTACGGCCTCACCGATACCGGGCGCAAACGCGAGCAAAACGAGGACTGCATCGCGCTAGTGCCCGAGGCTGGACTGGTGATCGTGGCCGACGGCATGGGCGGCCATCAAGCCGGCGAAGTGGCCAGCAAATTAGCCGTGGATTCCATCGCCAAATACGTGGTCGACAGTTTTATCGATTCGGCCAAAGCCCCGAACCCCGCTCTCGAAATCAAATCGGTCGGCGAAGCCGTGCAACAAGCCAACCGCGCCATCTATGAGTTGTCGCGCCAGCGGCCGGAATGCGCCGGCATGGGCTCGACGGTAGTGACGGTGGTTTTCTACGATGACAAATTATGCGTCGGGCACGTTGGCGATTCGCGTCTGTATCGCTTCCGCTTCGGCATCCTGGAACAAATCACTCAGGATCATTCAGTGATTCAAGAATTGGTCAGCCGCGGCTTGGCGACAGAAGAAGAAGCGCGCGAATCCGTCAGCAAAAATTTAGTCACGCGCGCGCTCGGCATTGACCCCGCGGTATTGCCGGATATCAGCGAACACAATGTGATGGACGAAGATATTTATCTGCTCTGCTCCGACGGGCTCAACGACGTCTTGGCCGACGGCGATATCGAAATGATATTGACCGAGCACGGACGCAGTTTACAAACCGCGGCGCAAACCATGGTTGAAACCGCGAATGCGCGCGGCGGACCGGATAACATTTCCGTAATCTTGGTGCGCACCGGACAAAATTTTTTACGTCATAAAGAAGCGCTGTTGAAAGGACAAAAAGCGGATGAAGAAATCTAAGAGATTTCCTCGCTTTAGGCACATTTTTTGCTAATCTTAAACGGTACTTTAGGAAAGGATTATGGCCAAACTGATTATCAAATTTAACAACGAAGTCGTCGATCATGTCGAGCTGCGCCAAGGCGACATGAAAATCGGCCGCAAACCGGGATGCGAAATATTTATCGACAACCTCGCCATCAGCGGCGAGCACGCCAACGTCTTCACCGTCGGCGACGATTCTTTTATTCAGGATCTCGGCAGCACCAACGGCACCTTCATCAACAACAAAAAAATTTCTAAGCATCACCTCAAGAACGGCGACGCCGTGGTCATCGGCAAACACACCTTGGTGTTCATCACCGAAACCGTGCGCGCCAACAAGCAGCCGGATGATTTTGCCAAGACAGTTATTATTCCTTCGGCGCGCGACGCCAACGCCTCCATCACCGTCGAAACTTCCTTGAAAGACGCGCCCGCTCCCAAAACTGAACGGCTCGGCGCTATTTTTATTTTAAGCGGCGTCAACAGCGGTAAACGCATCGAGCTGACTAAAAAAGTTACCAACCTCGGCAAAGTCGGCAAACGCGCCGGCGCCATCAATCAAATCGGCGACGGCTACACGCTGATGCCGGGCGAAGATGAAACACCTAAGTTAAACGGCAAGACGGTTCCGCGAGAAGGCATGAAATTAAAAAACGGCGACGTCATCGAAGTCACCAGCACGCGCTTGCAGTTTTATTTGAAATAAAAATTTGAACTAATAATATGGACAGGATTAACAGGATTTACAAGATTAATTTAGGGGGTAAAAAAATCCTGTTAATCCTGTAAGTCCTGTCCATTTTGTTTTAATCAAAAATATCCAATAAGTCGGGATACCGCCGTGACGATGCAACACCGCGAGTAACATCGACAGGCGATTGGTATCGAGCCCCACGCAAACGCGGCGCGGATTGCTTAAATGGCTTTGATCCACCAAGGCCTGCACCTCCACCAATAATGGCCGCGTGCCTTCTTGCGTCGCCAGCACCACGCTGCCCGGCACGGCGTCGCCTTGGCGGCTTAAAAACATCGACGAAGGATTGCCGACTTCGCGCAAACCGTTTTCGGTCATGGCGAACACGCCGATTTCATTGACCGCGCCGAAACGATTCTTGATCGCGCGAATGATGCGAAACGCACTACCCGTATCGCCCTCGAAATACAGCACGGTATCCACCATGTGCTCCAAGACGCGCGGGCCCGCCAGCGTGCCCTCTTTCGTGACGTGGCCGACAAGAAACAAAGCGGTGCCGGTCTGCTTGGCGAAGCGCACCAATTGCGCGGCGGATTCGCGCACTTGCGCGACGCTGCCCGGCGCCGATTGCAAAATATCGGTGAACACGGTTTGAATGGAATCGATGACGATCACTTGCGGGCGTTCGGTTTGCGCGTAAGCGATGATGGTTTCAATTTGATTTTCGGTGAACAGGCGCAGGCGTTCGCCTTTTAAGCCTAAGCGTTGCGCGCGCAGCGCGATCTGGTCGGACGATTCTTCGCCGCTAACGTAAAGCACATGCGCGCTTTGGCTGATCGTCGCTAATGCTTGCGTCAGCAAAGTGGATTTACCGATGCCGGGATCGCCGCCGATCAACACTACCGAGCCGGCGACCAAGCCACCGCCTAATACGCGATCGAGTTCGCTGATGCCGGTGGCGATGCGTGCGATTTTTTCCGGTGTGACCTCGGCGAGAAAACGCGCTTCCGCCGGCGCGCCGTATTGACGCCCGGTGCGCGCCGTCGATGTCGACACCACGGCGGTTTCATACAAAGTATTCCAGGCGCTGCACGACGGACATTGGCCGACCCATTTGGGCGAGCTGGCGCCGCATTCGTTGCAGGTGTAGACCGATTTTGTCTTGGCCATGATGAATGAGTTCGTTGGGCTGCGCTGCCCTGAGCCCAAGCTACATTGAACTATTTGCCGAAACAAACAAATGTCGAATGCAAAAAATATTTAATGTAGCTTGGGTTAGGGGTGTAGCGCCGTAACCCAACGGTTTTTAAATTCGTTTTAAATCACGACCCGCGGCACGCGCGGCGTGACATGACAAAGCAATTCGTAACCCACCGTGCCCGCTTTCTCGGCGACTTCCTCGACGGGCAAACCTTGACCCCATAACACAAC
>JACQBD010000082.1 GCA_016194665.1 Gammaproteobacteria bacterium
CATCGCCCAAATGCGAGCTTTGATGATAAAGCCGCAGCAGATACGACCACGGTCCCTTGCGATAGCTGATCGGTAAGCCGATCCAATAATCGGCGTTAACGAGATCGCTCGAGGGCGCGTCCAAATTAAACAACGCAAAGATGGCGCCTTGAATGCCAACCTGCGAACTGCCGGCTTCGCCAAAAAAACCCGAAGCCAAACCAAAGTACTCGCCGTAGGCCACGCCGGCCGCGGCAAATTCTTTCGATGCGCTGGCGTAGTGCTGATAGCTTACCGAAAACCGCGGCTGACGCGGATCCGCCAGCAAGGTCGCGAAAAGTTCTTCTTCCGGCAGCACGCGAATCTCAAAAGGCAGGGGCACGGACTCCTCGGTCGTTTTGGAACTCGGCGCGGTTTCGGGTTTGTCGCAATTGGCCGAAGCATCCCAGGCTACGACTTTGACATGCTCCGTCTGAATTAGGAGATGTTCGATGTTACGTTTTTGCGAAGGGCCCAAACAGGTGCGCGAAGAAAGTTTGACGTGCTGATTGGCGGGCTCCACTGTTTTCACATATAGGCCGAGACCGGGGAAACGGCTGTCGAGCAGGGCTTGCACGTAGCCGCGCATATAGGCGCCTGGATCTTCGGCCCATAAGGGCGCGGGGCTGACGGACAAAAATAAAAAAGAATAATAAAGAAATAAGGGCAAGAGGAAAGGACGGCGCAACTTCCTGTGAACGTTCATGTCCCAATTCTACACGTTGATGTGCTTTAAAACTGTTTTAGGATGGCGTTTGTCCTGGGTCTTAGGTGTTTACCTACGCAGAAATAAGGGAAAAGCAGGTTTGTAAATAACCGCTCTTGAGTTAGGATAATATCGTCTTCGAAGCTCAATCCGAGACGTATGCAAAAGAATACTAATACTGAAAAGAATAAAACGGCTCCTTTCGAACTCCAAGCATTGGCGGGCGGCGGTTATAACACCGACGTGGATGTCTCTCCTGCTTCTGTTTCCACTTTAGACCGCTGGTTAGCGCGCAAACTTTTGGGCTTATTGGCGCATCCGCCATTTAGCGTCGTGTTATGGAACGACGAAGAAATTCTGACGTCGACGACCAAACCGCTGGTGCGCGTGCATATTCACGATAGCCAGGCTTTGCATCAGCTATTGATGAATCCGGCGCTGCATTTTGGCGACCTCTATAGCGTCGGCCGCGTGCAAGTAGAAGGCGATCTTTTAAGCTTTCTCATTGCCACTTATCAAGCGCTGAAAACCGCGCCGCCATTTCGCAAGCTCAATAAAGCGCAGACCTATTTATTTAACATCAATCGTCCGCGTTTAAATAAAATTACCGATTCGCGCGACAACATGCATTACCACTACGACATCGGCAACGATTTTTATGAAGGCTGGCTCGACTGTGAAGCCATGCAATATACCTGCGCCTATTTTCCCGCGCCGGAAATGACGTTGGAGCAGGCGCAACGCGCCAAATTGGATCATGTGTGCCGCAAGCTGCGCTTGAAACCGGGCGACCGCGTGGTCGAGGCCGGCGGCGGCTGGGGCGGCTTGGCGCGGCATATGGCCAAATATTACGGCGCCAAGGTGCGATCGTATAATATTTCGCACCAACAAATTTTATACGCACGCGAAAAAACCAAGGCCGCCGGCTTGGACGAAAATGTGGAATTTGTCGAAGACGATTATCGCAATATCAGCGGCGAATACGATGTATTTGTTTCGGTCGGTATGCTCGAACACGTCGGCCGCGAACACTACCGCGAACTCGGGGATACGATTCATCGCTGCCTATTGCCGCAAGGCCGCGGCTTGATTCACTCCATCGGCCGCAACAAACCCGAATTAATGAATGCGTGGATTGAAAAGCGCATCTTTCCCGGCGCGTATCCGCCGACTTTGCGCGAAATGATGAATATTTTCGAAACCCACGAATTTTCCGTGCTCGATGTCGAAAACTTGCGATTGCATTATGCCAAAACTCTCAAGCACTGGTTGGCGCGCTTCGAGCAGCAAGCGGAAAAGGTTGAAAAAACTTTCGATAGCGCCTTCGTACGCGCATGGCGGCTTTATCTGACCGGTTCCATCGCCGCGTTCAACGTCGGCGCCATGCAGCTTTTTCAAGTCGTCTTTACGCGTGGCGCAAACAACGACATCCCTTGGTCGCGTAAACATTTGTACCCCACAAATGAATCGGATTGATTCTTGGCGTCTCGCGTAATTTCAATAGTAATGTTTATGATCCTTACGCCGCCGCCCGGCGCGCTGCACCACCACTCCGCGTATTGAATATTTTTCCACCATTTCAACGGCGGGATAGGCGTCATTCACCGCCTTGAGATACTTGCGGTTGTTTTCGACAACGAACTGACGAAAAGTGGTTTCGCCTTGGTAATCGATCACGACATACGCGCCGTGCGCCGGCGCCATCGCCGGGTCGACGATGATGATATGGCCATCGAGAAATTCGGGCGCCATGCTGTCGCCGATGACGCGCAAGGCATAGGGCTCGGCCTCGGCGCAGCTGTTAATTTCCGCATGCTCCTGCTGATTTTGCGCCGGCACGATGGAAATCGTTTTATTCATGTTAGCCATGCAACCCTACTCCAAAACTGAATGTTTATAATATCCGCCGGCCATTCTACGCTTTTCGCAGCGGCGGCGGAAAGTGAAGCCTTTAAGGCTGGCCGGCGCGGCGGATCACGGCCTCGACGAAAGCCACTTTAAGTAAATCGGGGTTGATAATTTCCGGAAGAAAGTGCCGCAGCTTGTAAAGTTTTTCCGCTTGGCGGCAGGCGGCGCGCTCCAAGCGATCGCGCGTAGCGCGCGCGAGGTGACAATGCGTAAGCAAATAAGGCGCTTGCCAATCGTGGTAATCGTGCACCAAATTTTTTTCGCGCTCGTTGTCCCATTCCGCGCGCAACAATAATTCGGGAAAGGTATCGTGTTCGAGTTTTCTTCCCAAGTTGGATGCATCGAGACGATGGCCGTGCAAACCGGTGCCGCCGCCATCCGCTGCGCGCCGGAACCATTGGGTGCGATTGAGCGGGCCGGCGGCTTTTTGTACGCAACGGCGCAACACTTCGCGATGCGCAATGGGCGAAACCGCGGCGGTGCTTTGACCGGCCGCGGCCATTAGACTCGGCGCCATGAAACTGTCATCGCCGGCCAGTGCCGCCTGCCAGACCGTTTCCGCCGCGCGCGGTGGATGGGCGCGGTCCAAGGTGCTGGCGAGAATCGCCAAGGGCTTTTGGGCTTTGGCGTCCAGCAGCCACAATTCCAGATTATCTCCCGCGGGAAAAGGGAATGCCGGATGATTTTGCATCGCCTCTAAAAATTCCTGCGTGGTTTCGTTTTCCAGCAGCGTGCCACTGCCGTCCGCGCGCCAGATGGCGTGCGTCGAACGCGAACGACGATTGAGAAATTGCACGCGCCAACTAATCCCGTCGGAACTGATCGCGCGCACGCGCGGCGTCTCCACCACTTGCGCGGTGCCTTGATACGGCGAGAACTGACGCATGCTGTAATAATTGACTTGGCTCATGGCGTGGTCTTGCGGCGCGCGCGCGGGTGGGCTTGATCGTAGACTTTCGTCAGATGCTGAAAATCGAGATGCGTGTAAATTTGCGTGGTGGAAATATTCGCGTGCCCCAGCATCTCTTGCACCGCGCGCAAATCGCCGCTGGATTCCAACACATGACTGGCGAAGGAATGCCGCAGCATGTGCGGATGCACCGGCACCTCCATGCCCTGGTGGATCGCCCAGTGGCGCAAGCGCGATTGCACCGCGCGCGCGCCCAGGCGTTTGCCGTTGCGGGCGATAAATACCGCTGGGTCATCCACGCGCGCGAATTGGCGGCGCAGCGCCAACCACGTGCTTAAAGCGTGGCACGCTTTGGCGCCCACCGGAACCTCGCGCACCTTTTTTCCTTTGCCGGTAACGCGCACTACGCCGCCGGCGAGATCGAGTTCGGTAAGATTAAGATTCACGGCTTCGGATAAGCGCAGACCGGAAGAATATAAAAGCTCCCACATGGCCGCGTCACGTTGGGACAACGGCGCCGAGCAATCGCCCGCCAGCAAGCGCGCGGTTTGATCGGCGGTTAATGTTTTCGGCAGCCGGCGCGCTGACTTGGGCGCGGTAATGCCGCTGGCTGGATTGCGCCTGACCAGCTGCTCGCGCAGCAAGTAACGATAAAAACTGCGCAGCGCCGACAAAGCGCGCTGAATGCTTTTGCCCGCGAGCCCTTGGCGATGCAGCGCCGCGACCCAGCCGCGCACTTGCGCCGGCGTGAATTTTCCCCAGTCGCGAGCGCCGGCCTGGTGGCAATACGCAATGCATTGCACCAGGTCGCGCCGATAGTGCTTCAAGGTAAGCGGCGAACAGCGGCGCTCTTCGCCGAGATGGCGCAGAAATTTTTCGAGGAGAGGATCAGCGCGCGGAAGCATGGTCGGCACGCGCAGGAAAATAATTATCGCCGGTGGCGCGCGAGGCTGTGCGTCAGCAGTTCGCCCAGCCGTGTTAAATAAACCGTGCCCATGCCCGGATGGAAACGATACGGATCGTGCGTACCCAGCGCCAGCACGCCGTGGGGATTTTTATCGTCGAGCGGAATCAAAGCGCTCGATTTAATTTCCGCGGCGCGTTCGCCGAATAAATAACTCATGAGGCTTTCTTCGAACTTGCCGCCGCAAATCGGTTTGCCGGCATTAAATTGCTTGAGCAAGGTATTTAAACGGCTGTCGTCGGCAGCGACCAATTCAGGGCGATCGCCCAAGGGTTGCCCGTGCATTAAAATCACCACCGCGTCCAATTTAAATTCCTGGCGCAGCAAATCGTAAGCGGTGTCGAGCGCGTCATCGAGCGACGTGCAATCGATCATGGCCATGGCGAAACGATGTAAGCGGCTGCTGAGCACGTCGTTCTCGCGCGCGTTATTGACCAGCTCGCGCAGTTGCCGCTGCAAGGTTTGGGTTTGTTCGCGCAACACTTGTACTTGGCGTTCAATCAGCGAAACCGCTTTGCCGCCGGTTTCATGCGATAGCATCAATTGCGTCAGAATTTCGGGGCGGCGCGTAAAATAATCCGGGTGATCGTCGAGATAACGCGACACCGCCTCTTCCCAGGAAAGTTCCGTGTCCAATTCGCTGTGCGGTAGTTTCTGTGTCATAGCTGATCCAGGTCGATTGTTCCTTCAAACACCGTGACGGCCGGGCCCGACATCCATACCGGCTGGCCTTCGCCGGCCCATGTTACGCGCAAACTGCCGCCGAGCAACTTCACCTCTACCTTATCATCCAGCAGGCCGCTTTGGCGACCCGCCACCACCGCGGCGCACGCGCCGCTGCCGCACGCCAGCGTTTCGCCCGCGCCGCGTTCGTAAACCCGCAAACGAATATGGCGCCGATCCACGATCTGCATGTAACCCGCATTCACCTGACGCGGAAAACACGCGTGCTTTTCAATCAAAGGGCCTTGCGTGTTCACCGCTGCGCTATCGACATCCGGCACCACTTGCACCGCATGCGGATTGCCCATGGACAAAACGCTGATCTTCACGGTTTCGCCGGCAACCTCTAAATCATAGACGTTTTGACGCGTCGCCGCTGCAAACGGCACCTCGGCTGGCGCGAAACGCGGTACACCCATGTTGACCCGCACATTGCCGTCCGGTTCCACATGCAGGTAAATCATGCCGCCAAGCGTTTCCACGGCGATTTCGTTTTTGTCCGTCAGCCCTTTATCGCGCACGAAGCGCGCGAAACAACGCGCGCCGTTGCCGCACTGCTCCACTTCATTGCCATCGGCGTTAAAAATGCGATAGCGAAAATCAGCGCCGCTCGCTGACGGCCGCTCCACTACCAATATTTGGTCGCAGCCAATGCCGAAATGGCGATCGGCCAAGCGGCGGATTTTTGCGGGGGTTAACGGAATCGAGCGCGCCACGCCGTTGAACACTATGAAGTCGTTACCGGCGCCGTGCATTTTAGTGAAAGGGACTTGCATAGGAGAAGCTTAGCGCTTGGCGCGCGGCAAATAAACCAGGAACCGAATCTGCGTTGGCCAAATTATTTTGGCAACAGCGCTTCCGGCGCCACCAATTCCGCCACGGTTTCACGCCGCCGCACAATATAAAATTTATTTCCATCGACAATCACTTCCGGCGCGCGCGGGCGGGTATTGTAGTTCGAGCTCATGGCCGCGCCGTAAGCGCCGGCGGAAACGATGGCGAGCAAATCATCCGCCTCAATGCCGAGTTCGCGTTGACGACCGAGAAAATCGCCGCTCTCGCACACCGGTCCGACCACGTCGTAAACCCGCAGCGTGCGCGGCGCATTCACCGACACCGGCGTGATGTCGTGCCACGCATCGTACAGCGCGGGACGCATCAGATCGTTCATCGCCGCGTCAACCACGGCGAAATTGCGCTCGGCGCCAAGTTTTAGAAACAACACGCGCGTCAATAACAAACCGGCGTTGCCGACAATCGCCCTGCCCGGCTCGAAGATCAACCGCAGCGATTCGTAGCGCGCGCCTTTTTTCTTCAAATGCGCCAGGATCGCGCGCACGTATTCTTCCGGCGTCGGCGGTTGCTCGTCGTTGTAACGAATACCCAGACCGCCGCCGAGGTCGAGATGCTGCAAGGCGACGCCCTGATCCAGCAACGCACCCGCCAATTCGATGACGCGATCGAGCGCCTGCACGAACGGCACCATATCGGTTAACTGCGAACCGATATGACAAGCAATGCCGATGATTTGGATATGAGCGAGCGACTTGGCGTGACCATACACGGCCCCGGCGCGGGCGATATCGATGCCGAATTTACTTTCTTTCAAACCCGTGGCGATGTACGGATGCGTGCTGGGATCGACGTCCGGATTGACGCGCAACGCCACCGGCGCGCGCTTGCCGAGTTCGGCGGCGACCGCGTTTAATATTTCCAGCTCGGCTTCCGATTCGACGTTAAAACAATAAATGCCGACGGCCAGCGCGCGCCGCATTTCCGCGCGCGTCTTACCCACGCCCGAGAACACGATTTTTTTGGGATCGCCGCCCGCGGCCAATACGCGCTCCAATTCGCCGCCGGAAACAATATCGAAGCCGGCGCCGAGACGCGCCAATAAATTCAACACCGCGATATTGGAATTGGCTTTGACCGCGTAGCAGACAAAATGCTCGCGCCCGGTCAAAGCCGAATCGAAAGCGCGGAATCGTTCTTCGATGTAAGCACGCGAATAGACGTAACACGGCGTGCCGGCGGTTTCGGCGATGTCGGCGAGTCGCACATTCTCGGCAAACAATTGCCGGTCTTGGAAGGCAAACGGATTCATGGATGAGCGAAAAATTATTTTTGTGGTAACGGTGAAGCCGGAACGACGACCGGCTCTACTGTTTGCTTCGGCGCTTCGTCAGGTAAGTATAAGGGCCCTTTCTTGCCGCAGGCCGTCATCAAGATGCAGGAGCCAAGTAATAGGCCTGCACATAACACATAAGATCGAACCGGGGGCTTAAGCATATGCATGTCATTCACGTATATTATCTTAAGCTTACCCCGATTATCTGCTAAACATCCAGTGATGCACTTACCAGTAAGGAAACAAATATGCCCGCTGCTAAATCAGACACTGGATTCTATGTCACGCTAACCATCATCGGTACTATTTCTCTGGCATGCCTGGCAATGTTATTCGTCCTGCAACCCGGGCTTCCCATCGAACCAGATATTCATGCCCGCATGCGCTATATACTGGGGCACAAGAATCTCTGGTTGGCTTCCTGGTTCCTGTGGATGCTGTCGGCATTGGGCCTGCTCCTTTTTTGTTTTTATCTGTTAGATTTTTTACCCAACTCCAAGATAAAGTTCTATGCCCTCACCCTTGTCGCCATCGGTATCGGTCCGGATATTACAGCGGAATTTATTTTCGCTGTGATTTTACCCTGGCTGGCGAGCAACAGCATCGGGGCAGACGAACTGACACGGACAATCCATACCGAACACTTTCGCAGCTTGGAATATTTAGCGGTACAACTCACCGGCGGTTTCGGCAATGGGGCTTATAACCTAGGCGGGATAATACTGAACATACTAGGTTTCAAAAATAAATTACTTCCTCGCTGGCTCTTGTGGTTTGGTATGCCATCTTGGTTGCTGGGCCTGGCGTTGAGTGCGGCCACCATTATTTATCAACCGTTCTGGATATTAATTTTTACAGCTAGTTCTATGATGCTGTCATTGATGTGGATGCTGCTGGTGGCGGCGATTATTTTTTATCGTCCGCATCGGTATCGGATAAACCCGATAGGCGCGCAAAAGTGAATTTTAATTGGACAAGCTTTTTTCTAGCGCTGCATCTGGCAGCACTAGTATTTTGGCTGGGACCGACCTTAGGCGCTTGGATGGTGTTACGCGATGGGGACAAACTCGCCATGTCGAATAAAAATATTGCCTGGGTCTGGCGCGCTTTCTTGAGACTCATGTGGTGGGAGCATAGCGCCTTCCTTGCGCTAATCGCTTCGGGAACAGGATTGATCCTAACGACGGGTTATCCACTTACAACCACATGGCTGCAGTGGAAGCTCGCTCTAATAATCGGCATATTGGCGCCAATAGAAATTATCGACAGTTATTTTGTGCACTACCGGTTGCCAAAAATTTACAGCCGCGGTGATTCACCGGCGTTGCAGGATACGGCCTGGGTTCGCCGTTATCATTTATTTACGCGCTTGATGATTCCTTTGTTTATTCTTCTGATCCCACTGATTTTTTATTTAGCAATCTTTAAACCAAACCCTTAAACGCGGATTAAGCTGATTTTATAATTCGCTAACTCCGCGCGAATTTCATCCCAGGTCAACAAACCCACGCAGGCCATGGCGCCCGTGTCGTGAATGCCGTGTTCCACCCATTTGCGAATCAGCGCCACCGCGGGGCTGCAGGGAATCGCCGGGCCGTTGGCGTCGCGCGCGATGAGATAGGCCGTGTGCGTCAACTCTTCTTCATTGCGCGTACCGCGCACCAGCACGCGCATGCCGCCCGCCTCGCCGCCGCGGCGGCGCAATAAATTACTGGCAAAAATCAAACTCGGCGCCCAATTAGGCAAATTTTTTATCCGGCCATGGCGACGTATTCGGCTTAACGTCGCCAAGCCACAAATACACCCGGCGCTTGCCTATGGGCGGAGGAAATCGCACGACCTCGGGTTCGCTCCAACCGTAGGCATAACGCCAACGTCCGCGCTCTTTGATGCGCAGACTTTTGCCGGTGTAACTCAAAATGGCGCGCACGGTCGCGGCGCCGCGTGGATTTTTATTGCCCGGTGAAATACAGGTATGAATTTCATTAATGCGATCGAACTCCGGCGCCAACATATCCACCAGCGCCGCCGATATCGTCGGCACGCTGCTGGCGCCGCTGACGATGAGACAATTATTTTGCTGTGCGCGCCGTTGCAAGCGCGTGATGCCGTCGACGTAAGCGCGTCCATCGGCCAGGTCGACATAATGGATGCCGAGGCCGGCACAGGTTTCGGCGACAGTGTAGTCGCGCTCTTGAAACGGCCCGACGGTGTTGACCACCGCAAACGCGCCCTCGAGCGCGCGCCGCAGACTGGCTTGATCGTTAATGTTGACCGCAAGGCTAGTGATGTTGTCGCCTAAATCTTGTTTAATTTTCTGCGGAGAACGGCCGCCGATTACGCAGTCGACGGAAGGAATCGCGGCGATGGCTTGGCTGATGCGCCAACCGAAAGTACCGTAACCGCCGATAACCAGAATTTTTCTGCCCATAATGGCCGGCATCATAACAGATGCCTTGTTCACTGGTGCTTGGCTCCGTTAACATGCCATTCATTCGATATGAGCTTACCTGACATGAATGAATCCGAATTCGATCAGCGCGCCACCGCGACTCTTATGGATATCGAAAATGCGATTGAAACCAGCGGCGCGGATATCGATTTTGAAAACAGCGGCGGCATCCTGACGCTTGAATTTGAAAATGGCAGCAAGATCATCATCAACAAGCAAGCCGCGGCCAAGCAAATTTGGGTCGCCACCAAATCCGGCGGTTTTCATTATGGCTATGTGAATGGCCAATGGCTAAACGATCAGGGTGGCGCGGAACTGATGCATGAACTGTCGGGATTTGTGCGGCAACAATCGGGGCAAGACATCAGTCTTTCCTGAAAATATTTTTTATTCCCAGCTTCCTTCTTTGGGTGTTATCACTCCCGGCTCGCCGCACTTGGGGCAATTCACTTTACGCACGTCGTCCGGCAACAGCGTCAACGCATCGTCATAGCAAGAACTGCAACGCGGGATTTTGTTTTCGTAAATCCAAGTGCTGCCAAAAGTATTGCAATGCTGGCAGCGATACAGCGCCAAAAACGGAGACGTCGTTTTGCCGTGGCCCACGCCGATGCTGCTTTCCTCGTAGCGACAGAATTTGCATTGGAAACTAACAAAACTTCCCACGGCCAAGCT
Organism: Gammaproteobacteria bacterium; assembly: GCA_016194665.1. Lineage (GTDB taxonomy): Bacteria > Pseudomonadota > Gammaproteobacteria > Acidiferrobacterales > Sulfurifustaceae > Sulfuricaulis. The sequence goes on from JACQBD010000082.1 coordinate 10,485, forward strand.
CCCGCGATGGTTTATTTCTTGCGGGGGAAAACAATCTTGGCCACGTCTTTATAGTGACTGGCGAAGTGAACTTTAATTCCTTTGCGAATGTGTTCCGGCAATTCGTCGAAATCGCGGCGATTGGCGGCGGGCAAAATGAGTTCGTCGATTTTTACGCGGCGCGCGGCGATGACCTTCTCGCGAATGCCGCCGACCGGCAGCACCTGACCGGTGAGCGTGATCTCGCCGGTCATGGCCAAGGCGCGCGCGATTTCCTTGTCGCGCGCCAAGGACAGCAAGGCCGTGGCCATGGTAACACCGGCGCTCGGACCGTCTTTGGGCGTGGCGCCGGCGGGCACGTGCAAATGCACGAAAGCTTTTTCAAAAAAATCCGCTTTCGCGCCGTAGTCTTTGCAATGCGAAGAAATATAGCTGTAGGCGATCTCGGCCGATTCTTTCATGACATCGCCCAGCTGGCCGGTCAACTTGAAACCACGCGTGGCTTGGTGCACGCGCGTAGCTTCGACATCGAGCGTCGCGCCACCCATCGGTGTCCATGCTAATCCCGTTACCACGCCCACGCCGCTTTGCGGTTTTTCCGGCTGGAACACCGGTTTGCCTAGATACTCATCGATATTTTTTACTTCCACTTGGATCGGCGGTTTGGCGCCATTTAAAATTTTCACGACCACCTTGCGCATCACTTGCCCGAGGCGTTTCTCCAAATTACGCACCCCGGCTTCGCGCGCATAGCCCTCGATAATCGCGCGCACCGCGGCGCTGTCGATTTTGAGCTGGCCGGGCTTGAGGCCGGATTTTTCCAGTTGGCGCGGAATTAAATGGTGTTGCGCAATCGCCATCTTTTCGCTGGTGATGTAACCGGAAAGCCGGATGACTTCCATGCGGTCGAGCAAGGGCCCGGGAATCGTATCCAGCTGGTTAGCGGTGCACACGAATAAAACTTTCGAGAGATCGAAACGCACGTCGATATAATGATCCAGAAAGTCGCGGTTTTGTTCCGGGTCGAGCACTTCGAGTAACGCCGACGCCGGATCGCCATGATAAGAAGCGCCGATCTTGTCGATCTCATCCAGCATGATCACCGGATTGGCCACGCCCACATCTTTAATCGCCTGAATGAACTTGCCCGGCATAGCGCCGATGTAAGTCCGCCGATGACCTTTAATTTCGGCTTCGTCGCGCATGCCGCCGAGCGAGAAGCGATAAAATTTACGTCCCAGCGTTTGCGCGATGGAACGACCGATGGAAGTTTTGCCCACGCCCGGCGGGCCGACGAGCAAGAGAATCGAACCGGCGACTTCGCCTTTCATCGAGCCGACGGCCAAAAACTCGACGATGCGGTCCTTCACGTCTTCGAGTCCATCATGGTCGCGATCGAGAACTTTGCGCGCATGTTTAAGATCGAGATTGTCCTTGGAAAATTTCGCCCACGGCAGTTGCGTCAGCCAATCGAGATAATTGCGCGTAACGCCGTATTCCGGCGAGCCCACCTCCAGCACCGACATTTTTTGGATTTCATCGTCAATGCGTTTCTGCGCTTCTTGCGGAATCGTCAGGTCCTTTAAACGCTCGCGAAACTTTTCCACCTCGGCGGTGCGATCGTCCTTGGCGATGCCCAATTCTTTCTGAATCGCCTTCATTTGCTCGCGCAATAAAAATTCGCGCTGGCGCTTTTGCATGCTTTCTTCCACGTTTTTGTGAATCTGCATCTGCGCCTTGGCCACTTCGACTTCTTTCTTGAGCAGCACTAAAACTTTTTCCATGCGCTCGCGAATGTGCGTCTTCTCCAGCACTTCTTGCAACTCGTGTTTATCGGAGGTGGTGAGACTGGCGGCGAAATCGGCCAGCCGCGCCGGATCGTCAGGACCGAAACGATTTAAAAAATATTTAAGCTCTTCGGCGTAAAGCGGATTGAGCGGCAACAATTCTTTGATGGTATTGATCACCGCGACTGTATAAGCCTTGAGTTCCTGCATGTCCTTATAACCGGACTCGGGAAAATATTGCGCGCGCACCACGAACGGCCGCTCGCGCGACACCCACGAGTCGATGCTGAAACGTTGCATGCCTTCGACGAACAATTGCAACTTGTCTTCGACCTGCACGACCTTATGAATGCGGCTGGCGGTGCCCATGGGATAGAAATCATCCGGGCCGGCGGCTTGCGGATCGTCGCCGCGAATGAGAATCAGGCCGACATAGTGATTGCCCGATTCGACGGCGGCTTCCACCGTGCGTTGCCACGGATCGCGATCGACCACCAGCGGCACCATTTGCGCTGGAAAGAAAGGACGGTTGGCGAGTGGAAGAATATGCAACATGCCCGGCAATACATCGGCTGGGCGCAACAGCTTGCCGCTCTCGACCGGTTCATCGTTGTTTTGGTTGGAACGATTGCCATCGTCCATTTTTAGCTCTGCTTTTTTTATGGGCATCGCTCATCAGTGGGGGCTAAGGCTTGCGATTCAAGTACAGCGGATTTATATCAATTTTAATACGACGATAACGTGGTTAAACGCACATCCTCGCGCCACTGCCTCGTGTAAAGTGGTAAAGATTTTAATAACGGCGGTTTTGTAAACTGACAGAGCGCCGAAACGGATTCGGTTGTGTCACCTAATCGACGAGCCGCGCAGCCGCGGCGCGTAAGCGGGTGGGTGGTTTTGATAAGGGAGCGAATACTTTTCCACGGAAGCCGACATCGGTCAATTTTGTCTGATCTCGATGCCGGCTTTTTTTGGAAAAGCAGCGTGTGATTAACGACGCTTGGTGGGTTTTTTCTTTTTGAGGGCGGTCAGTTCTTGTTTAAGTTTGTCGCGCTCGGCCTGAAGTTTGGATTTTTCGGCGTTTTCTTTAGCTAATTCGATGCGCAAATCGCCTGCTTCTTTTTCTTTATCCGCCAAACGTGTATTGGCGTCCGTCAACTGTTTTTCCAGCTGGCCTACTTTGACGGTCAGCTCTTCGATTTCTTTTTTTCCGCATCCTAACGGGCCTACTACCATAAATGCCGCCAGAATGACCCATAGCAGGTAACGCTTCATACAGACTCCTATAAGTTGACTAGAATAATATGTAGGGTTTCATGCCGCGGCATACTGGGTGCGCGGCGCTGCAGATGATACGCGCGACGCTAGGCGAGTCAATGTGCAAAAGTTTCTTCGCCGCTGCTTTCCGTCTGTAGAAACAGAAAGGAATTTATGCATTGCCTAAGGGTCATAATGGTGACAGGAGGTTAATGATGCATGTGCCTTCGCTGTATCAGTTTTTTCGACATCAGGTGAATCACGGGTTTCATCGCCACGGCATTTCTCAACCAGCGACCGTCGATTACGTTAGCGACATTTTAATGCGCTTCGCCGAGACACGGCGCGTATATGCCTTGCAGAACGCCGACGGCGAACCGCTGGAATACATCGTCGATATGCTCGGGGAATGGCGTCTGGCGCAAGGTGGTGACAACACCAAAGCGAGCCCCACACGTGAGCGCTCTATCTTGCGTCACTTGGGCGAATACACTTTATTCATGAGCGGGCTTTTTCGCGACCGTCTACGCCGACGCGGCGAACTGAATTACTACCTGACACATGGCAGCAGCGCCTATTGGCATTGCGCCGATTTTGAAGTGAACCCGCGACAACGCCAAGTGTATGCGCATCTGCATCACGAATTCGGGCGCATTTCCAACTCGCTCGATGACATGCGCCGCGTGCAGTTTCCACTGACGCCCTCCGCGGACAACATGCTCATGGCGTTGTGGCGGGTTTAAGATAGATTCAGCGTCCGCGCTGTTTAGCGACAATAGTTTTACGCCGGTCTTTGCCGCTACGTCGTTCCTTCTTTTGTGGATCCCAACGTAAAAGTCCTCGACGTTCGGTTTGCCGACGCTCAGTATCGCGTCGATTGCTCGGCGCATTTAGGTCTAGGCTATCGTCATCAAACCGCACGGTGCACCCCGGTATAACTTACAGGACCGGTAACCCGGCCGCTTTTTTCAACTAATTTAACATTCCTGCGCGTTAACCCCAAATCACTTGATGCCGTCGTCAACCGCCACGGCTAGGCCGCGTTGAACACATAAGGTAAGAGTTGGAGGTTAGGTCTTGGCTGAAACCGCGGTATGGCCGATGATAGCGCCCACGCCGACCTGTCTGAACAATGATGGCAGCAGCACGGCCAGCGAATCACTTAAAGAGGTATTGCCGCTGGAGTCTACTCAAGCCTTGGATCGGTTTCTGGCCGGTGCCGAAAGGCGTGCATTTCTGATGGCGCGTTTTGCCCTCGGCAATACAGAAGATGCGCTCGATGTTGTGCAAGACGCCATGCTGCAGCTTGTGCGCCGCTACGCCGATCGCAGCGAACAGGAATGGGGAGCATTGTTCTATACCATCCTGCAAAGCCGCATCAGCGACTCACGCCGGCGCGCCAAGGTGCGCAACCGGTTTCGCGTGTGGTTCGGCGGCGATGAAGCCGACGCCAGCAACCCGCTGGAAAATATCGCCGATGGCCATAGCCCCGAACCGCCCGCGCAATGGCGCGACAAACAGGCCATGGCTGCTCTGGAGCTTGCCTTGCGCGCACTACCGCCACGGCAACAACAAGCTTTCATGTTGCGTGTGTGGGAAGGTTTAGACGTGGCGCAAACGGCGCAAGCCATGCGCTGTTCGCAAGGCAGCGTTAAAACGCATTACTCGCGCGCGGTGCATGCGCTGCGTGCGAAACTTGAGGATCATTGGCAACCATGACCGACGAAAAATTTCTAAGCGCCGCTAAGCGCGTGCTGGATGCGGCCGAGACGCATCTCGACGTCGCCACCCTCGCCAAGCTGCGTGCGGCACGGCGAGAGGCCATTGCCGACGGTTTGAATTCAAAATTACCCGCATGGCGTAATTGGCTGTTGCCGCTGAGCGGCATGGTGGCCGCCGGACTGGTGGCGGTCATGCTCGGATTATTTTGGTTTTCTCCTTCCAATAACCTTATCCAGGCAAACGTAGACGATGTTGAATTGCTCACGGCGCATGAGAGCCCGGAATTTTTCTCGGACATGGAATTTTATTCCTGGCTGGATGAAGACGACAATGACAGCGATGCCGGTTAAATCTGTCATCGAGATACAATCTGGAAAAAATGAGGAATGAATAAACGTCTACTGCTCATTCTATTGTGCTGCTGGCCGTTATGGTCCGGGGCGGCAAACGGCACGCCGGCGCCTGGCTGGAATCAGCTGAATGCCGAAGAACAGCAAGTACTTAAGCCCTACCAAAACAATTGGGATAGCCTCTCTCCCGAGCAACGCGAAAATTTATTAAAAGGCGCGCAGCGTTGGTCGACGATGACGCCCGAACAACGCGACAAAGCCCGCGAACGTTTTAAACGTTGGCAGCAAATGCCGCCGGAACAACGCGAGCAAGCGCGGCAACGCTACGAACGTTTTCGTCAATTGCCTCCCGTAGAACAAGAGCGTCTGCGCGAACGGCATAATTGGTTTAAAAGCTTGCCGCCGGAAAAACGTTCTGAGCTGCGCGATCGTTGGAAAAATATGACGCCGGAAGAGCGCCAACAGTTTAAGGAAAAACGCCGACGGGAACATGCGGGCGGGGAACGCGACCACAGATAAGAACGCGGTTAAAACCTAAACTCAATTTTTTATCGCTTATCCGCTTTACCGCGAACTTCATGCGCCGGATATTTTTTGGCGTTGAGCGCAATCTTGCGCTCGGCGGCATCCATCAAGTCGATGCCGAGTAAATCGGCCATGCGCACCAGATAAAGAAACACATCGGCCATTTCCTGCTCCACTTCGCGAAACGTTTGCGGCGGCAACTGTTTGCTTTGCGCCTGCGTCAACCATTGAAAATGCTCCACCAATTCGGCGGCTTCGACGATCAAGGCCATGGAAATATTTTTTGGCGAATGAAATTGTTCCCAATCGCGCTCCTGCGCGAATAAGCGCAGGCGCTGCTTTAAGTCTTCGAGGCTTTGCATGGCTGTGTTATTGACCGCGATAAATGCGTGTACGGGCGCGTTTAACCGCGGCGCGCACTTGCTCCGGTGCGGTGCCGCCAAGATGATTGCGCGCCTTGAGCGAACCTTCCACGGTCAGCACTTCAAACACATCTGGCTCGACGACGGCGCTTAATTTTTTTAATTCATCCAAAGCCAGCGCTGACAGTTCGCGTTGGCTATCGATGGCCAATCGTACCGCTTTGCCCACAATCTCGTGGGCGTCGCGAAACGCGACGCCTTTGCGAACTAAATAGTCAGCCAGATCGGTAGCGGTGGAATAGCCGCTGGCGGCGGCGCGCGCCAGGTTGTCACGTTTGATTTTCATCGACAGCAGCATGCCGGCAAACACACGCAAACTGCCGAGCACGGTATCGAGCGTGTCGAATACCGGTTCTTTGTCTTCCTGGTTATCCTTGTTGTAGGCCAGCGGTTGCGCCTTCATGAGTGTAAGCAGCGCCATCAGATGACCGTTCACACGTCCGGTTTTGCCGCGCACCAATTCCGGCACGTCCGGATTTTTTTTCTGCGGCATGATCGACGAGCCGGTGCAATAGGCGTCGGACAATTCGATAAAATCGAAGGCCGGCGTGGACCACAACACCAGTTCTTCCGACAGGCGCGACAGATGCGTCATGAGCATGGCCGCTGCGGACACAAATTCAATCGCGAAGTCGCGATCGGAAACCGCATCGAGGGAATTTTCCGCGGGCGCGTCGAAACCCAATAGTTTCGCGGTGTAAGCACGATCGATGGGGAAGCTAGTGCCGGCCAATGCGGCGGCGCCTAAAGGCATAACATTCATGCGCCGGCGGGCGTCGCGCAGACGCTCGGCATCGCGCACCAGCATTTCGAACCATGCCAGCAAATGGTGTCCGAAAGTAATCGGTTGCGCCACCTGCAGATGCGTAAAACCGGGCGCCGGCGTTTGCGCTTCGCGCTCGGCGACATCGAGTATCGCGGTTTGCAATTGCGCAATGGCGGCGCACGCGGCATCGATGCCGTCGCGCAGATAAAGCCGCAGATCGGTTGCCACCTGATCGTTGCGCGAACGGCCGGTGTGTAATTTTTTGCCGACTTCGCCGATGCGGTCGATAAGACGCGCCTCAATGTTAATGTGCACGTCTTCCAGCGCCACGCTCCAGGCGAAGCCACCGGCATCGATTTCGCTCTCGATTTCCTGCAGGCCTTTGACGATGCTATCGCGCTCTTTATGGGTCAGCACCCCGACATGCGCCAACATTTGCGCGTGCGCGATCGACGCCATGATGTCATGGCGATATAAACGGCGATCGAAATGAATCGACGCGGTAAACGCCTCGACATCGGCGTTGGTAGCTTCGATAAAGCGCCCGCTCCAAGGTTTTTCTTTGGCCATAATTCCACTCAAGGGCTCAACATGCTGCTTGCTTTGAAATTCACATGATTATGTATTTTTAATGGCATGCAAATATTTGTTGCATGCGTCAAAAATTTGTTGGTTTTCTGCCACCGCCTATCCGTATCGGCCTGACGATTATCGGGCTTCCGTTGTTGTAACTCAGGCACCGGGCTATGTTTCCTCTTGTAGCACCTGATTCGGACTCTCCTTTGTGCACCCCCACCCCGAATTCCGAATCAGGATTTAAACCCCCCGCCTCAAAACGGGGGGTTTTTTTTAGCCATGACGCCGAAAGTATACTTGAGATAAGTCCAAATGAATTAGGGTTTTTTGCTAGTTAAACACCCATCCCGTCGCTGAAACTCATATAATTAACATTGACACACGGGGCGTCAAAACCTAGTGCAACGTTTAATCACGAAAAAATGCGATCGGCACAAGCCATTGGCGAGCCGAACGAACCCATAAAATACTTACCAAAACGGATTCCATGTCCAACGAAGCCAAGCGGCCGCTGTTACCTGAATTCGGATCCTTCGGGATGTTTTTACGTTTCGTGATGCTGGCCGAACTGCTGGCCATCGTCATCAGTATTGGACGTAACAGCGAATTCAACGAACAAGCTTTGCTCGATTTAGCCTTACTCTCGGTTTTCGCCGTATCCATCGCCATCGCCAGCGTGGTCATGCTGAAACTGGCTTCGCCGCTCTTCAAGCGCACGTCGCCGGGATTGGCGTTTATTTTCGCCGTGGTGTTGCTACTGGTCGTCACCACCGCCGGCACCGATATCATTATCTATTTGCTGTACCATTTTTCAGTCATCGACGAGCGTTGGCCGACGTGGCGCGAAACACTGTTACTCCGCAGTCTCCTAGTCACCGCGATTATCGGCTCGCTAGGTCTGCGCTACTTGATTTTGCGCGAACGCGCGGCGCACGACGTGCGCCTGCAACAAGAATCCAAACTGCAAGCCTTGCAATCGCGCATTCGTCCGCATTTTCTGTTTAACAGTTTAAACAGCGTGGCTTCGCTGACGCGCAGCGATCCGGCCAAAGCCGAAGCGGTATTGCACGATCTGGCCGATCTTTTCCGCGTGCTGCTCGCGGATGCGCGCAAATTGGTGCCGATTTCGGCCGAGCGCGAAATATCGCGCCAATATTTAGAAGTTGAAAAAATCCGCCTCGGCGACCGGCTGCAAGTGAAATGGAACGTCAGTAACATTCCACGCGCCGCGTTGATGCCGGCGTTAACTTTGCAACCCTTGTTGGAAAATGCCATCTATCATGGAATAGAGCCGCGCTTTGCCGGCGGCACGATCAAAATCGATATGTGGGCGGAAAACGAGAAAACATTGAATATTATGATTAGCAACCCATTGCCGGATGTACAAAAAGAAGGACACAGTAAAGGCAACAAACTCGCGCACGAAAATATTCGCCAACGCTTGGCCACGCAGTTTGGCGAAGCCGCCAGCATGCAGATAATCCAAGAAGGTGGGCAGTATCATGTCAAAGTGAAAATGCCGATTCTGCGAGGATAACCTTGGAACTTAGCGCTAAAAGCCGGCTTCTATTCGATCGCTTCATCCATGGCATCGGTTTGCAGCATTGGCTGCCGGCCGAAAGACCACCGGGCGAAGCGACGACGGAATTTTTGCCGAATTTTTGCAGCGGCGAAGTTTTATTCAATGTCGCGGTGGTAGCGGAAATGTTGGCCATCGTCATCAATCTGATTATTCCGCGCAACTTTCTCTCGCCCACGGTTCTGCAAGATTTATTGCTGATCTCGCTTTTCATTCAGTGGGTGGCGCTGGCCGGCACCGCGGTGCTTTGTTATACGCGCAAATATTTAAATCGCTTGCCGCGCCTGCGCGCGCTCGCCATGGCTTATCTACTCTTATTGCTCACCACCTTTGTCGTGAGTGAATGCACGATTTGGCTGTTATGGGCGCTGGGCCGATTAACCACCATTCGCCCAGCGTGGTACATCGATTTTCATATTCTGAATCTCACCATCAGCGCCATCATTAACGGCTTGTTGCTGCGCTTGTTCTTAGCCAAACATGAACTAACGCAACGCACGCTGTCTGAAGCACAGGCTAAACTTCAAGCGCTGCAGTCACGCATCCGTCCGCATTTTGTATTCAACAGCATGAACATCATCGCCGCGCTGACGCGCAGCGCGCCGCAAAAAGCCGAAGCGGCGATCGAAGACATGGCCGATTTGTTTCGCATGATGCTTTCGCAAGACGAATACCTAGTACCGGTGAAGAACGAAATCGACGTCGCCAAGAAATACCTCGCTTTGGAAGCCTTGCGTCTCGATAATCGTCTCACGGTCAATTGGGATATCGGCAAATTTCCGCGCAAAACGGTGATGCCGGTGCTGACCTTGCAGCCGCTGTTGGAGAATGCTATTCGCTATGGTATTGAAGAATTACCGACCGGGGGCGCGGTGGACGTGCGCCTGTGGGAAGAAAATGAGAAGATTTATATTCGCATAAGCAACCCGCTACCGAAAACCAAAGCCAAGCAGGCGAAGTTAAGTCCCGGCCAGTCCTTGGGCAACATCCGCCAACGGTTTCAAAGCCACTACGGCGAGCTGGCGTCGTTGCAAAGTAGCGAGGAAGACGGCCGTTTTATTATTACAGTCGTACTACCGACACGCGGAGACAATCCATGAGAGTGCTGATCGTAGACGATGAAAAACTGGCGCGCGACCGTTTGCGCGAATTGTTGACCGATATCGGCGGCTACACCGTGGTCGGCGAAGCCATGAATGGCGCCGAAGCCGTGGAAAAAGCCTCCGAGCAAAACCCCGACGTATTACTCATGGACATCCGCATGCCGGGCATGGACGGGCTCGAAGCCGCGATGCATCTCATGGGCATGGAAAATCCGCCGGCGGTGATTTTTACCACCGCCTACGACCAACACGCGCTCGACGCCTTCGACGTCAACGCCGTGGATTACTTGCTGAAACCGATTCGCAAGGATCGTTTAGCCAAGGCGCTTTCCAAGGCGCACAAGCTGACGATGAAACAAATCGCCGAAATCAAACAGGCGCGTCCCGAATCCGCGCAACGCACGCACATCAGCGTGCATCTGCGCGGCAACATTCGCTTAGTGCCGGTGCCGGATATTTTGTATTTTCTTGCGGACAGTAAATACGTCGTGGTGCGCACCGCTACCGAAGAACATTTAATCGAAGATTCGCTGGTCAATTTGGAAGAAGAATTTGGCGAACGCTTCTTGCGCATCCACCGCAACGCGTTGGTGGCCACGCCCTTTATTAAAGGCATCGAAAAAAATTCCGCCGGTACCTGGCAAATCAGCTTGAAAGATTTGGAAAAAAAACTCGACGTCAGACGCCGGCATACTGCGCAAGTGCGCCGTTGGGCGCGTAACCGGCCGATGAATCCCTAAGTGAAGATTCACCGCAAAAACGCAAAGATTTTTTTAGATAACTAATATTTTTTTGCTTACTTTGCGTCTTTGCGGTGAAATAATTTTTTCTACAAGTGAAGCCATTTGAAAACTCTTCGTCTCGGTACGCGTAAAAGCCAATTGGCCCTGTGGCAAGCGCATTACGTGCGCGATGCGCTGATACGGTATCACCCCGGCCTACAAATCGAACTGGTCACGATGACCACCGAGGGCGATCGCATTCTCGATCGCAGCTTGGCGCAAGTCGGCGGCAAAGGTTTGTTCATTAAAGAGCTGGAACAAGGTCTTTTGGAAAATCGCATCGATATCGCGGTGCATTCTCTGAAAGACGTGACCGCGAGCTTACCGCCGCGTTTGCATCTGGCGGTTTTTTGCGAGCGCGAAGATCCGCGCGACGCTTTTATTTCTACGCGCTATGCGGAATTAAAAGCCTTGCCCCCGGGCGCGCGCGTCGGCACTTCCAGTTTGCGCCGTCAATGCCAATTGCGCGAAACCTATCCGCGGCTCGAAATCCTTACGTTGCGTGGCAACGTTAACACACGCCTGGCCAAGCTCGACGCTGGCGAATACGACGCCATCATCTTGGCCGTCGCCGGAATTAAACGCCTGGGAATGGAAGCGCGCATCCGCGAACGCCTCGACCCCGGCGTCAGTCTGCCGGCCGTGGGACAAGGCGCGGTGTGCATCGAATGCCGCATCGACGACCCGGCGACGAATCAATTATTGGCGCCGCTCAATCACAGCGAAACTCAATACTGCGTTACCGCCGAGCGCGCCATGAACGCCGCGCTCGATGGCGGTTGCCAAGTTCCGGTCGGCGGCTATGCCGAACTCGCGAATGGTATGCTGCATGTGCGCGGACTCGTGGGCGAACCGGACGGCAGCCGTTTGTTACGCGACGCGGTGCGCGGTCCGGTCGCGCAAGCGCAAAAACTCGGCATACAGTTGGCGGAAAAATTATTGGCGCAGGGCGCTAAATCGATTCTCGATAAGGTATATGGACGTGCCTGATTCGGCGACACGCGCGTGCGCGCTTCAGGGCGTGCGCGTGCTGGTGACCAGACCGCGCGAGCAAGCGCAAAATTTAGCCGCACTGATCGAACAGGAAGGTGGCGAAGCCATCCGTTTTCCTACCATCGAAATCGCCGAACCCCGAATTCTGGCGCGACACCGGCAACTGCCACCGGCGCTGCGCATCGCCTGTATCGGCCGTGGCAGCGCGCGCGAACTGCAGCGTTTGGGTGTTGAAAAAATAATCGTGCCGGCGGAGCGTTTTGACAGCGAAGCCTTGCTGAAACTGGCGCCATTGCAACAGCCTGACCGAGAAAAAATTGTTATCTTCCGCGGTGAAGGCGGGCGCGAACTGCTGGCAGAGACATTGAAAGCACGCGGCGCGCATGTGGAATACGCCGCCTGTTACCGGCGAATTCGACCCAGCGCCGATGTCACGCCGGTCCTTGACCAAGGCATTCATATTATCAGCGTGACCAGTAGCGACGGATTGCACAATCTGCTCGATATGACAGAAAAATCCCAGCTGCCACGGTTACTGCGAATTCCCATAGTCGTTGTCAGCCAACGCCAGGCGCGGCTTGGTCGCGAGCTGGGTTTTACCACGGTGCTGCTTGCCGACCAGGCCAGCGATGAGGCAATTTTACAAGCCATCCAAGCGTGGCGACTTACGCAAAAAACCCTATAATCCTTACATCGATATCGATGGGTGATCCATGACCGACACGGACGAGTCCGCTGCTCCTCGGCGCGCCAAAATGATGTTAAAAAATTCCGCTAACGAACCGCGTTCCGGCAGAGTCCGCAACGGTCTGGCGATTATTTTTGCGAGCCTGGCGCTGATCGCCAGCGGCTATCTGTGGTACACGGTGCTGCACGAAAACGCCGATCTATTCACCACCGACATCGTCGGCGCCTTGGAACGCGTCGAATCCGACTCGGTGCAGCTGCAAGAAACTCAGGCGAGCATCAATCAAGAATTAAAAACTCTCAAAGAAACGCAAGATACCTTGCGCACCGCGATCGAAAAGCTCAACTCCGATTTATCGCGCAATCGTTTGGAATGGGCGCTAACCGAAACCGAACAATTGTTGGTGATCGCCAACAATCGCCTGCAGCTCGCGCGCGACACGCACTCGGCCTTAGCGGCGTTGCGCGCCGCCGATCGTCAACTGCAACAACTCGCCAGCCCCAAGTTGCTGCCGGTACGGCGCGAACTGGCGCGCGAAATATCGCAGTTGGAATCGCTTGAAAAGACGGATATCAGCGGCATTACACTGCGCTTGGTCACGCTCGCCGACAATGTGGAACGTTTGCCTTTAGCGCTCGACATCCGCTTGCGCGAATACGGCGAAAATCAAACGCCGACTAAACCGCCAGCGGACCAAGTCGCGTCGACGTCAAGCGGCTGGCGCAGCACCGCACGCAGTCTGTGGCAAGATATTCTTTCGCTCGTGCGCGTGCGCAACGACGTGGAATCGCAACGCCCTTTGCTGCCGCCGGAACACCAATATTTTCTGCGCGAAAATTTGCGCTTGATGTTGTTCGGTGCACAACAAGCTTTGCTGCAAGGCAACATCGCCACCTATCAGCAAAACCTCAAGTCCGCGCAGCGCTTGATGAAAGATTATTTCGACTTGAAATCGCCGGCGATCACGGCAATGCAAAATGAATTGACGCAATTGCAAAACACAAAAATTTTCACTAACTTGCCCGACATCTCCAATTCGCTGACGACCTTGCGCCGCTTAAGCGGCCGCCGAGACGAACCGTGAAGCTGCTGTTATTCATTATTGCGTTATTGTTTTCCGCGGCATTGATCACGTTCTACGCCTTGGAAAATCCGGGTTACGTGCTGATCGCGCACGCGCCGTGGAGCATCGAGATGTCGCTCACGCTTTTCATCCCGCTGATGATCGTGGCTTCATTCTTGTTGTATCTGATGCTGTTTATCATCGTGCGCCTGTGGCGCATGCCGCGCGACGTCGGCCGTTGGCGCGGACGACGCTACGCACGCGACGCACGCCGCGCATTGTTGCAGGGACTGACCTGTTTAGCGGAAGGCAATTGGGTGGAGGCCGAGACCCAATTGCTGGCGGGCATGCGCCACGGCGACACGCCGTTGCTGAACTATCTTGGCGCCGCCATTGCCAGCGAAGGTCAAGGCAATATCGAGAAGCGCGATGAATATTTGGCGCTGGCGCACAAAAACGCGCCGCAACACGATTTGGCCATCGGTGTGACACAGGCTTATCTGCAAAAACACTCGCAGCAGCTGGAGCAATCATTGGCCACGCTCAACGAATTGCGCACGCAGGTGCCAAAACACCGTCAAGTTCTCAAACTGCAGGCGCAGGTACGTTTAGAACTACGCGACTGGCCGGGTTTAGTCGATTTGATTCCCGAACTGCGGCAGAGTTACGCAATGACCTCCAAAGAAATCGACATCCTTGAATTACAGACGCACCGCGAATTGCTGAAACTTTCCTTGCCGTCCGGCGCTCCCGGCGTGCTCGACAAAGCTTGGAACGCTTTGCCGAAAGCTTTGCGTCGTCACGCTTCGCTAATTGCAATTTATGCGCGCCAATTGATTCAGCAAAATGAAATGACGCGCGCGGAAACGGTATTACGCGCGGCTATCGAAGAAAGCTGGGATCCCACCTTGGTCGAACTTTATGGCCTGGCGCTCGGCGCGAATGTCGCGGAACAACTGGAAGTCGCCGAAGGCTGGCTGCCGGCTCACGGCGACGACGCCAAACTTTTGCTGAGCGTGGCGCGCCTGGCGCTGCACAGCGGTCAGGACAGCAAGGCGCGAAATTATTTTGAAAAATGTTTAGCGCAACATGGTCCGGCCGATGCTTATCGCGATTATGGCGGCCTGCTTGAACGTCTGGGCGAAAAAGATAAGGCGCTTAATTACTATCGACGCGGCTTGGATAAGTACGCCAACGAGCGGCGCGCATCATCGACCCGCGGCCAAGGACCGCTTAGCGCGCGTTTCCGCGCGGCGCGCTAAAAGATTTTTTACAAATAAAAAACAATCTTAAATTTTAAGCGCTGCTGTTTTGCGCGCGAAAAATATTCATTGAGTAAGTAAAATCTCCCAACCATTTTCCGGCGCGGTAATCGATGGAGAGCGCGTCCGGTACGAAATTTTTTCGGTTGGCCTTCATCGGATAATCGCTGGCTTCGGCGCCGTTATCGATGTCATCGAAGCTGCAAGCCTTCTCGTAGCGCGCGGGTCGAAACCAAACGTAGAGCTTGGGCGTCACCGCCACCGCCGCGGCATTCGGCTCATCCCGAAACCACACGCGCTTGGCAACCATGCAACCGAAAATCAACTGTACTTCGGCGAACACCGGCGTGGCGCGCTGCGCCAACATGCGCTCGGCGACCTCGGTTAATTCCACGCTTACCGGTTTTCCATAGAGCTGAATCGTGGTTTTCATTTCTGTTCTGGTGCGCTGGATTTGTCAGACGACTCTAAAATTTGCTGATTTTTTTCAGCGCCCTGCTTGAGCGTCGCTTCTACCGCGCGCGCCTTCTCCATGGCTTTGAACTGCGGCGCAAACACCGTATCTTTCACTTCCTTCTTTTCACCGCAGCCAACGATCATCGTCACTGCTATCAATACTATTGTCATTCGCATGAGCGGTCTCCTTTTTTAATTCGGCGTTACACCTTTGCTGCGATGTGCGCAAACTCAAAAGAATCATAGTACAAACGATCCTCTTTTAATCCGTGGACTTTCACGGCCTGTTTAAGCGCGTCGATCATCGGCGGCGGACCGCTGGCATACACTTCATGCCGGCTTAAATCCGGATAATCCGCGATCAGCGCCGCGTGCACCCAGCCTTGTCTGCCGGTCCATTGATCTTCCGGCCGCGTTTCGGATAGTACCGGCGTGTAGCGAAAGTTAGGATATTTCTGCGCCCAGCTACGCGGTAATTCGTCGAGATACAAATCGCGGCGCGCACGCGCGCCCCAATAGAGATGCAACGGTCGCTGAAAACCTTGCGCAAAAGCGTGTTCCAGGATGCTCTTCATCGGCGCAAAGCCGGTGCCGCCGGCGACTAGAATCGCGGGGCTGTCCGATTCTTCGCGCAGGAAAAATGTTCCTAACGGACCCTGAAACCGCAACAGATCTCTTTCCTTCATTTTGCTGAATACCTGTTCGGTGAAATGTCCGTCGGGAACATGGCGGATATGCAATTGCAGCAGCTCATCGGTAGATGGCGCGGTGGCCAGCGAAAAACTGCGCCGTAGATTTCCGCTTAATAAAATATCGATGTATTGTCCGGCAAGAAATTGCAAACGCTGGCCTTCCGCCAGCTTCAGCGAAACTTGCATTACATCGTGCGCCAATTTTTGCAACTGCATCACGCGACAAGGCATGATGCGAATCGGAATATCTTTAGCGGCGTTGATTTCTTTGGCTTGCACAACCAAATCGGTTAACGGTACGGCCTGACACAGTAAGACAGCACCGGCGCTTTTTTCAGCTTCGCTTAGCGCCTTGTCTTCGTAGCTTCCATAATCCACGCGCCCGGAAACAATTCTTGCCTTACAGGTACCGCAGGCGCCATTGCGGCAGCTATAGGCCAGGGTGATGCCTTGACGCAAGGCGGCGGCGAGCACCGTTTCTTTATCTTGCACGCTAAATTCACGGCCGCTTGATTCGATGCGAACTTTAAATGTCATGCGATGATTTTGAAGAACCTTTGGTATGCGACGGACGCCTATTGTTCCCTAAAAGCCGCGCGGGAAAAACCACAAAATAAAATTATCCTAGCGCTTGCGCCGAAATGACTTAACTGAAGATGGGAAACTCTAAGAAACTAAACTGCGGACTAGATCCAGGAAACACCGTGAACGTTTTCCCAAATTTTGACGGCGCGATCGACGTGTTCCTGTTTCAAGGCGTCGCTGGCGGCGCTATGGCATTCATCGCTAGTGCCGCATTCGGCGCCATCGACACGATAAACCATGCGATTGGTGGTACGGATGTAACCGGCGCCATTCCATTCAAAGCGGCTATAAGCGCCTTGGCTGGTAGAAAGTTCGGCGTAGGTTTCGATCGCGGGATAACTGCTGGCGCCCGGATGCAAACGGAAATTCTTTTCGAAAGTTAATAAGGTGATCACGCTATCGGTGTTGGCGGTTTTTTCCACTAGCCAAGCGCGGCAGGCATTGCCCACGCAACGCTCATCCGTTACCACTAATAAATCGCCGCGCTCGGTCTTGCTGACCCAACGGCGGCTGAACTGGGTTTGTTGGCAAGCGGCGTTGATGCAGCTGCTGGCGATATCGGCGGGCAAATCACGCTGGGATAAGCTCGGGTCGGAAGTCTGACCGGCGCCGGTCCACATCACCGCGCCGAGTCCGGTAATCAAGGTGCTTAATAATGTCAGAGCTTTTCTCATGGTTCCGTACCTTTGGTTCTACTTGATATAGAGGCATATTCCATGCCAAGGTGACCGAAATCTGAAAAATCCATTATTTACAGCGCACTAGGTATTAGCGGGAGATCCATCTCCGGATCCGCGATTGTGTAACTGAGAACACCCCCTCGCGAGCGGCGTCACTCTCCTGGTTTTCACGCTGCTTGTCAAATTTGCTTAATGATGCATTGACATTCAAGGCCTTGCTCACTTTAATGGCGACCCATCCTTGCATCCACCATTTCTAATTCTGCCCTGAGATGAACGACAGCATTTTGGTCGATGTAAAAAATCTTTCACGCTTCTATGGAGCGCTGCAAGCGGTCAAGGACGTCAGCTTCACTATTCGTCGTGGTGAAGTATTGGGTTTCCTTGGGCCTAACGGCGCGGGCAAAACCACGACGATGCAGATCATCAGCGGCAATCTCGCGCCGTCCGCGGGCAGCGTCGCCATCGCCGGTCACGATTTGCTCGAAGATCCACGCGCCGCCAAGAGTCAGATCGGTTATCTACCGGAACAACCGCCGTTGTATCGCGATCTCACCGTCGATGAATATCTCGATTATTGCGCCGCCTTGAATCGTTTGCCGCGCACGCAACGTAACAGCGCGCGCGACATGGCTAAGGAGCGCTGCGGATTGAGCGATGTCGGCCGGCGTTTAATTGGAAATTTATCGAAAGGCTTTCAGCAACGCGTCGGTATCGCGCAAGCGATTATTCATTTACCGCCGGTGGTCATTCTGGATGAACCCACGGTGGGTCTCGACCCGATACAAATCCGTGAAATCCGCGCACTGATCCGCGAACTCGGCAAAGATCACGGCGTAATTTTATCGACGCACATCCTGCCCGAAGTCCAGGCCACTTGCGATCACGTGCAAATCATTAATAAGGGTGAACTGGTATTGAATGAAAGCATTCAAGGCTTGGAGCAACACATGAAATCGGCCTCACTCACCGTAGCCTTCCGCCACCCACCGCCCTTGGACAAATTGGAAATATTAACGGGAGTGAAATCGATCCAAACCGAAAAAGAAGGACGCCTGCATATCTTTCACGAAATCGATCGCAACCCCACCGACGACATCTTGCGCCTGGCGGTGGAAAAAAACTGGGGACTGTACGAAATCCGCCCGGGCAGATTGTCGCTGGAACAAGTCTTCCTCGAATTAACCCGCGATTCGGCGACCGATACCGCCGACTCCATCACCGCCGCCACACCGATTCCGCCGCTATGATTTTTACTATTGGTTTGCGTGAATTGAAATCTTTGTTCCTGTCGCCGCTGGCATGGTCGATCCTGGCGGTTGTGCAATTGATATTGGCTTATTTATTTTTAGGCCGCATCGAATTGTTCCAGACCTATCAACCGCAACTGATGGCCATGGATAGCGGGCCCGGCGTCACCGAAATCATTTTGCCCGACTTGCTCGGCAACGCCGCGATCCTCTTATTACTGGTGGTGCCGCTGTTAACCATGCGCCTGATGGCGGAAGAGCGGCGCAACCGTACACTGTCGCTGTTATTTAGCGCGCCGTTGTCCATGACCGAAATTATTTTGGGAAAATTTTTAGGCATTCTGTTTTTTTTACTGATCGTCCTCGTTCTAATCGGCCTAATGCCTTTATCGTTGCTAGCCGGCGCTAGTTTGGATCTGGGTTTGCTCGCCTCGAGTTTTTTAGGACTGGCATTGCTCTTAGGAAGCTTCGCCGCCGTCGGGCTTTTCATGTCGACGCTGACGCAATATCCCACGGTCGCGGCGATCAGCAGCTTCGGTGCATTGCTGTTGTTTTGGATACTCGATTGGTCGGGGCAAGGCATGGGCGGCGGCAATTGGCTGGCATATCTTTCTTTGTTTAACCATTACAAACCGTTTTTGGAAGGCGTCTTCGATAGCGGCGATGCGGTTTACCACCTTTTGCTCATAACCACCTTTTTAGTTCTCAGTATCCATCGTCTGGATGCTGACCGTATGGGAGGTTAGTTTAAAATAATTTATGTACCACACCGCGCGCACCCACTGGCAATTACGGTTGATGAACATAAGCTTCGTGTTGCTGTTTCTGCTGGCCGTGGGATTGCTGCAATGGTTGGCCAGCAAATATCATCTGCAGTTCGATTGGACCCACGCGCAACGTCACTCGCTCGCCCCCGCCAGCATCGCCGTGGCCGAGCGCTTGAAAGAGCCGTTGAAGATTACGGCTTTTACCAATCAGCAAGGCGATGCGCGCCGCGTTATCCAAGAAATGGTCAACCGCTACCAAAAATACAAACCCAACATTGCGCTCGAATTCGTCGATCCCGACAAAGCGCCCGAACGCGTGCGCGCCGCCGGCGTGCAATACGATGGCGAGTTAGTGCTGGAATACGGCGACGCCAAGGAAAGCCTGGCGCCGAATTTATTCAACGAAGAAAATTTCACTAACGCGCTCACGCGTCTCGGCCATCGAGGCGAACGCTGGGTCATTTTTTTAAGCGGGCACGGCGAACGCAGCCCCGACAAACAAGCGAACTTCGATTTGTCGACCTGGGCGTCGCAATTACAGAAACGCGGTTTCAAAACCAAAACATTGTCGCTCGGCGAACATCCGCAACTGCCGCAAAACACCAACGTGCTGGTCATCGCCAGTCCGCGCACGCGTTTGTTGGCGGGCGAGGTAAAAGAAATTCAGAACTACCTCAACCGCGGCGGCAATCTATTGTGGCTGCACGAATCGGGACCGACGCAGGGGCTCGAAGCGCTGGCGGAAAGCATCGGCCTTGAATTTCAACCCGGCATCGTCGTCGATCCGGTATCGGCCAAAATCAGGGGCAAGATATCCGCGGCCCACTGAATATCGCCATGGCGCTCACGCGCACGCAAGATAAACGCGAACAACGCATCATCGTCTTCGGCGGCGGCGATTTCTTGGCGAACAGCTATATCGCCAACGGCGGTAATCTCGATCTGGGAATGAGCGTGGTCAATTGGTTATCGCAAGACGACGCCTACGTGAATATTCCCGTCAAAACCGCGCGCGATCGCACGCTTAATTTAGCGCACAGCAGTCAAATCGTTATCGCCGTGGGATTTTTAATTGTATTGCCGCTGGTTCTGGTGAGCAGCGGTGTGTTTATCTGGCTGCGACGGCGTAAACGCTAATGGCTGCGCCTGACGCCCCTAACAACGAACAAACAGTATCGGCCGCGGCCACTCCCTCAGCGCCCTCGGGTCTCAAACGCCGCTGGTGGTTGAATATAGGCCTACTCGCGGTTATCGCGCTACTCGCGGCGTTGGTCATCCAGCAAACCGATCAAGATAAAAAACCCGCGGGGCCGGCACTCAGCGCCATCGTCGCGGCAAATATTTCACAAATCCGCATCGAAAAAAATGAACAAGCGCCGATCGTGCTTGAAAAAATCGCCAACGAATGGCGCCTCACCGCGCCACTGCCGGCGCGCGCCAACCCCTTCAACGTCGACAGCTTGCTAAAAATTATTTCCGCATCGACTGAAACCCGGTTTGCCGCGGTGGCCGCCGATCTCGCCAATTACGGTCTCGATAAGCCGGCGGCGCGCGTGCGTTACAACAACGACGAAATAATTTTTGGCGCGTTGCACCCTTTGAAAAGCCAAGTATACGTAATGTATAAAAACGAGATTGCGCTGATCCCGGCGTTTTACCTGGCGAGCCCTAATTATCCTTATACTAATTTTATTAGCAGCCGACTGTTTGAAGAAGATCGTAAATTGACGATGTTGAAACTACCTAACTTTACCTTGGCATTGAGCAACGGCGCGTGGTCGCGGCAACCGCTCGACCAAAAATTAAGCACGGATCGTTTAAACGATTTCGCCGCGGAATGGCAAAATGCGCGCGCGCTGTCGGTGGAAAAATATTCCGGCAAAGCCGCCATCGGCGAAATCGAAATTAGTTCCACGCGCGATGCTAAAAACGAAAAATTGTCTCTCGGCATTCTCGCTTACAAACCGGATTTTATTCTTCATCGATCCGACGAAAACCTGGAATATCACTTTACCGAAGAGACCGGCAAACGCTTGCTGAATATTTCTTTGCAGTAATCATTTTGAATGGACAGGATTAACAGGATTCTGTTTTAAGAAATTTAACATCCAGTAAATCCTGTTAATCCTGTCCCTTTCATTTTTAAATTTAAAATAAATGCCTGAGCTCCCCGAAGTTGAAACTACCCGCCGCGGCATTGAGCCCTATGTGGTGGGCCAAAAAATCGCGCGGCTGGTGGTACGCAATCCGCATTTGCGTTGGCGCGTGCCGCACACCATCATGCGCGAACTGCCGGGACAGACGATTCAATCGGTCACGCGCCGCGCCAAATATCTTTTACTGGCGACGTCCGCCGGTACCGCGATTCTGCATCTCGGCATGTCGGGCAGTCTGCGCGTCGTGAATGCAAACCAAACGGCGAGTCCTCACGATCACGTCGACATCGCTTTCGACAACGGCGATTGCCTGCGTTTGCGCGATCCGCGTCGCTTTGGTGCGCTGCTGTGGACGCGCGCCGATCCGTTATTGCATAAGTTATTAAAAAATCTGGGGCCGGAACCGCTGATGCCGGACCTGGTTGGCGCTTATCTCTACCAAAAAACCCGCGGCCGTAAGCGCGCGATTCGCGATACGCTGCTCGATAGCCGCCTGATCGCCGGCATCGGTAACATCTACGCCAATGAGGCATTATTTAGCGCCGGCATCCGGCCCGCGCGCCCCGCCGGTAAAATCAGCCTGGCACAATACGACCGCTTGCTGCTAGCCATCCGCCAAACCCTCGAGCGCGCCATCCAGGCGGGCGGCACCACCTTGCGCGACTTTTACGCCAGCGACGGTAAACCCGGTTATTTCCAGCTTTCGCTTCAGGTTTACGGGCGCGAGGGCGAGCCCTGCCTAGGCTGCCAAACGCCGGTGCGGGCTAAATCGCTCGGCCAACGCACGGCGTTTTACTGCCCAAAATGCCAGATGTAGACTAGACTTTGACGTACTTAAATCTTCTTAATGAAACGATGATTGGGGCAGCTTTTAAAGCCTTTAAGAGATTACGCGCCGCGGAGAGCGGCTTCCGATAAAAGAACCTATATTTCTTTGAAGATGCGGCCAAACACCAAAGTCCAAAATCTCGAACAGCATTTCGAAGCTTACAGCGAGTGGCGCAAGTCCTTGGCCGCGGCAGTGAGCGAACTGAAATCCTGGTTGCAACAACAGGAACTCAGCGACACGCAAGTCGATCAGCGCCTCGAGCATGTCCTGTCCACTCTGCGCGACGATAAACTTTACGTCGCCTTCGTCGCCGAATTTTCGCGCGGCAAATCCGAACTCATCAACGCCATTTTCTTCGCCAACTTCGGCCAACGCATTCTGCCGTCGAGCGCCGGCCGCACCACCATGTGCCCAACCGAAGTCATGCATGAAAAAAACAGCGAGCCGATGTTGCGCTTGCTGCCGATCGAAACGCGCAAGAGCGGCACCACCATCACCGAGTTCCGCGGCTTTCCGGAAGAATGGCAAGTTATCCCGCTGGACACGCAATCGCCCGACAAAATGATCGAGACCTTGCAGCACATCACCGAGGTCAAGCACATCTCGCGCGAAGAAGCCCAGACCATGGGCTTCCACATCGCCGAAGAAGAATCGCAGAACGGCATGCGCATCGCCGACGACGGTTTGGTGGAAATTCCAAAGTGGCGCCATGCAATCATCAACATTCCGCATCCCTTGCTCGATCAAGGATTGGTGATTCTCGACACGCCGGGCCTGAATGCACTTGGCGCCGAACCGGAATTGACGTTAAACATGTTGCCTTCGGCGCACGCGGTATTGTTCATTCTCGCGGCCGACGCCGGCGTCACTAAATCGGATATCGACGTGTGGCACGACCATATCGGCGTGCGTAAAGACAGCGCGAATAAGGGGCGCTTGGTCGTGCTCAATAAAATCGATGGCTTGTGGGACGAGCTGCGCGATTGGGATGAGGTTAACCGCGAAATCGATCGGCAGATTCGCGACACCGCCAAACATTTAGCGATTCCGGAACAAAACGTATTTCCGGTGTCGGCGCAAAAAGCTTTGCTCGGCAAAGTACGCAAGGACACGAAAGTCTTGGAACGCTCGCGTATCCTGGCGCTGGAACAAGCGCTTGGTAATGAAATTGTTCCGGCCAAGCGCGAAATCGTGCGCGACAATATCAGCGGCGACATGGAAGACATCATTCAGGCGATGCGCCTGATCATCGCGCAACGCTTGAAAAATGTTTACGAACACATGGACGAGCTCGGCGGCCTGTCCGGCAAGAACATGGACGTCATCGAGCACATGATGAAAAAGGTTAAGGCCGATAAAGAGATTTTTGAAAAGAGCCTGCAACGCTTTCAAGCCACGCGCAGTATTTTTTCGCAGCAGACCAATGTGCTGTATACGCATCTCAATCTAAAAAACTTGGACTCGCATATCGCCCAGACCAAAAAAGACATGGAAATCAGCATGACCACGGCCGGGCTTAAAGTCTGCATGCAGGGCTTTTTCAAGCACGCTCAAGACACCATGCAAGAAGCCGCCAAACAGGCGCAAGAAATCAAGGCGATGATGGAAGGCGTGTACAAGAAATTTCAAGAAGAACACGGCTTGTCCGACATTAAACCGGGCAGCTTCTCGGTTACGCGCTACCTGCGCGAGATCAAGCGCTTGGAAGACCGTCACGATCAATACATGAAAGGCGTGTCGTTGGTGTTCACCGAACAGCGCGCGCTGACTAAAAAATTCTTCGAATCGTCCGTGGCCAAGGTGCGCGCGATTTATAAAATGGCCAATCGCGACGCCGACAACTGGCTGCGTAGCATCATGTCGCCGATGGAATCGCAAGTGCGTGAACATCAGGTGCAATTGCGCCGGCGTCTGGAATCCATCAAGCGCATTCATCAAGCCAGCGATACGCTGGAAGAGCGCGTGCAAGAATTGGAACAAATCCGCGACGGCATCAGCGAGCAAGAAAGCAATCTGGAAAATCGGATTGGCGTGGTGTTGCAAACGATTAATTTCGATAAATCGCCGCCTGCGGATAAAACCTCGGCTTAATACAAGCGGCGGTAAGAATCAACGTTACTTCACGACACCGGAGCCTTCTCCGCGCGGATCCGAAACCGCTTCTAACATTCCTTTTTTCTTGCTCCACGCCACGATCTGCATATTGCCGTAACCGATTGGCACTCCTTGCAAGCGGTATCCATTCTGTTCTAACGCGTGTCGCTCGGCGTCATCAAAAGCTTGGGCCTCGTGTTCCACAACGTTGGGAGAATACTGATGATGAAAACGCGGCACGTTGACTAAATCTTTTGGCGCGCCGTGACGATCGGCCAGCTCCAACGCTGCCAATAGCACCATGGAAATAATGCGGCTGCCGCCCGGCGTGCCCAGCACGACAACTTCATCGTCGGTTTCCAAAAAAGTCGGCGTCATGCTCGACAAAGGACGTTTGCCCGGCGCGATGGCGTTGGCCTCGGAACCGATCAAGCCATAAGTATTTGGCACGTTCGGCTTAAGCACAAAATCATCCATCTCGTTATTCAACAACACCCCGGTATCCGCGGGCATGAAACCGGAACCGAATAAAGTATTAATGCTTAGCGTGGCGGCGACGCGATTGCCGGCGCGATCGATGATGGAAAAATGCGTGGTGTTGGTCCCTTCGGCTTTCGCGGGCTGAGGAGTTTTATCCGGATCAGAAATTTCTTGGCGCAGCTGCGCGGCGTAAGCGGGATCGAGAAAGTGCGCCGCATCGACGCTGACGAAATCCGCATCGCCCAAATATTGCGCGCGGTCGCGATAGGCCAAGCGCATGGCTTCGATGACATGACGATCGCGCTCGGTTTTATCCAGCGCGACCAGATCGAAGCCTTGCAATATATTCAACATTTCTATCAAGCCCACGCCGCCTGATGACGGCAGCGGCGCGGAGGTAATACGCATATTCCGATAAACCCCGCGCACCGGCGCGCGTTCGCTGACGCGATAATCCGCCAAATCTTTCTGACTCCAGATGCCACCGGCGGCGCGCACGCCATCCACCAAACGAACCGCGGTCATGCCGCGGTAAAATCCATCGTGGCCTTTGGCGGCTAAACGCTCGAGCGTGCGCGCGAGCTGCGGCTGGCGCAGTTTTTCGCCGGGGGCATAGATGAATCCTTGGTTGTAAAACACATCGGCGGTGACGGGAAACGCCTGCAAACGATCATGCTGGCGCAATGTTTGTTTTGCATACAATTTGCTCACGGCGAATCCATCTCGCGCTAAACGAATTGCCGGCATCAAACTTTTTTTAAGCGGTAGACGTCCGTATTTCTTCGCGAGATGCACCAGCGCGGCGGGAACTCCCGGAATCGCCGCGGCGCACGCGCCGTCAATCGATAAACCGGCGATCGGCTTGCCTTCCTGATTAAGATACATGTCCTTGGTCGCGGCCAGCGGCGCGCGTTCGCGCGCGTCGATCATCACTTCAAACTTGTCTCGCGCCCGATGCAGCAGAAAAAAACCGCCGCCGCCCAAGCCTGAATTATAAGGTTCGACCACCGCCAAGGCCGCGGCCACCGCCACCGCGGCGTCAAACGCATTGCCGCCCTGCGCTAAAATTTCATGTCCGGCTTGAGTGGCCAGCGGATGCGCGCTGGCGATGGCGGCCGCCGGCGGCAAGGTCGCGGCAGCGACCGAGAGAGGAAAGAATAAAAGTAGAAATAACCGACAGGTGAAGGACCGCATGTGCACAAGATAAAGCAAAGCGATGAGACTGGCAAAGATAAATAATATTTTTGGGAAAATAAAAAAGGCGGCCATGGCCGTCTTTTTGCAAAAGACAATTATTTTATGACGCCTGCTGGATCAGCGTCAGATATTTTTTATGCAGCTGTTCCTTGGTTTCGGGATGCTCCGCGTCGAGGATGATGCAGTCGACCGGGCACACGTCCACGCACTGCGGCGTCTCATAATGGCCGACGCATTCGGTGCACAGACCGGGATTGATCAAATAAATTTCTTCGCCCTGGGTAATCGCGCCGTTGGGGCATTCGGGTTCGCACACGTCGCAATTAATGCATTCGTCGGTAATCAGTAAAGCCATAATTAATACCTGGTGAATCCGAGAAGTTTAAGCGGCGCGCATCTTAACGTATTTTAGCCGCCATCGCAGCCGCCACCCGGGCATCCACGAAATCCGCGACATTCCCGCCTAATAAAGCGATTTCCTTGACCAGCGAAGCGGAGATAAACATCTCTTGTTCGGACGGTGTCATGAACACGGTTTCCACTTCGGGGGCCAAACGCCGGTTCATGCCGGCGAGTTGAAATTCATATTCAAAATCCGAAGCGGCGCGCAAGCCGCGCAAAATAACTTTGGCATGATGGCTGCGCACACAATCGACCAATAAATTATCGAATCCGACCACGCGCACGCCTTTGGTATTCGCCAATACGCTGCGCGCTAACTCCACGCGCTCCGCCATGTTGAACAAAGGTTTTTTCTGCGGATTGGCAGCGACCGCAACGATGACTTCGTCAAACAAACCCGCGGCGCGGCGCACCAGGTCGGTATGGCCGTTGGTGATCGGATCGAAGGTCCCGGGATAGAGCGCAATCACTCTCATAGTAATTAATCTCACCGCAAAGGCGCAAAGGACGCAAAGAAACTTTCGAGAACTTACAGAACGCAAAACAGCAACAAAGCTGCATAGCAATCGTTACATGGGCTATGCTA
>JACQBD010000100.1 GCA_016194665.1 Gammaproteobacteria bacterium
CGTTCGCGCAACGCATCTTAGATATCGGCGACGTCGAATTTAGCAGTTCCGCGGGCAGTGAAATCGAAGTGGTGTTCTTCGGCGTGAGTCGTCCGATGCGATTGAAAAATATGACGCAGCGCTTACAGGGGAACTGAAACGCCAATCGCCGAGCCTAGCTCGGCGATTGATGTTCCACCAAAAAATAATATTCTAGTGTGTGTATCCCCAAGTATCTTTCAAATAAACATCGAGGCCGGCGTATTCCTCCTTTGTAGCTAAAGCCAAGCCCTTGTCGCTGCCATAAGCCGCCATGAGGCGCGCTATCGCGCCGGAACCTTCTTGAGATACTAAGGCCGCGGCAATTTTTGCTTGATCGGCGGGCAGCACGCGCGGACCGGCGGAGAATGCTTGGTTCGGCAGCGTTTTGGTTTTGTACAGCACGCGCACGACGTTTTCGCTGTTAGAGAATTTTTTGAGTACGGCCACGGGCAGAATACCCGCGGTACATTTTTTCTCGAACGCCACGCCTTCGTAAATTTTGGTCCAACCCATGCTGTTCATGATCAGCGGTTGACGCATGGGATTGTCGAATTGATTTAACACTGCGAGCGTGCCCAAATTCGGCGGGTCCATGCCGCAGACTTTTTGTCCGGCGAGTTGTTTGATGTCGGTAATGCGGCTTTCGTCTTTGCGCACGACCACGGCGAATGCGTGTTCATCGGCCAATTTGACGAGCGCGCTATGTTGCAGATTGGAAATGCGCCAACTGTTAAAGTGCGGGCCGTCGAACACTAAATCATAACTGCCGCGTTGCATCTCCATTTGATAGGTCAGCCAATCACGCGGATATTTATACACGATGGTTTTGCCCGTTACGCGCGTTAAATATTCTGCAATCGGCTGATAGGTGCGAATGCCTTCTTCTTCTGTTTCACGCGGCGGCGCGCTAAATACCAGAACATTATCGTTACCGGCCGGCAGCTCCTGCGTCAATTTCTCCAGAGATGTCTTGCCGCCTGTATTCGGTATAAAGGAGGCTTTACGCGCGCCGGGCGCACTCTTTGCCGTTTGATCGGTGGGATTAGCATTTGCTATCGAAGCTAAAGCCAGTATGCCGGCAGCAGTCACGAAAGCAGTCACGCGCGTAATGGTTCTCGGCAGCACAAAAAACCTCCTTGTTAAACGTTTAGTTTCCGTAACGGAATTAAAATGAGGGCGGCTTAGTAGTAGCCCCATTCATTGCGTAAATACTCGGCCAGTCCCTGATATTCCTGGTTGTTTGCCTGCGTAAAGCTGTCGCCTACTTTGTAAGCGGCGCGCAGTTTGGCGGTAACCGCGGAAGCATCCACGGATGTTAGGGCTTGAGTAATTTTCATCTGGTCTTCCGCGGAAATGCGCGGGCCGGCGGAAAAAGCTTGGTTAGGCATGGCCTGGGTTTTAAACACGACTTTCATTGCATTGGCGCGATCGAATTTTTTCAGGTTCGCCATCGGCAACACACCGCCCATGCACTTGCCGGACATCACGCCTTGATAAATATTATCCCAGCCGTTAGTGCTGAGGATCACCGGTTGACGCGCCGGATTGTCGAACTGCGACAACAACACCAAGGTGCCGAGATTAGGCGGAGCATGTGCACAGAAAGTGCGACCGGCCATTTGCGCTAAGCCAGAGATGGCTTGGTCTTTGCGCACGATTACCACAAATTCATGGCGTTCTGGAATTTTAACCAGAATGTTGTGGCTGAGTTTTTCCATGCGGTAACTGTTGAAGTGCGGACCGTCGAACACCAGGTCGTAACTGCCTTTGAGCATTTCCGTGCGATACACGCCCCAGGTGCCGGCATTTTTGTAAATTACTTTTTTACCGATTGTGCGGCTGAGATATTCCGCGATCGGTTGATAAATTTCTTGCGCTTCCTCGGGACTTTCACGCGGAGGCGCAGTAAAAACAATAACGTCTTGTTCTTGCGCGATGTGTTCCGCGGAATTGTTTTTTATCGGCGCCGGGGAAGAGGGTACGAACGCGGCTTTCTTGATCGCGGCGGCGATCACTTGCATCGGCGGCGCGTTCTTGGCGGCGTTAGAGTCGGCCGCCGCTGGCAATGTAAACGAAATGCAAAAAAACGCTACGAATCCAATTAAGATTGATCTGGCTTGCATGATAACTCTCCTTGTTGCACCCACTTCCCCAAAGTTACTTTTTTGGTCCGTGTAAGAGCATTAGCGCGGTTTGCAAAAAAACGTCACATTCAAGTTTTAACGCAAACAGGCTTGTGCCCAGTCAGTAAGAGAGCGTAGACGAGGTTTCAGTCAATGCTAGTGACCATTTTTGGCACTGGCTTGAAGCCGACTAACGGAACGATATTAGGCGTGGATGGCAATAGGCGCGCAGGAAAGAGCGAGAAATTTTTCAAAAAATTTATGTATTAACTTCAAGGCGGGGACATAAGTCACATATGTATCGAGGATTCCTCAGGGAAAGCTTCCCTGAGGAAGAGGTTTGAAAAAAATGACAGTCTTTTAAGTGATGTGTTAGTGATAATACAAACTCGATTTCAGTAATTCGCCCAGACCGGCATATTCCGCGGATGTGGCTGGAATAAAATCTTTACCAGCATAAGCAGCGCGCAATTTAGCCGTGGCTTGTTTGCCTTCTTCTGACAGCAGCGCTTGGATGATTTTGTTATACAGCTCGGGGGCAATGCGCGGGCCCACAGAAAATGCTTGATTGGGCATGGGTTTATGTTGATACAGAATCTTGGTTTGTTTGGTCGAGCCGCTGTCGTATTTCCCCAAATTTTTAAGCGGGAGTACAGTGGCGGCGCATTTGCCGTCCATCAAGGCTTTATAGGCATTGTCCCAACCTTTGGTTTCGACGATCACCGGTTCGCGCGCCGGATTATCGAACTGTGACAATAGCGTAAGCGTGCCTAGATTGGGCGGAGCGTGCGCGCAGATCAAACGTCCCGCAAGATCTTTGACCTGTTTGAGGTTGGCATTATCGGCCTTGGTGATGATCACAAACACAAAGTCTTCAGGCAGGCGAACCAGGGGTGTGTGCCCCAAATTTTCAATACGCCAGCCGTTAAACGCCGGACCGTCGAACACGATATCGTAAACGTCCGTGGTCATGTCTTTGCTGTAACTGAGCCAGTTATCCGAGTATCGGTAGACCACGGTTTTACCGATGACCTTGGAGAGAAAATCCACGACCGGTTTATAAATGGCGACCTCTTCTTGATAGGTGCCGCGCGGCGGCGCGCTGAACACGAGTTCGGCGCCGGACTTTTTCAAAACCGTTGTGACGCCGGCGGCCGGCGGCGCCGGAAATTGTAGACGCGGTTGCAGTGAGGCTGGACGATAGGCGGCTTTGCCTGAATTTGCAGTATTGTTTTGTTCCGCATGCGCTGGCAGAAATACAGCTCCCATAAATACGCCGAAAAATAAACTTGTAAAGATCGTGAATATTTTGCTGTTCATTTGTGTCTCCCTTTCTTGATCTTCGGTTTTTGAAGTATCGCGCCCGGCGCACGACAAATTTTTTATTGTTCTTCGCGAAACAATTAATTTCCTATCGAGAATTTAAACATAGGGCAAGCCTGAACTGTTTCCACTCTTAGTAAGCATCAAATCGCAGTGATGGACGAATGGCGCTTAGCTGCCGATGCGTGGCGTGCCGAATGCTTGGAAGATTTGCCGAGAGAGTAAACGCGTCAAAATTATTTGAAGGTAATGAACAGAGCCGAGGTCCACACCTTAGCGTCATCCATTTGCCGTCCAAATAAATACACCGGCCGAAAGCCGTGCGGGCTATTCTGCGGTTCAATTTCTATTTTCCCCGTGACCTCGCGCGGCGCTGCTTGCTCGCTCATGCGCTCGAAAGCCAGGAACATTTCGACGCCGGGCAAATCTTTTTTCAGGCGCGCGCCGGCAAGCAATTCCTTGCCGGTAATTTCCCAGGCA
Organism: Gammaproteobacteria bacterium; assembly: GCA_016194665.1. GTDB lineage: Bacteria > Pseudomonadota > Gammaproteobacteria > Acidiferrobacterales > Sulfurifustaceae > Sulfuricaulis. The sequence continues at coordinate 3,948 of JACQBD010000100.1, forward strand.
AACGTGGGGCAGTGCACGAAGGGATTTCCTTTGGTGGGATCGCCGACTTTTACGTAGCCATCGATCGTACCTTCGACGCGAATCACGGCCGTGGCCAGTTGCGACAGGTCGATCTCGATCGCATCCACGTCGCCGTAGGTGTCGCTCTTGAAGCCGATTACCGTCGCGCCTTCGCGCCAACAGGTTTCCTCGATATGCTCGAAACCGCGTCCGCTGAAATCGTTGATGACGGCGTTGGTAATGCTGATCTTTCCTTGCCACGCCGCCCAGCGATAGCGATCCTTGACGCGCGCGCCGCCCCAGCGGAAACGGATCTTGCGCGGCGAGTAACCCAATTCTTTTTGTAAATCGCGCCGCCAGAAGGCGCCGTTGTGATCGCAGGCGACGATCTCGTCCCAACCGCTGTCGCCGAGAAAACGATAGTCGATTATTGCTTTGCCTTGATGTTCGAACTCGTCGCCTTGAATGAATTTTCCGCAGCGCGCCAGACCCACGCTGCGTTCGCCGGTGGAAGCGAAGGTGTGACGCGCGCGCAAGGCTTTGGCCACTTCCACGCGCGTCAGCGCCGGCGTGATCACGCCGGAGATGCCGCCCTTGGTGCCGAACACTGCGGTGCCGGGCACGCCGCCACCGCAGCGGCCGCGATGCTCGTCGCCAGCCATGCTCGCGCCGATTTTGTATCCGCGCTCGATGGCTTCTTGGTACAACCAACCGAAATGTCCCCAGCTCGAGCCGATCTCGATCAAGCGCTCCAACTTGGGATAATGCCAATCGAGTATGCAGCGGCGTCCGCCGACATGCGGGATCAATAAATGTCCTTCCGGATCTTTGGCGTAAGCGGCCCACAATTCTTCCAAGGGCCAAGCGCCGGGTTCGACTTCAGTCTTCGCGCCCATCTCTTCGTTCCATTCGAAGGAGCGCACGTGTTCGCCGGTTTTTAAATAAGGAAACTC
>JACQBD010000071.1 GCA_016194665.1 Gammaproteobacteria bacterium
AAAAAATCCTCAAAAATCGGAAAGTGCGCGCGCTCAACGCGTGAAACCGGAACAATTCGCGCAAACCTTGGCGAAGGCACGCGCGGACACGAATTTACTCATCGTCAAACGGCCTATTTCGCACAACGGAAAAAGCTTGGGTAGCGTCGAAGTGGGTTTGTCACAAGCCAAAATCGCGCACAATCTCGCAGATCTCAAGGCGCATCTAAAAACCGAGCTGCGTCAAATCGCCGTATTTACCGGCGGAGAAATATTGATCGCTCTGATTATATTAATCCTCCTCAGCGAATGGGCGCTGCGTCGGCTAGTTGCCCAGCCTATCCGAGCGCTGGGTGAGACAATGGCGCGGGTGCAGTCCGGCGATCTGGGCGTACGTGCGCACGTCGACGGCGAGGATGAGATCGGTTGGCTGGCGCGTGGTTTCAATAACATGGCTGCCGATTTACAGAATTACGTTTGCAAAATCGAGGAACAACGCCAGGCCTATAAAGAAACGCGCGATTATCTCGCGAGCATTCTGGATAATTCGGCGGACATGATCGCCACCACCGGGCTCGATGGATCGGTGGTGGAATTCAACGCTGCCGCCGAACATAAGCTTGGTTATCGGCGCGATGAAGTGGTAGGCAAAAATTCCGGCGCTTTGTACGGCGATTCGGAAGAACGCGATCGTCTCTATGAAATCGTCAAAACCGAGGAAACCGTGCGCAACGTCGAAACGCGCTTGCGCCGTAAAAACGGCGAGATGATCGATGTGGAACTAACGCTGTCGCCGCTGCACGACAATGAAGGCAAACTGATCGGCACCGTTTGCATCGGCCGCGACGTCACGCACGCCAAAGCCATGCGCCGCGAACTGATTCACGCGGAAAAAATGGCGTCGGTGGGCCAAGTCTCAGCCTGGATCGCGCATCAAATCCGCAATTCGCTCGGGCAGATGCTGATGAGCGCTAACGCGCTGCGTCCCAATTCCGATACCGCCGCCGTGTGTCAAACGCATCACGATCTGACGCGCGCCATCACCGAAATGGATAATATGGTGTCGGATTTGTTGGATTACAGTAAAACACTCGCCCTGCATACCACGCGTGTGGATTTAAATATCGCCTTGAGCGATTTGTTGCGCTCATCGGTGACGGGAAATTTAAATGGCAAGCATCGCGTCGAGCTGGCATTCGACTCGCAGGTGCCGCCGGTGCAAATCGATATCTTTAAAATGGAACAAGCTTTCGGTAATGTATTCAAAAATGCCTTGCAAGCGATGCCGCAAGGCGGAACATTGCGCATCAGCACCGCGCGCGGGCCGGCGCAGCGGCAAGTCAGCGTGATCGTGAGCGACAGCGGCGTGGGTATTCGCGCCAACGATTTACCGAATATCTTCCGGCCGTTTTTTACCACCAAACCCGGCGGCACGGGATTGGGATTGGCGATCGCTTGTCGTATCATCGAAGCTCACGGTGGATCCATTAACGCCGCGAGCATTCAAGGTCAAGGCGCGACCTTTACACTCACCTTTCCGGAGGCAGCTGTCCCATGAATAATCTCAGCATTCTGGTGGTCGACGATCAAAGCGCGCATCGCGATCTTTGCCGCGGCGCGCTTGAAGCCGCGGGTTTTGCGGTGGAAACCGCGGCCTCCGGCACTCAAGCGCTGGAGCGCCTGGGAGCCGGCAGCTTTGGCCTGGTCATCACCGATCAACTCATGCCGGAAATGTCGGGCATGGAATTGCTGCAAGGCATTCATGCCCTGCAGCCGCGCCTCCCTGTCGTCATCGTCACGGCATTCGGCACTGTCGATACGGCGGTGGAAACCATGCGCAACGGCGCCAGCGATTTCATTCAAAAACCGTTCACGCCCGAGGAATTGCTGCTGGTCGTGCGGCGCGTACTGGAACATCAAGAGCTGGTCGAGGAAGTGCGCACATTGCGCGAGCGCGTCGGCGATTTATACCGTTTCGACCGTATAGTCAGTAAAAGCCCGCGCATGACCGAGATTTTCGAGATGGTGCGCAACCTCGCCGATCTCGATACCACGGTGCTGATTACCGGCGAAACCGGCACCGGCAAAGAATTGGTGGCGCACGCGATCCACCATAATAGTAACCGCAGCGATCAGCGTTTCGTGCGCATCAACTGCGGCGCACTCACCGAAACCTTGCTCGAAAGCGAACTGTTCGGCCACGAGCGCGGTGCTTTCTCCGGCGCGGTGCAGGCACGGCGCGGAAAATTCGAATACGCCTCGGGTGGCACACTTTTATTAGATGAAATCGGCGATATTTCTTTCGCTATGCAGCTTAAATTACTGCGCGTACTGCAGGAAAAAGAAATTCAGCGTGTCGGCGGTAACGAAACCATTCCCGTCAATGTACGCATCTTGGCCACGACCAATAAGAATCTGGAACAGGCTATTGCCGAAGGCGCGTTTCGTTCGGACTTGTATTATCGATTAAACGTCGTACGCATACATTTGCCGGCGTTGCGCGAACGCATGGAAGATCTGCCGCTGATCGCCGAACATTTTATTCGCACGTTCTGCGAGAAAAACAATCGCAAACTCCGCGGCATCGACCGCCAGGCCATGAATGCGTTAATGGAATACGACTGGCCGGGTAACGTGCGCGAGCTAGCCAATGTCATCGAACGCGCCGCGGTCATGGCCGCCGGCGATAAAATTACCGCGGTGGAATTGCCGCAACGCGCGGCGCGCGCGCCTAGTACGCCGTCGCGACCCTTCGCCACCGATGTTCCCTTCAAAGAAGGTCGGCAACAAATTATCTCCGAGTACGAAAAAGCTTACCTTACTAATTGCTTGCGCCGTCATAAGGGCAACATCGGCCAATGCGCCGAATATTGCGGCATCGATACCAAAACTTTTTACCGCAAAATGCAGGAATACGATCTCGATAAACGCGATTTTAAACAGACGGAAGAAATCGCCGAACATAATTTTGCCGAGCGGTCTTAAGCGGAATTTTATTAAACCGATAATTTTTTTATTTAAATCGGGCATCACCAGTCGATTCGGGCAATACCGCCTGCCCAAAACTCCCCTTAAATATTTTTTAAAAAAATTTTGTCAAATTAATCACGCTGCAAGCTATTCATTTAATAATAATATTTATTATTTCTTACTTTAGTTATTTAATCATAAAAGACGGCACAGCGTTTGCTGTAGTGCTGAGCGCATTGCTGTGTCTTAAAAATAATACCCATACAGCAACGTCTTTTTTTTAGAAATTTACTTTTAATTAATTAAAGGATTACTACATGAAAAAATTAACTCTACTAGGAGCCATGGTGTTGGCCGTCAGTGCATGGTCGACCATGCCTGCTTCAGCCGGCGATGGCAGCGTCACATTGATACACACCGGTGATTTGCATGGTCATATGGTCCCGCGCCCAAATGTACGCAGCGACAGCTCAGGCTATCCGGAAGGCGGATTGGCGCATATGTACACCAAGATTAAATCCATCCGCGACACCGCCGCCAAAAACAAGATTCCAACGTTATTAATCAACACCGGCGATACACTGCAAGGTTCGGCGGAAACCATGTTCACCCAGGGTCAAGCCATTATCGATGTATTGAATTTGTTCAAGATCGATGCACATGCCCCGGGAAATTGGGATTATGTATACGGTAAAACCCGGTTTAACCAAGTTTTTGTGGGTGACCCGGTAAATGGCGTTGCACCGCTCGCACCTTGGAATGCGCTCGCAGCCAATTTGTACGATTCCACCACGCCCGAAGTAGCTGGCGCTGTTTGCCCCAGCACCGTTGGTAAACGTATCCTGCCGCCTTTTCGTATCGTAACCGCCGGCAACGTTAAAGTCGGAATCTTGGGCATGACCACCGAACGCGGTATTCCCGCTATCGGTCTCAAAGCCACCGCCGGTTTTACTTTCACCAGCGGTCAAGCAGAACTGCCTTGCTTCATTACCTATCTGCGTAACACCGCCGGCGTCGATCTGCTCGTCATGATCTCGGAACTCGAACTCGGCAAGACCATTAAAATGACCGAGACCTATCCGGGTGTGGACGTGGTTTTAAATGCGGATATGCATGAAGAAACCGCCAAGGCCATCGTCAACAGCGTCGGCACGTTGCTCGTGGAAGAAGGCCAAGACGGCACCGCCTTAGGTGAGTTGGCGCTCAAGATCGTGGGCAAAAAAATCTACTCTTACAAATGGACCCAGCACGTGATCAACACTCAGATCGCACCCGACCTGACGGTCGTGGCTAAAGTCGCCATGGCGCGCAAACCTTTCCTTAGCGGCCCGGGTTATGTTCCCAATCAAGTCGTCACCATTGGTGGTAACACCGCCAAGTTGTTGCGTCCTATCAACACCGTCGTGGGCACCGCCGGCATCAATCTGCATCGTTCTAATTTCTCGACTGAGAATTTGCCGGCCGCTGTGGAAGGTTCATCGCACGACCTGATGGCCGATGCGTTCCGTTGGGCCGCCGGTAGCGATCTCGCGACCGTGCGCGGTTTCCGTTACGGCACGCACGTGCCCGCTGGCAAGCCGATCCGAATGGAAGACCTCTACCACTACATGCCGATCGCCGCGCGTATCGCTAAGGCCGGTCCGGTGGATACGTGGCAGATCAAGGATCAAGTGGAAAACTCCACCCGTTCGGTGTTCGATCCAAACGCGCAGAATTGGCGCGGTGGTTGGATGTTCGCTTACAGCGGCTTGACCTTCGACTTAGACGCCTCGCAAAAATGGGGTTGCCGTGGATCAAACATCAAGCTTAATGGCGTACCAATCAGTCCCAGCGCAACAGAACCCGGCGCCAATCTAAGCACCGCCGTTGTTAATGGCGACATGCAGGTTCCCCCTGTGGTTACCACTGCGACCGGCACGATCTCCGCTGCCACTTACGACAAAGCCTCCAAGACCTTCACGATGAAAGTGACCGTCACCGGCATTCCTGCCGCCAACATCACCGGCATGCACATCCACTTAGGCGCTTGCGGTGTATCCGGTCCAATCATCGTCGCCTTGCCTTCCAGCGGTTGGGTGGCTGGCACGGGCAATATTTCCATGACGGTAACCGGAACTATGCCGGCGGCAAACGAAGTGGATTTGTTGAACGGCAATACTTACTTGAACATTCATACCACCACCAATCCGACCGGTCAGCTGCGCGGCCAAATCAACGCCACTACCCAGAAACAATTGACGGTGGCCGGCTATTGGTACGCGGACGATCCGGGCACAATCAACAATTGCGGTGCTTGCGCGGCCGGCGTCATCACGCCGCTCGTGGATGCTTCTGGCAACGCCCTGGATACCACGGAAATTGTCGTGAACTATCTGGCGTCCTTGCCTAACAACTACGCGAATCCGGTTTTGAATCGCATCAAGCTGCTGAAACCATTGCCGACCTCGCCTTATGGATTCCCGGTGATCCAGCCTTTGCAAGGTGTACAGTAAAATAGTTTCAGAATAAAAAAATTTGGACGTTAATTTATCGGGGCTCTGTCGTATGACAGAGCCCCTTTTTTATTCAAGCTTCGCAAGACATTTTCTGTACATATTCTCGCAGCACTGCATAGAATATTTTGCAGCCGGCGCATAGTGCACGCGTTTTCGCATCACATTTAAATTAAATTTCTTCGGGCAGTATTTTATTTTTCAGGCACAACGGCCACCTGAATCTTGCCAAAAACGGGCGTCGCTGATCTGCCTTAAATTTCTAAATAAAAGAATTAACTCATTGTGTGCAGGCGGAAAATTATTTTTGTATCTGGCTACCGTCATCGCCGGCATGGCGTTTGCTTTGGGATCCGCTGAGTTAACAACAGCTATATCAAATTAAATTGAAATAAAAAACGGAATGAGAACATCACATACGCCGTCTACATACGTTGTCTAAAAAACCACTGGAGATTAAATAATGAGAAAAATGACTTTTGCCGCCTCGGCAATGGCGGTTATCGCGTCGCTGGCGATAATTCCTTCCACGCACGCCGGTGACGGCACCGTCACGTTAATCCATACCGGCGATTTTCACGGTCACCTCGTTCCGCGCCCGAATGTGCGCAGCGACAACAGCGGCAGAATGGAAGGCGGCTTGGCGCGTGTGGCGGCTAAAATCAAAGCCATCCGTGCCGCCAATTCCAATACGCTTCTGTTACACACCGGCGATACGATTCAAGGCTCGGCGGAAGTTTTATATACGCGCGGACAAGCGATTCTCGACGTGCTTAATTTGAGTCAATTCGGCATTCAAGGTTTTGCCCCGGGCAATTGGGAATTCGTTTACGGTACGCAGCGTTTTCTCGAATTGTTCGCGGGCGCGACCGCTAAAGCACCGTGGAACGCGGTAGCGGCGAATCTCTACTACAGCACGCTTGCGGAAGATCCGACCACTCCTTATCCCGATAAAGCCGGCCAGCGCGTGCTGCCGCCCTACTTCGTGAAAACGATTGGCAAGGTCAAAGTAGGCGTGATGGGTTTCACCACCGACCGTGGACCCACGGTAGTGGGTTCGGCTGTCACCAAAGGCTTTAAATTCACCAAGGGTGACGCTGAAGTGGTGGAAGTGATGAACACGCTGCGCAACGTGGAAGGCGTAGACCTGATCGTCATGATTTCCGAGTTGGGATTGGCGAATAATATTCGTCTCGCCGAAGCCAATCCGGGCATTAATGTTATTTTGTCTTCCGACATGCATGAAGAAACGCAGAACGCGGTGGTTACCAGCACCGGCACGTTGATCGTTGAAGAAGGTCAAGACGGCACCATGATGGGGCAGTTAAAAGTCACCGTGCGTAATCGCGCCATGTCCAGCTATGTTTGGACGCCTATCAACGTCAATGACACGATCACACCCGATACCACGGTAGCCGCTAAAATTTTACAAGTGCGCCGAACCTTCGTCAGCGGCCCTTTCTTTACTCAGTATCCCAACCCTTTCAATGGCAGTTTGTTGCAACGGCCGATCAATACCATCGTCGGCTACACCTCCACGGCTTTGCACCGCTCCAACTTTTCGCATGAAACCATGCCCGGAGTCATTGAAGGTTCGTCGCACGATTTCTTGACCGATGCTTTCCGCGCGCAAACCGGCGCTAACATCGGTGCGATTCGCGGATTCCGTTATGGCACGCATGTGCCGGCGGGCGCGATCCGGATGGAAGACTTGTATCACTTCATTCCTATTGGTCCGCAGATCGCCATCGGCAACATCACCGGTCAGCAGCTGAAAAACCAGATTGAAGCCGCCGCTAACGGTTCGCTCGATCCGGTGGTGAAAAATTGGACCGGCGGCTGGCTCTTTAATTACAGCGGCGTCACCATGGATCTCGATCCTTACCTGACTCAAGGCAGCCGCGCCTCCAACATCCGCATCGATGGCGTGCCGCTCAACCTAACGGGAAGCTATAGCTATGCGTCGTATTGGTATGCCACCGATCCGGCCATGATCAACGCCATCCCCGCCGGCAACATTACCCTGCTCAAGGACAGCAACGGTCAAACCTTGGATGCAACCGAAGTGGTCGTGCGTTACCTGCAATCATTACCAGGTCAAACCGCGAACCCGACCTTGAACCGTATTTCTTTGCTGAAGCCTCTGCCTTCTCCGCAATACGGATTTTCGGTAATTCAACCGCTGCAAGGCGCAAAGTAAAAATTAGTCGATTTAAAAAAGGGCGCTATCGTTACGATAGCGCCCTTTTTATTTTTTAGCGGAATTGTTTGAAAACATCTCGTCTTCATTCAATTTCTAAGCCGGCAGAAAAATAAATTTTAAGGTTAGTTTTACCGAATCAGGTGACGTTGCCGCCCGATATAACATTATCTATATAAGAAAAACATTTTATACTTAATGAAATAAAAAATAACTTGTTGAACTGAATGTTTATTGTGAATGCAGCGTAAGCTTTTTTATCCATACTTTTACTGGCACAAGTATTGCTCTAATACGGCCGGCACAACGTCAAAAGATCTTGGGTAGACGTTGTTGTTGTGCCACAAGATAATGAATGAATAAACGTCTGACTATAAATTCATTCAAAAGATTCACAGATTTTTTAGAAAATAACTAACCCATTGCTAGGAGGAGTGCTCTCCATGAGGCTGTTTATATCTTTCATATTTGGACTCGTCTGTATCGTTTCACAAGCAGCGACCACTGTTCCCACTGAAGTTCAGATGCCCGGAACTCAACCGGAACAAATCTTCAGTCCCATAACCCCAGGAAGCCCCAAAGAAAGTCGCCTGGCATTGGACCCGACGAAACAATGTTCGTTTTGCCACGGCAAAAATTATAATACCGCGGTCGAACCGGGACATAACTGGCAAGGCAGCATGATGTCGCATGCCGCGCGTGACCCCATTTTCTGGGCCACGTTGGCGGTAGCGGAACAAGATTTCAACGGTGGCGGCGATATGTGTCTGCGCTGCCATATGTCCAACGGCTGGCTCGCGGGCCGCTCGGTACCGACTGACGGTTCAGCCATGACTTCACGCGATGTCAACGGTATCGAGTGCGATACCTGTCACCGCATGACCAATCCGGACGGTTCCGAAAATAAGGGTGTGCAGAATCCCCCCTTCATCGCCAATAACGAAGGCAATCCGGCTGTCGGATATTACGGTGCCGCCCAATACGTAATGTGGCCCGGAAATGACAAGCTGGGTCCTTATGCCGGCGGTACGGGTGCTCTCGACTCCCTGACCAAACATCCATCGTTAAAATCCAAATATCATCGTTCACCGGATTTCTGCGGCACCTGCCACGACGTTTCCAACCCGGTAACCGGCGATTTGGCGCATAACAACGGCGCGCAGTTTCCTTTAATGCGCGGAAAATTCAGCGGTGTATTAGGTTCACCGGTGGATGGCAAAGCCGCGTTCAACAACTTCCCATATCAATATGGCGTCGTGGAACGCACCTACAGCGAATTCAAATCCAGCTTGTGGCCAACCACTTCCATGGCAAATTACAACAATCTGCCAGCTGATCTGAAGACGGGAGCGGTCAAGCTTGCTTATGACAAGGCCATTGCCGCGGGCAGTCCGGGTGGCAACTACGAAGACGGCACGACACGTTATTACATCTGTCAAACCTGTCATATGTCGCCGGTGGCGGGACAAGCCAGCAGCACCATTCACAATAACCCCAAAACCCGCAAAGACCTGGCGCTGCATGATCTGACCGGCGGTAACTACTGGATGCCGGAAGCCATCAAGTACATGGATGCCGCCGGCCGAAAGACACTGCGTCTCGGCGGTGACTTAACAACGGAGCAGGTCGCTTCTCTCGATGCAGGCATTGTGCGCGCCAAGTCTAATCTGACTCAGGCGGCGTCATTATCCTTGAGCGGCAACACACTCAAGGTGGTGAACCTAACCGGTCACAAACTCATCTCCGGTTATCCAGAAGGCCGACGCATGTGGCTTAACATCAAGTGGTATAACTCCACCGGCGCTTTGCTGCGCGAAGACGGAAAATACGGTCCACTTACCGTGACCATCGACGGCGTTCAACGTCAAGTCAATACCATTTTGGATCTCACCGGCACCAACACCAAAATTTACGAGATACACGGCGCCATGACCCAGAAGTGGGCAACTCAATTGATGGGCTTTGGTCTCGTGGGCACCACACCGGTAAGCTTCGATCGCGTGACCGGTGCAGTCACCATGACCTTGCAGCAATTGGCGAGTAAGCCGATCGGTTATCAACAAGAGTCGTTCCATTTCATCTTGAATAACTGGATCGCTAAGGACAACCGTATCCCGCCTTATGGGATGAAATACATGGAAGCAATGAAGCGCAATGCTCTGCCGGTTCCCTTCTGCCAATACGGTTGCCCCTCTTCCACGGGCACCTACCAGTACTTTGATTCGGTTGCTCTCAAACCGCCCACTGGCGCGAAAACGGCAACGATCAACCTCATGTATCAACCGACGAGCTGGGAATACATTCAGTTCCTCTATCTGGCTAACAAGAAAACCAACGCGTTCTTGGCGAATGAAGGCGCCAATTTGTTGGATGCCTGGTTGAACACGGGAATGGCCGATCCCTATGTCATGGCGACCAAGGCCTGGGCCGCACCATGAGAAATCTTGATCAAATAAGGATTGGTGTGAACAACTCAACACGGTTTGTTAAAGAAAAGGGTACTCAAGCCATGAGACATTTCATTAATGCATTTATTGTCTTAACTTTCGGCGCTATCGGGACGGCGCAAGCGGCCCATTCCGTTACTACCAATACGGCGGAATGGTGGAGAGATTCAACCGGCACCTTGCTCTACGTTGCGCCAGATTTGGCAACCGTTAACGGCGGTACTGAACAGGGCCGAAAGATTCTTAAAGGTAAGCAAATCCTCGAAGAAACTTATAAGATGCTCGGCCCCAACAGCGGCTTGCCTGGTGGTTCGTACGTGACCAGCCGCTTATCCTGCAGTAACTGCCATATCGAAAGCGGCCGCGCGGCCTATGGACAACCTTGGGCGGCGGTGTTTGTAAAATACGGCATCACCAACGCCGACGGTAAAATCGGACAATGGTCGGGACGCAGCAATCGCTACCTCGACATGAAAAACCGCATCCACGATTGCACCATGCGCTCCATGAATGGCATTCAATTGCCGGATGACAGCGATGAGCTGCTTTCCATGATTGCATACATGGAATGGCTTTCGAGCGGCATCAAGGTGTTCGACACTAACGGTGTGGGCGACTGGAACAAGCTGGCTACACATGGCGCAGGCAACGTAAGCGTCAGCGCCCGCGTTAACTCTGCCGGCGCCCAGATTGCAGTAGACCCAGTACGCGGCAAGACAGTATATGAAGACCAATGCGCCGCGTGCCACGGTTTCACCGGTGAAGGTGTTTGGGACGAAACGGCTCAGAAATATATCTATCCAGCGGTCTGGGGACAATACAGCTTCAACGATGGCGCTGGCATGTATCGTCTGCGCACCGCCGTGGGATTCGTTAAAGGCAACATGCCCTACGGTTGGGCCAACGCTTCCGATACCACGCATATGCTCAGCAATGCCGACGCTTGGGACGCCATGGCCTATGTGACTTCGAATAGCCGTCCGCAGTTTCCGGCTTATCTGCAAGACTGGTGGTGGCAGACCTACCGCCCCGCCGATTGCATGCCCAACTGGCTGCTCAAAGCGGTGGACGCCGGTTATCCGTATAATTACCCGCGCATCAACCCCAGCAACGGCAAGCGCAGCGGTAACGTAGCTTATCCGGAAAAATACACCACCATTCAATCGAAGTACGGCCCATGGGGATCGCTACCATCGTCAACCTCAGCAGGCTCGGGCATGCTCTTAGAACAAGACCAACTTCAAAAAGCCTACTTGGCTATCACCCCACGTCCAGTGTTTCCAAGCTGTGTGGAAGTTGAGTTTTAGGAAGACTTAACAATAAAAAATTAGCCGTACTCCCGCCGCAGAATGCTTTGGTTCTGCGGCGGTTTTTTTTAAACTGCATGGTTTCAAGAGAAGTTACCAGAATTAATTTGTTCCATCATTAGACAAAAGGTATTACATGGCCTCTTTCACTGTTAATACCCCTTTCACTCGCATCTGCTGTTTTGCTATCGCCGCAGTTATTAGCACGACGGTGTCAGCGGCTGAAAGCGCTATTGCTATTCCCGTAAATTCAACCCCAGCAACTGTTGTACCCGCTCCTGGCGAAGAAGATGTCGAAATAACGTGCGAATACGGCTGTGAGAGATATAACGAAGGAACTTTGACTTGCATGTACAAAACACAGTATCGCTGTGAAAAAATGGGCTGGCAAAAAACCGGCCTGGATGGCGGTTGCAGCACGCCCCCTCCCGCAGCTTCGGGAACCGCCCCTGTGAATTGAAGGCTTTGCTTTAACGCAGATTCTTGCGTCCCCGGTTATTTTGAATTTCCAGCAGAACAGAAAACAGTCATCTCATTGTTATGAGGGTTAGTCATTGGCGTCGCGGGACTGAATCGCTTAGCGATGCCGACACTTTCTAACGCGCAGCGGTCACTCTAGCTAATTTTTTTACATGTCTTAAGGGCCATCAAAACCATCCAGCACAGGAGCATGGTTGGTTTACGTCATCAAACCGATTAAAGCGCCCGCAAACATCGCCGGTAATTCAGCGGCAACGAATTCTCGATGTGATCACTTAAGTCCTTGCGCTACTGACATCTCATGAGCAGTAATTTTTTTGCGGTAAGTCTTAACCGATCGACAGGAAAAATATAACCATGTACCCACGACATTGAAATTATCGTCGGTTAATGCAAAACACGATTATAGGTCAGCGACACAAATGACGGAGCTAATTCATTGACGAAGTGAGCACGTTTGCGATATGTGAAAAATTTCAGGAAAGGAAAATAATACAGTTTGACGGCAAACACGCTGGAACGTGCTTGCCGTCATTTTCAACTATACAGATTACCCCGTCACATTACTTAAGGGGATTCCCAAAACCCAACCGAAAGAGTTACCGACATATACCGTCTTGCCGATCACCGTGACATGATTAAAGGTATGTCCGCCGCCGATGGCATATGTCTTAAGCAAAGCGCCGGTAGTAGCATCGAAGGTCAACAAGTTACCGCCCACCGGAACAATAAGCTTGCTCGTGCCGACCAACGTCGGCGGCGCCCAAGAATAATTGCCGCCGACGGCAGCCACCGTTGTCTTCCATGTGACAGCGCCTGTCAGCGCATCGAGCACGACTACCTGATTCGCCGTCGGATTGCTGATGTAAACTTTGTTGTTGGTGACCATCGGCGTCGGCGAAACGAAACCGCTCGGCACTGAGCCGACATCCATCGATTGGCTCCAAACTAAATCGCCGGTCGTGCCATTTAACGCGAAAACCAACACTTGCGCAGTGTTAAGCAGGTTATCGACATTAATGACGGCGCTGCTAACGATCAAGCCATTCGTTTGATCGACCGCGGGCGAAGCCGCGGCAAATCCCACGAGGTTGACTGCAAACGCCGAAAGCGGCTGGGTCCACGCGACGGTGGCGGTAGCGAGATCCACCGCGACCATGCGATTCGGCATCGCCATACCCACCACCATCAGCTTACGTCCGGCGGTATCGGTATAAAGATTCGCCGATGAAGTGCTGTTAAATCCACCGCCGAGATTAAGCAGCGGAAATCCATTCACGTCCATGAAAGGCGCAACCGGCTGGCCGGTGCTGGCGCTGATCGCCCACATCTGGCTTTGCCCATCGACCCAATACAAATTGCCGTTGTAATAAAGCGGCGTCATGGACATCGTTCCCTGACCGGAATAGAAACTCCACTTCTCGTTGCCGTTTTTGGGATCGAGTGCGTGGATGTACATATAGCCCGTGCCCACGCGCGTTTGCGACGACCTTTTGGTGAAGTTGGTGTATTGACCAAGATTCAGCGCAACGTTGCCGCCTGCCACGATCACAGCGTTCGAGGTCACCAGCGGTTGGCCGAAATTGTGATTGTTAGTGCGGAAACGCCAAATCAATTTGCCGTTGGTGGCGTTGTGCGCGGTCACTGTACGATTGCCGGCGCTACTATAAAGTATGCCTTTCACCGGCGAGACGCCACTGCCCACGCCGAAACTGAAATGCGTCATCTGCGAAGCGATTTCCTTGCCAAAGAGCGCTTCATCCTGCGCGGTCCCCGACAAAGACAGCGCAAATAATAACGATGAACTCCACTTAGAACTGAGACTCGGACCCGAAGAGAGATAGCTGTTGTGACCGGGACCGCCGGCATACGACAACCAAGTGCTGGGGAAATTTGAGCTACTGCTCGGGGCATTGCCTGAGTTGTAATATTCCGCGGTCTTAAGCGGCAATGGCGGCGCTACGCCCGGCGACGGTGCGGCTTGCGTGGTGATGGTACTGACCGGATAGGCATACACATAACCTGACACAGAAGATATGTAAGCGATATTTCCGATCACCACGGGTTGATTGAGACCGTAGGCCACGTAGGAAACCGGCAAGTAATAATCGTTTAACAACGCACCGGTCGCGGCATCGAAAGTATAAATATGCTGCGCCACGGGAAAAATTAATTTGCCATCCACCAAAGTCGGGGCGGCGCGCGGGGCATTGCGTCGATCGGGATCGGTGGAAGGAATTGGTGTCGACCACAATAAAGTGCCCGTCAAAAGATCAAACGCTTGCACGGTGGCATTCAGCGGGTTGCCCGTATATACCACGCCATTGCTAATCATCGGGTTGGCCGATTTAAAGCCGTCCATTGTCGGACCTTGTCCGCTGAAAACGCTCCACACTACTTGTCCCGTGGTGGCGTTCAATGCGACAACGCGTTCGTCAAAAATCGGCGCGGCGCTGGTGCCGACGTTAGTGAAGATGCTGGTCGTCAATAAACCGGTCGCCGGATCCACCGCGACCGACACATCGCCGGGGGCGTTGGACGCTGCACCGGGCGGCGAATAAGTCCACGCTAAAACTGGCGCCGCCGGATTGGTGACATCGACCGCGAGAATATTGCGCGGGCTTAGCGTGCCATAATAAATCAGCGTGCGTCCATCGGTGGTGTTATACCAATTCGGACTGGACAAACCCACTTGGCCCTCGCCTGGGTTAGCAAACGAAGAGACCTGTGCGCCGGTGGTCGCATCTAATACATACAGAAAACCGTCGCCGCTGACGACATACAGATAACCATTTATGAAAAGCGGAGTCGGCCGCACGTTTCCTTTCGTGTCGAAACGCCACACCTGCGAACCGGTCAAGGCGTCCAAACAATACACCGCGGTAAATTCCGCGCCGCGATCGTGCTCATTCAATTGCGCCGCGCGAATGACGTTATTGCCGTTGAAGTCGGCGTCGCCCGCGGTCACGATAATGCGCAATTTGCCGCCCAGGGTCAGCGCCAAGGGTTGGCCCATGCCGGCGACGCCGACAAGTTCCTTGCGCCAAATCGCCAGCCCCGACTGGGCATCGAGAGCGTAGACTTCACGCCGGCTGGTGGTGGCAAAAATAATTCCCTGCGCCATGGAAACGCCCACGACGTTACCCACCCATTGCGCGGCGGTCGTGGCCCAGGCCATGCGTCCGTCTGCTGGATAATATTTGGCCGCGACATCGACACGCCGCATTTCATCGCCCGTCAACGGCGCTACGGTGCTGATGCCGCTGGTTAAAAATGTAGGTGCGCCGCTGGGGACGGTAAAAACTGGATTGTGCTGCTGGTTCGATCCGTATTGTCCCCAAGCTTGCGGGAAAGCAGCGCGAGCGCTGCTGCTGTTGTAAGTGTTGGCGCTACCGTAACGAATAAATTCCTGCGCGAAAGTGGGAACAGCATTTAAAATGACAGCCATAGTGATGGCCGATCGAATGATCGGTGTGAATCGCATACGCTCCTCCTTGCCCGGTTGGGGTGGATATTTTTATGGAACTACAGTTCGAACCAGTGCATGAGCAAAATTCATGCCTTGCTCATTCTATTGAGTATGACGCGGCAGTCATTAAAATAATTTCATTTACATAAGGTTTATTTAACAATGGAGTGACGAAGCTAAACAAAGATAAAAAATATTTAGAAATTATATGGCGCGCTCGCCCGATTCAATTTTCGCTACAACGATAGTGTGCTTTTAAGCTGGTGCACATTACCGCCATCCGCACCTGTAAAAACAGCATTTTGACGTTGCTTAAAAATCAGGCAGGAATAGGTTAATCAGGTAGCCATTCCAGAAATTTTAAAAGAGACGCCTGGCTCTGGGAAAATATGCCGCAGGTTATTTTTTTATCGCCGATTTTAAATAACCCGCCGTATTCCGAATAATTAATTAGCCTGCTCACTAACCTGCCATAAGATATGCAGATCTTGGACGATGCCACCAGTGGCTGTGGCAATAGGATATAACATGCGTATTCTTCCTTGCGAATCGAGCAAATACATAAACGACGAATGTTCTAGGGTATACGCTAAAGCCGTCTTCCCTTGGAAACGACGGGTCAGCACATTAAATTCGTTTTCAAGCGTCTGCAAAGCTTCGGGGTCCCCCGTCAAACCGATAATGCGCTTATCGAATTTGGCGGTAAACACATTCATGGCTTGCGGACTGTCGCGCGAACTGTCGATGCTGATAAATATTATCTGCAGCCGCTCGCTGTCGGTGTTTAGCATTTTGAGCAAGCTCGCGGTTTTTTGCAGCGACAGAGGACACACATCGGGACAATTTGTGTAGCCGAAAACCACGAGTTGCCACTTTCCGCTGTTGAGCGGAAATCCCGTCGCTTGTCCCAGACCGTTAAGCAAAGTACTTTGATGAATTATTTTGGGCGGCTCGATACGCAGGCCGTTAAATGTCGGAGAGGATGCGCTCGCCATTAGCAGATCGCTCACGCAAAACACGGCGATCAAAATTAGAAAAAATTTAGTGAACGACAGCAGCATGTTCTTCCGGCAATCCCGATGTATGCGTCAAACGTTTATTGGGGTTCAGCGTCGGACTAAAATCTTCCGTACTCTTATCGCAATCCGGCAACAAGGCTGTGTCGGGGACCAAACTTAATAGTGCGCGAAATAATTCATTAGCCGGTGTGTAGGCGTCCGTGAACGCAGCATGCAAGCGCATGTAAGGGCGGCCGGAAAAATCGATGCCCATGTCGTACAGTACCGGGCCTTGGCTTTTGACTGTCGCATCCGAAAACTGTGTGACTTCGGCCAGCAACATTAAATGTTTTAGCTCGGTCTCGGATAAACTGCGCGAACCTCGATGCCATATCGTTTTTCCGTCCTTGTCCGGAAACAACCACATCAGCAAGCCACGGCGCCCCAGCGCAATCTGATTGCGTGGACCGCAAGCGGTGGCGAAGTTATAACCAATCACCGGGTACATGGGCTTACCGCCGCAATAGCTGTAATCAAACGGGTCGGTCGGTTTATCCGATTCCATTTCAGCGAACGCCGAACTCGTTAGCAACATCAAAACGCACAGTAAACCGCTGGCGCGATGTTTAACGTGCGCTGCAAACCTGATGAAGATCATCGGCGGTATTTCAGAAATTAAGCCGCGTATAAACCGTTCCATTGGTGTAAGCCGCGGCATTACGCAAAGATTTGTAAGTAATTTGCGGATACCAAGCGCCGCTCGCGGCGGGTAATGTCGCCATCACATCCACCGTGCGCCCCGGATTGACTTCCAGACTGGTGACAGTCTGCGGACTGGGCAAGGCAAATCCATCGCGATTGTAAATGACAAACGACTGACTGCTGCCATTGGCGTCTTTAATCTGAAACGTGCCGTTGACAGAATGAATTCCGACGAGACGGATGGCGATTTTCTTTCCCGCGGCGGCTGTCACGGTTTCAGCGGGAGCAGTCTTGCTGAGACCCTCACTGCCATTCACCAAAAAATATTTCGGATTGTAGTCGGCAAAGACAGTCGAATCGCCGACGGCGTTATCGGCATGATAGGCGGGGTCCACCGTGCTCAGCACCCAATTCCATTCGTAATCGAATGCCGGACCGGTTTGATTAATGACGTTGGTAAAATTTCCCAGATTGTCCACGGCCTTCACCACAAACGCCGCGTACATCCCCATTTCTAAATGTTTCACGGTGTGAACGTGGCAGTGATACATATGACTGCCCACATAACGCGTATCGACCGTAAACTTATAATTATCGCCGAGCACCGCCGCGCCGGTTTCCGGCACGCCATCTTCGGACTGCAGCACGTCCAAGCCGTGCGGATGTATCGTGTGGCCTTGGTACGGCGGCATTTCCTGCGGCGCTCCCATTACGTTCAAGTTGAAATTCGCGGTTTGACCAACGCCGAGCTCTAGCGTCGGACCCGGCAAATGGCAATTGCTGCTACCGCTTACACAAAATACCCAAAATGGCACGTTCTTGCCGTCGCTCATGGTTTTATTGACCATCTGCACCACTAACGTAGCGCCGCTGGTGGCGTTTACCACGTCAACCCCTCCGCCACCGACCATCTTGCCCATCGCCGCCACCGCCTCCATCGGCGCGAGGTCCATGAGAAAAAATAAACCGATTGCCAATGTTAGCAGGCGCGAAACCCACGCAGCATTCAGCGTATCTTGCATTAAAGAAAATAGTGCTTTCATTTTTTCTCCTCGTTACTGACCGACTATCAAGGTGGCAGCGCCATTCAAATAGACGCCATTGGCGGTTTCCATCTGCGCGGTATGCACATGCATTGGATAATTGCCGAGGCGGTAGAATTTATACAGCAACATAGCCGTCGTCCCCGCTTTCACGTTGATCGTGTCGCCCGGTTCATAGCTTGAAAGCCGCGCACCATCCGCATCGATTATTTGAAAATGATTGGCGTGAAAATGCAGCGACTCATCGAATTGTCCGGCATTGACGATACGCACCAGTCCCACTTGGCCGACATTGCCTTGCAGAACCGTGTTAGGCGCGCGCATCGCGTCAAAACCGCCCATTCCATTCATCATAAAATAATTTGGTTTATACACGCTGGTATTAACCGTGCCGCCGGCGCCGGCGATGTCATTCCAACGTGACTTGTCCATATCGGATACCACCCAAAGCCGCTCGATATCGAAGCTCGGACCGTTGGTCCATGCTTTATTAATTCCTCCGGCCGCGTGCACCACGAATGCGCCATACAGGCCCATCTCGCGATTGATGGAATTAATTGTATCGGAGAAAAGATAAACGCCGGCCGTGGATGTCGTAAACACGTATGTTCTGTTGCCACCGGCGGGGATTTGCGTTTGATCGGTGGTAATCCCACGCACCACAAAATTGTGCGGCAAAGTATGTTGGTTATAAACCGTGATCGTCACACTCTCGCCTTCTTGAGATTCAAGCAGTGGACCTGGGACAATGGGGCCGGCCGTAGGAGCATCGGTGAATCCCCAAACTTTTATAGTGGCGCCGCCGCTGCCGTTGACAACCCAATTTCCAGACTTGATATACAAAGTATAAGTGGAGGCCCACGACGCGCCGGAAAACATCAGTAAAAGAACCGCGATATACCACTCGCTACGCTTAAACATCCGCCATATTTTTACGTCCATAGTTTCTCCTCTTCATTTAGAAGTTTGACCACCGGTGGTTGAATATTTGTTTCTGGCTATTTTTCCTTTATTAATTTTTTTGCTGTCAGATCGAATTTTTCCGATTAATAAAATATGCGCCGCACACAAAGGGCGCAGCATGAAAAAACGCGCAGCAGATCTCGTTGATGCTTGGCATCAAGCGGTAGTGATAAATGAAAGAAAACTTAATAACGGCATGATCGATAGCGAAATGCCGGATATGTCTGGAAGAATTACTGTGGATCGATCCGTATCCTTTTTGGTAATCAGCCTGCATTACCAGCTATCGTCGCTCACACGTGGAAATTTCATGGGGCGTAAAATGTGCTACATACGTGTATATGTCTGTGATAAATGTTACATTGATTAATACCCGACGAATCCGGTATAAATTTCCGACACCGGCAACATGCGTTTAAAAGTTATATTGATAGGCCGGTTAAATTTTTTAAATTATTTAATACATGTATTTAAGTTATACAGAGTAGACGCCGGGATCAATTTACTCAGGAATGTTCAGACGCAGGCAAAGATTTAGAGGTTGATGCATGAATATCAACGCCGAAAGCAAAGCGCCAATTCACCCAAAAGGATGGGAAACCGCATTCCCAACCTTGAACAGTATCACCGATCCAGCGTGGTTGGACGCGCTACAATCCGCCAAAGAACAAACCATGCCCGCGAAGGTGGTGGTCATTCACAAGAACGATCCATGCCGAAGTTTTTTATTAGTGACTCAAGGCATCATCCGCGTCTATCAAAGCACGGAAGGCGGACGTGAACACACGCTGTATCGCACACAAGCGGGGGAGATCTGTATTTTAACGCTGCAAAATCTTTTGGCTGGCACCGATTACTCCGCCGAGGCGGTGACCGAAGAAGAAGTTAAAGTAGTCAGTATTCCCGCGGAGTATTTTTATCGCGCCCTGTCTCGCTCAGAAAATTTTCGCAATTTGATTCTTTCCACACTCGCGCATCGTCTCAATAGCATGATGCAATTGATCGAACAAGTAACCTTTCAAGGACTGGATTTGCGTTTGGCTTGCATGCTGGGCCAGCTTTTTGGG
Organism: Gammaproteobacteria bacterium; assembly: GCA_016194665.1. Lineage (GTDB taxonomy): Bacteria > Pseudomonadota > Gammaproteobacteria > Acidiferrobacterales > Sulfurifustaceae > Sulfuricaulis. Next base: position 20,118 of record JACQBD010000071.1, read on the forward strand.
CAACGCAACGCCGCTTCTATATCCGTCACACACCAAGACTTGGCGGCGGCGCTGGGAACCACGCGCGAAGTTATCAGCCGTCTGCTGAAAGGATTCGAACGCATGGGCTGTATTAAATTGCGCCGCGGTGAAATTGAACTGCTTTCTCCGGAAGCACTGACGCGATTAACGCATAATCATGCTTAATAACCGCCTGTGTGACTTTGTCATGGACAGGCGGCGTTAAAATTGCTTAGAAAACGGCTCATTGCTGTAGGAAAATTTCAAGTAGTCCATCTCGGCTCAGGACCTAAATAGAAAGCCCATCGCGACATTTTTAACGCTTGTTTCAACGCCAAAATTTAAAATTTCCTAGAAAGCGGGCATCGGCGCGCTTGACCTACTACAATACGAAAAAAATAAACATAGATTTTAGAATATACTCAGGAAAAATTCAGTTTCTATTTTAAAATAACACGTACTAAATTTCATTAACGCGTTCATGGAGTCACAATGTCGATTGAAAAAAAGGTCCGGGAATACATCGCCGAAAATCTTCTGTTTAGCAGCGATCCCGTGACATTAGCGAGCGATGATTCGTTACTGGACAAAGGCATCATCGATTCGACCGGGGTGCTGGAGATGATATTTTTCTTGGAACAAGAATTCGGCATTAAAGTCGATGACAAAGAATTAATTCCGGAGAATCTCGACTCACTCGCCAACATTGCGCGTTTCGTGCAAAAGAAGCAGAGTGGAACATAACCCCGGTGTTAGTCAGACCTCAACGTCTGTTGCATGACGGCTTATTAGTTAACGCCGCGCGCTTGCCCGCCAAGCCGGCCGTGGTCGTCGAAGGCAAGCCTTATACCTATGGTGAACTTCTTAACCAGGCTTTGCGTTTAGCGACAGCGCTGCAACAGCGCGGCCTCAAACGCGGCGACCGCGTCGCCATCTACATGGATAACACCTGGCCCTGTGTGGTATCGATTTACGCGGTACTGCTGGCCGGCGGCGTGATGCTGGTGGTCAATCCGCAAACTAAATCGGACAAGCTGGAATTTATTCTCGACGATTGCGACGCTAAAATATTATTGACCGATGGACATTTAGCCGGCGTGTTTGTGCCGGTGCTGGTGCGCTTGAAAAAATTACAGACGGTTATTTGCTCCGGTAAATTGCCGGACAGCAGCGAGATAAACCTGGAAGCATTTAACGATGCCCTGGAAAAATCCTCGCCGTTATCGACACCGGCGCCTACCATCGCCCTCGATTTGGCCGCGCTTATATACACTTCGGGCAGCACCGGCAACCCCAAAGGCGTCATGCAGACGCACCAATCGATGAGCTTCGCCGCCGGCAGCTTGATTGAATATTTGCGCTTGGCGGAAACGGATCGCATTTTGTGTGTCTTGCCGCTGGCCTTCGATTACGGTTTATATCAACTGCTCATGGCCATTCAGCTCGGCGCCACCCTGGTGTTGGAGCGCTCCTTCACCTATCCCGCGCAAGTTTTCGAGCGCATGCAAGCCAACTACGTCAGCGTATTTCCCGGCGTGCCGACGATTTTTTCCATGCTGCTCGCGGCGCATGCGCGCACCCCCCTGTCATTTCCCACGGTAATGCGCGTGACCAACACCGCCGCGGCGCTGCCGGACGATTACGTCAGAAAATTACGCGAAATTTTTCCGAATGCTCTTATATACAAAATGTACGGCCTGACCGAATGCAAACGCGTGTGTTATCTCGAGCCTGAACTTATTGACGCCAAGCCGGGTTCCGTCGGCAAGGCCATTCCCGGCACCGAAGTTTTTTTACTCTCCAGCGATGGACAAGCGGTGCCGCCGGGAGAAACGGGTATTTTGCACGTGCGCGGTCCGCACGTCATGTTGGGCTATTGGAAGCGGCCCGATCTCAGCGCGCAAATGCTGAAAGAAGGCAAGCTTCCCGGGGAACGCGTGCTGTGTACGCACGATCACTTTCGCATGGACAGCGACGGCTTTCTTTATTTCGTCGGCCGCAGCGATGACATTATTAAAACCCGCGGCGAAAAAGTCAGTCCCGTCGAAGTCGAGAATGTATTATTTGGAATTAAAGGCATACGCGAAGCGGCGGTTATTGGCATTCCCGACGAGGTACTGGGCCAAGCGGTCTGCGCTTACGTGGTGTTGGAAACGGGCGCGGCCTTGACCGAAAAAGAAATTCGCGCTGCTTGTCTTGCGCGCTTGGAAAATTTTATGGTGCCGAAGGAAATTATCATTCGTTCCGCCCTACCAAAAACCACGACTGGAAAAATCAGCAAGAAAGCCCTGCGGCAATCGGAGTCGGTATGAAAAATTCATCGCTGTATCAAGAACTGCTCGTGCAGTTGGTTAGTGGCTTGAAAACGCTACCGGATAAACCGGAAGAGACGCCGGAAACTACCTTATGCGCGCTGTGGCATGCGGCCGCCGGCGCGCCGAAGTCGGCGGTATTGGCCGCTGTCACGGATTTGCCTAGTTTGGATAAGACCGCTGAAAAAACATTACGTGATTTAATTAAACAGCGGCTAAACGGCGCACCGCTGGCGCACATTACCCATCGCCAGCGTTTCGTCGACATGGAAATGCTCGCCGGTCCCGAGGCCTTGGTGCCACGCAAAGAAACCGAATTATTGGCACGCACGGCGATTGATCTGGCATCGCAGATTGTCGCGCAACAGGGCAAAGCAACCATGATCGATGTTTGCACAGGCTCAGGAAATGTGGCCTTGGCCGTGGCTCAGCACGTGCGCGGCGTGCAAGTTTTTGCCGCGGACATCAGCGAAGATGCGGTGGCCTTGGCGCGACGCAACATGCAACATCTGCGACTCGATGGACGCGTGCAATTTGCCGCCGGCGATTTGCTGGCGCCGTTCGACAACCCCGAGTTTCACGCGCGCGTCGATTTACTCAGCGGCAATCCGCCTTACATCACCAGCGCCAAGGTAAAGGAAATGCCCAACGAAATATCGGCGCACGAACCGACACTAGCTTTCGACGGCGGCGCTTTCGGCGTCGCCATTATCATGCGCCTGGTAAAAGAAGCGCCGCGCTTCTTGCGTCCCGGCGGCTGGTTCGTATCGGAAATTGGACTGGGTCAAGGCCCGGTATTGGGCAAGCTTTTAAATAAAAATCCCGCCTTCAAAGAAGTACGCATGATCGAAGACGCGTCCGGCGCGGTGCGCGTGGTCATGGCGCGCTGTTAATAGTGCCGCGTTATTTTCCCAAATAATCTTTCTTGCCGACTTCAACGCCATTGTGCCGCAAAATCGCATAAGCCGTGGTGATGTGAAAATATAAATTAGGCAATACGCGATTCAACAAAAAAGCTTGGCCTTGCAAGGTCAAGGTTTCGTCACGAACCTTAAGCGTTATGCTTTTCTGCTCCGAGCCGTCGATTTGTTCCGGCTTCAACGTATTCAAATAAGCGACGGTCTTGTGCACGCGCGCAATCAGCTCGGCGAAGTTAGTTTCATTGTCTTCATACTTAGGCGGCTCCATGCCGGCCAAACGCGCGCCACCGCCCTTGGCGGTGTCCGAGGCAATCTGCACTTGGCGTGACAAGGGAAACATGTCCGGATACAAGCGGCTGCTAAACAGCACCGCCGGATCGATTTTCTTGGCCGCGGCATGCGCCACGCCTTTTTCCAAAATGGCGGCAAGATTGTTCAACATGCGTGTGAACACCGGCACCGAAGCTTGATACATCGAAATAGCCATGAATAATTCTCCAAAAATTATTTTAAAAGTGGATGATCCTTGGGCAATTGTTTAGCGTACCAAATGGCGAGCTTGTGACGCATGCTTTGTTGCGAAACTTGGTCTTCCGGCAAGGCTTGAATGATTTTATCGTGCACCAACAATCGATAGATAAACAGAATTTTTTCGCTCGCCGGATCGGTCGGCTCAAACACCACTGCGCCGCGTTCTTCGCCATATTTCATGCCGGCGAGAATTGCGGCCTTCACCAATTCCGCTTCATGTTTTAATTTTTTCAACGTTTCTCCATTTCTCGCATGATCCGTAAGCGAAAACATAATAACCGAAATACAAAATCACAGATACTGACGAACAAAAAAAACTCCCGCCGGGGGCGGGAGTGAATAAAACTAAAATAGGCTTAAAACTTACTCAAATAGTTAGGTCTTATTTCCCTTCAAAAGCACATATACCGACACCAGAAACAAGACAACCAGCGATTCCATGCCACTCACCACATGAACCTTCGAGAGCGTGAAGTTCATATCCGCTGTTTGGGTCATGAACATGATCATCAGCAAAACCGGTATCAGTAGCAGCGCTCCCAGACGCGTCATCATGTCGTCCAGCAAGCTGCCCGACAACACCAAGATACCGCCGCCGATTTCGGCCAGCACCAGCATCAATGCCACGAAAGAGGATACGTGTAACGCCATGGCGAAGCCGGCGAGATTCATAAAATTACCGATGCCATGAATCACGAACACGCTGGCCAACGCGACGCGCAACAGCCAATGCCCATAAGGTTTATATTCGTCGAGGATTTTAAACATACATATCTCCTTACAGTACTAGATGCCACAAACAATAGCCGCGCTTTCGGCGCTTGCTCAAAAAAATATTTTATAAGTTTCGCTTTTAATAAAATACAGGAGCAAATCATCGACTTAGCGGTGATTCGCCAAGCAGCTATAATTAAAATGATCAACAAGGAAGCCTGCATGAGGCGGTGCAAAGTTGTAATTTTTTAAACGTTGTCAAAACCTCACGAACGACCTGGCACAGACAGCTGTATGAAGTAACGCATGAAATCGACAAACACCGGCCGGTAAATGTCGTTATGTCCGTTAATAATTTCATTGTCGACGGATATAACAAAAAACGGATTGAGTGGATGCGATTTTTTTTCATAAGGATCGTGGGCTAATACTGAACCGGGGAAATTTTGCGACCAGCCTGACTTGAATGATCCCGTATTCCATTGCTTGCGAAACGCAGCCAGCAATTGCAAATTGTCGACGCTGAGTGTGGATGCGGCTTGCAGATACGGGCAACTACACGTTGCATTGGTGTCCGCTGGCTTCTTGGGCGTCGCCTTCTGATCCAGTGATTTCAAGGTATGCGTGCGATAACGCGCAAAGTGACCAACCGCGGTGCGATTCGCCGCCTTCTGATCGGCATCGCGATGTTTATCGAACAAAGTGGAAAACCAGCGGCCGATGGGAAAGGCTTTCTTAGTGGCGTCGTCACCCTGTGAGGTAATGATGGCCATGATCGGCATCTGCCCCGGCAAATAAGAACGCTCCAGCGCCATTTGATGCAAGGGCTCGTAGCGCTTGGCCTCAAAAGCCGGATTAATAAGAATAACCAAATCGCCGAACGGTTCCGGCGGCGCGCCTTCGCCGCGATAATCGATAAACCGATCGATCAGCAACTGCGATACCGCGGAATAAATCACCGCGCCGCCAAAACTGTGACCGATGATGATCAGCTGCGTGGGTGACGGTTTGGCCTCCGCGGTCACATTACGTTTGATATAACGAATGCTATTAAGTCGAACCAACAATTCCGTGACCGCGCTGGATCCGACTTGATGCGCGGTATTCTTACGCTCCCAAAAAGTCAGGTTGGTGAGCACATTGCCTTCCAGGGACAAGCCGCGCCAGCCGAGATATATGCCGAATACTTTGCGCGCTTTGCGCTTCTGCGCATTCGCGGCGGCAGTTTCGAGATCGTATACTTGCTTTAGAGTTTCACGGAAACAACTCATGTTGCCGTCGCAGGCGGAGGCGTTGTGTTTCCAACCGTGCGCGAACACCACCATTAATAAATCTTGGCGGTTGGCTTCCTCGCTCAAACGATCGATCAGCGTCCACATCTGACGCCGATCCCAAAACCAACCTTGGTCATCAAACTCGACCACACCCAAAGCGTATTTGGCATTTTCTTCTATGCTGTATTGCGCGCAGGCTTTGACGTCCGCGTCGTTTTTACAGGAAGCGATTTCAGTGCGATATTGAACGTGCGGCGCACAGGCCGATAAAATTGGGACGATTAAAACAAGCAGCCAAAGCAAATTGCGACGCATGTATATTTCCTCAGAGCGTTTTTAAATATTCCAGTAACGCGGCTTTCTTAAACGCCGAGAGATCGGTGCCGTACAAGTGCCCTTGATTGCCGTTACCACGCACGGCAGTATCGAAACGCCAACCTTCACGCTGCGCTGATTCACCTTGAGTAATGAAACCGACATTCTTGGGATCGTACACATCGTAACCGCGATAAAATATTTTCGTGCGCTTGGCCGGCGACTCCAATAAATCATGCAGATTCGGCACCGAACCGTTATGCAAATACGGCGCGCGCAGCCACAGACCGTCGAGCGGCTCGCCGACATAACCATTGGTTTTGACCATGGGAATACGATCGATGCCCATGCTTTTCACTTTGGCGTTGGCGGCGTCCGCGCCGGCTTGCGTCCACGTGTCGAGACGTTCGCGGTCGGTGCCGATTTCTTCGATAGCGATCACTTTGCCGGCGCGCGCCTGCCCCGGTTCATGGCATTCGGCGCAATACTGCGCATAGAAATGTTTGCCAGTGGCGGCGAGTTGTTTATTCACCGGATAGGGATACGCCGGCGGCGCTAACGTCGACAGCCACGCCTCCAGTTCTTTCATGCGCTGCAAAAACGGCTCGCCGGGACGCGCGCCCAATCCCAAGGCCGAATCGATAATCACCGAGCGCGCCGCGGGCGTGGCGCCGTCCCAATTCATCGATTGCCCGGCGCGCGCTTGCAAATTCCATACGGACGGAAAATCCGCGTTGCCCGTACTGTTGTCGTAAGGCAGTTCGGTCATGAAATATTTCGTGAGATTCATCGGGTCGTCGCGCCCCACTCCCCAATCGGGAATGCCAGGACGGTTCATCCAGGCAAACTGTTTTTCTTGTTTCAGCAGCGCCTTCTTGGTGAAAGGAATAATGATGTAGCGATATAGCTGACGATCGAACCACGGCAAGCGATACACCAAGGAAATCTCGCGCATGATATCGTCGGCGTTAAATCTTGGGTCATGCGCGGTCGCAAATAAAAAACGGAAATAAGCTTGCACGTTTGATGTATGCGCGGGGCCCGCGGGATAAAACTGTGTCGGTGCATTTTCCGCGGTGCGCACGCTGGCGGTGTGGCACGCGGCGCAATTATTCGCCACGCGCGGGAAACCGATGGTTTTTTTGCTAAAGCCCGCGGGTAATTCCTCGCCCGGCTCCCATACCATGCCGAGCGATTTGTAACCGCCGGGTCCCGGCAAATATTCGGGAAACATGCGCGGCAATACCAGCCAAATCCAATACGGCAAGCCGCGATCGTTTTCCGCGCCTAACGAACCATACATGAAACGCTTGGCTTCGCTTTCGAACGGCGGCTGTGGTTCTTCGCGAAAAAATTTGTACCAGCCGACAAATCCGCCCCATAAACCGAGAACCACGATTACGCCGAGTAACGCTTTCCACCATTTGCCGTGCTTGGATTTTTTTTTCATCGCCGCCATGGGTTCCTTCCTCGCTTAAAAAGTTTTGAGATATTCGACTAATGCATTTTTTTGTTGGATAGATAGGCCGGTGCCGTAGCGCGCGCCTTCATGACCGCGATTACTATTGCCCGCTACCGTAGTATCGAAGCGGAAATAATTCCGTCCGTTTTCCGCAGGCACATCGCTAATAAAGCCCATGTGTTTTGGATCGTACAAATCGTTACCGCGATAAAATGTTTTTGGCCGCTGCGCGCTGGGTTCCAATAGATCACGCAAGGTCGGCACCGAACCGTTATGTAAATACGGCGCGCGCAGCCACAGGCCATCGAGCGGCATGTTGGCGTAACCGAAGGTCTTGCGGAAATTTTTAAAGCGCCACGGATAACCGGCATACAGCGTGTTCTGATTGGCGTTCACCGCCAGCGTGTACGAGTCAAGACGATGGCGATCGGTGCCGATTTTTTCAATCGGTTCGACCTTGCCGACATACTCGCCGCTGAAGTTCTGCCCATCGACGCCGTGGCAACTGGCGCAATATTCCATATAGATAGGTTTGCCGGCGGCGGCCAACTGCTGATCGATGGGATAAGGATAAGCCGGCGGCTTGCTATCCAACAGCCAGTCTTCGATGCGCTTGATGCGCACCCGGTCAATCGTCGGCGGCGTCACGCCGGCGCCCAAAGCGGCGCTCTTATTACGTTCTTCCAAAGAAGTATTATTGCCGTCCCAATGCAATTGCATGCCCTCGCGTTGGCGCAGATTCCAGATCGAAGGAAAATCCGCGGTGCCGATCAACTCACGCGCCGGTAATTTATCCATCGGAAAATTAAAATAGGCTTTGAGCGGATTAAAAGTATCCACCCGCCCCGGTCCCCACGGTGGTTGCTGATCTAAAAACGCCAACCGGCCCTTGAGCGACAACATGCGTTCGCGCGCAAAATAAATAATGTAATAACGCATCAGCGCGCGATCCATCCAACTGAGCTTGGCGCCAATCCGATCCATTTCCAGCAACACACGCTGCGGCGTGAAGCGCGGGTCCATCCCCACCGACATGAAGAAACGCGTGAACGCATGAAAGTCGAAAGTATTCGCCGGCATACCGACGATCACGCGCGGCTTGGCATCGGGCGTATCGCGCACCGTGCCGGTATGACAAAACGCGCAGTTCAACCACACCACGTCGAAGCCGCGATAACGCCGCTTGGACATACCGACGGGAAGATCGTGGCCGTCTTCGAAGACAAATCCGAGCGACGCATAGCCCTTGCCCGGCAATTTATCGGCGAATAACTCCGGTAGTACTTTCCACAACCAATAGGGTATGCCGAACTCGTGTTCGCTGCCGACCGACCCGTACTTAAAGTGTTCGATGGGATCGGCATAATCGACCGGCTTGTCGCGCATGAAGTGCACGATGAGATAGACTGCTATAAGAATAAAAATTAATGCGAACCCTAGCAACACGCGTGTACATGTTTTGCCGCCGGCGGCGACGCTGCTAGCGAAAAATGTTTTCTTGGCCATGTCGCTTTTCCTTTTTACAATTTTGTAAAAAAATTTCTCTGTGCTTTAGCCGCAGAGAGATTTTCTAATAGCGTCTAACAAAATAAATGTCGTGGCTTACTCCCTCTCCCTCCGGGAGAGGGCTGGGGTGAGGGGATCGTCGTTTACACCGCAAAATATTCCCCTCATCCTATCCTTCTCCCGGAGGGAGAAGGGATGCA
>JACQBD010000004.1 GCA_016194665.1 Gammaproteobacteria bacterium
AAATATTCGAAAGAGGCGGGCAAGGAACAATATCTCATTCCTTATTTCATCGCCGCGCATCCGGGCACGACCGACGAAGACATGTTGGAGCTGGCCTTGTGGCTCAAGAAAAACGGTTTCCGCGCCGATCAGGTGCAAGCCTTCTTGCCCTCGCCAATGGCCACGGCCACGGCCATGTATCATTCGGGAAAGAATCCGCTGCGCAAAGTGACCGCGCAGAGTGAAGGCGTGTACATTCCCAAAGGTTTAAAACAGCGTCGCTTACACAAAGCATTTTTGCGCTATCACGACGCCAATAACTGGCCGATGTTGCGCGCCGCGTTACGGCGCATGGGCCGCATGGATTTGATCGGCTCCGGCAAACATCAGCTGATCCCGACGTATCAACCCGCCGGCACCGGTTTGATTCCTGAAGGCCAGCGCTTTGGAAAAAAATTCGCCACCCAGCACACCGGCCTGCCGCGCTTCGCGCCGAAGAAAACCAAGCCAACCCGCGCCGCACAACGCCCGCACAAGACGCTGCATCCCGGCAGTCCCACAGGCAGCGGCAAGCGCCGCTGATTAATATTTATGTAGGTTGGGGTGAGCGCCAGCGAACCCCAACGGACACTACAGCCGTTTTCGAATGCCCAGCGCTTCCATGACGGAGACAATAATTAATCTCCGCGGGAAGTTAAGAATCAGAAAATTATCTGCACTTGTTCCGTTTCAAGCCATACATTTCATTGCGTTCTCGTGATACGATTCGCACCCATGCAACAAAAAATGATTCTGCACATCGACATGGATGCGTTTTACGCTTCCATTGAAGAGCGGGATCGTTCCAGTCTTCGCGGTAAACCCATGGTAGTCGGCGGTAACTCGCAGAAACGCGGGGTGGTGGCGGCGGCCAATTATGCGTCGCGCCAATACGGCATTCACAGTGCCATGCCGACCGCACAAGCCTTGCGTCTGTGTCCGCATCTCATTGTGTTGCCGCCGCGGCATAACTATTACGCGCAGGTGGCGCAGCACATCCGCGATATTTTCCATCGCTATACGCCGCTGGTGGAGCCGTTATCGCTCGACGAAGCTTTCTTGGATGTAACGCACAGCCGCCGATTGTTTGGCGAAGCCGCCGACATCGGCCAGCGCATCAAGCAAGATATCCGCCACGAATTGCAACTCACCGCTTCCGTCGGCGTGGCGCATAATAAATTTCTCGCCAAAGTCGCGAGCGATGTCAGCAAGCCCGATGGATTTTTGGTTATCGAGCCGCAAGACGCCCAAACATTTTTAGATCCCTTGCCGGTTTCAAAATTATGCGGCGTGGGTAAGATTGGCAACGGTCGTTTGCAAAAACTCGGCATCACTACTATTGCCGAGTTGCGCGCCAGCTCCATTGCGCAACTCCATGAGTTATTCGGCAGCTGGGGTCAGACGTTGTGGGAGTTGGTGCATGGCATAGACGAGCGCCTGGTCATACCGGATCACAAAGCCAAATCCATTTCCCACGAAACCACATTTGCCGAAGACGTTAACGACGTTGAGGCCTTGCGTGCTTGGTTCTTGGATCTCACGCGCCAAGTGTCGGCGCGCATGCGCTGCAATCATCTGCGCGGACGCACGGTGCTGGTCAAGATTCGTTTTGCCGATTTCCGCACCATCACGCGTTCGTATACGCTGCCGCAGTCCACGGATGTGACGCAAGAGTTGTGGAATGTCGGCCTGCCCTTGTTGCTAAAAAATATTCCCGCGCGTTCGCGCGGAATTCGTTTGCTCGGTTTCAGCGTCAGCGGCTTTGACGCCGTCGAAAGACAGCAGGCCGATCTTTTCAGCGAACCGATGAAAGTAAAACAAACCCGCCTCGATACCGTGAGCGATCGCATCCAAGGTCGCTTCGGTGCGCAGGCACTGCATCGGGCCACGGAATTGATAAGCACCGCGCAATAAGCGCGCGCTGCTTATGCCGAAACAAAAAAACGTATTTAGTGTGTTTTCTCGATAATAAAAATAAATTTGTCGTTTTGGCGTTTGCTGTTTACCACCATATTTCCGGTATGTTTTCCCCAGATCTGAATATCAGTAGCGGTGCCTGGATCGGTGGCGATTATTTCTACGCGTTCACCGTTTTTTATATTTCGCACTGCTCTGGACAACCACAGAAGTGGCGTGGGGCTATGCAATCCACTGCAATCGAGTGTGTTTTGTATCATGCTACCCTCCTTGGTTTAATTGACTGAAAACTACGGATTTCAAATGCGGTGTTAACGTTCTGCCGTAGGTTTGATGACGCTAGTTAATGCGATGTACTTGGTGGAATCTTGCTGAACAACTTTGGTTTCATCACGACCTCTTTGATTGAGGCTGTGCGAGTATCTGCCTCGGCATAATCGGCGTCTATCAAACGCCGACAAGCGATACGATAAACCGACGAACGAGGGCTGTAGAATTCAGGGCTCCTAGACCGGTGGTGCAGGCGCGACCGGATACAAGTTTGCTTGCTCCGGTGGCCTGGCACACACTACTTAATTGAGACTTAAGGGAACCCCTAAAAATCCCCTATTCCGCCGGGAGAGGGTTAGGGTGAGGAGAGTAACACATGAATTTATTATCTCGACGACGAAAATAAATTTGTCGTTTTCTTGTTTACTTTCCACCAATGTATTGCCGGTTTGCTTGCTCCAGGCTTGCATGTCCTTTACCGAACCCGGGTCGGTGGCGATCATCTCCAGCTGTTCGCCGGTTTTCAGACCTTTCACGGCCTTGGACAGACGCAGAATCGGTAGCGGGCAATTCAGTCCGGTGCAATCGAGGGTTAGTGCATTCGTATTCATGGTTAACTCCTTATGGTTGAGGTTGGATAAGGCATAGACAACATTTAAAAATTTTCGTTGCGCACGGCTTTCTGATAACGCTCCAGTAAAGCAGGGTTGTCGATCGAACCATGGTGATGTACTTGTTGCCAACGGTTATCGAGGCGGCGAAACACGCGGCTGGTGCGGATCGCCAGCTCGATACGTCGGTCGCCACGCTCGAAGTAGCCGCGTTCGCGGCCGACGGCGTAAAACATTTCACCGGTTTCATGCAGGCTGTAATCGTAAAATTCGACATACACTTTAGCCGGGCCGTTGAAAATTTTTTCATAAACCTCGCGTATCGCCGGCCAGCCGCGACGCACATCGCCTAAGGGATTGGCCATGATGACTTCATCGCTGTGCGCCCAGTTGCGACTCATGGATGAAAGATCGCGCGTGTTGAAGGCGCTGTAAAAGCCCACCAGCGCATACAACGCAGCGTGATGGCTCACCAGACATTCCTTGCCAGTGATAGGCACGGCGATCGTTTCGCTCATGATTTTTCTCCAATGGTTTTTTCCAAGCCGCGCAAAAATAACGCCACATACATTGCCGCCGCCTCGCTGGTATTGTCTTTGACGTAATCCGGTGCGCGCACCACCGTGCGCATCACGCTCAGCCCCAACAGCCCAGAAAAAAAACTGCGCGCATAGGCTTTGGAATCGCCGGCGCGAAAACGTTTTGCCGTTTGACCTTCGTTTATTTCGTAAGCGACGTATTCGATGATGCGCTGAAAGTGTTCTTCGGTCAGTTCCTCCACCGCTTCATCGCGTTCGAGCGCGGCGTATAGAATCAGTCGCAGCCACGCCGGTTCGGCTTCGGTTTGTTCCAACACCCAGGTGGAAAGCAGCGTGAGCGCTTTTTCTAAATCGTATTCCGGCGAGTAATACAACAGCTGTTCGACTTCGGTGAAATGTTTGCGCGTGCACATGCGCTCCAGAATCGCGTCGTAGAGTTCGCGCTTGGTGGGGAAGTGCTGGAACACCAAGGCATCGCTGGTGCCCACGGCGGTGGCGATGTCCAGAATGCGCGTCGCGCGAAAACCTTGGCTGGCGAACATCTCGATGGCCTTTTTTACGATCAGGTCGCGGCGTTGTTCCGCGGTTAGGCGTTGGCGTTTCTGCTTAGTCATAACTAACTTAGTATCAACTAAGTTATAAGATGTCAAGCGCCTATGATAGAAATGGCTTAAAACAGGGGGAAAATAGGAGATCTTAATGCAAGCTAATGGGGCGTAATCATGATTGTTCGGTGGGCTTCGCTGCGCTCAGTCCAGCCTACATTTAACTATTTTAAAAACGGAGAACGCGCACTACGCGCCGATAGATAAAACGAGTGCGTGAGACGCTGCATCGAATTACAAATAGAAATAAATCTGTCGCAACGTTATTCGTTCAATGCAAATAAACCCGCAAGGCCGCGGAAATCGGTTGGCGTCGCAAGGCGTTGCGCGCTTCCCATTCGGCGCTGGCTTCGAGCGCTGTGAGAAAGTGTGATTCACCGGCGACGTGGATCGCGATCGGCACGCCGTCGCGATACAGCACGCGATTGCCCGTGAAGGCGGGCACGCGCGCGCCCGGCGTGAGGATGCCGACCAAGTTCAAGGGATCGACCGCGCTCACGGAAATTAACGCGCCTGCGGATTTATCGCGACGCAGCGCGCGCAAAGCGCTCAGCACTTCGGGCGTGGCGTATTGTTCGCCGGAGAAACCGGCGACGAAGCGGCCGCCGCGAATCTCGCCGCGTGCTTCGAGGCGGCGATAGACTTTGAGTAATTCATACCACGGCGGTAACCAATTCGCTTCGCGTTCGAGCACGCGTTTGAACACCACGCCATAACGCTTAAGTAGCAAGAGCGCGACATGTTCGATGGTTTCGGCATCTGCGCTTAAGGTTTGCGTCGGTGTCGCTTCTTGGTTGCTGCTGCGTTGCAACAAAGTCCAGCGTCCGGCTTCGGCGATGCCAACCTCGGCCATGCGCCGACGCCGCAAACCGCGCATGCCGCCGCGGCCATTGACCGGCACCAGCAAGGCGCGCAGTCCCGCGTAACTATCGGCATGCACCAGTCCCACGGCCACCAATTCGCCCAGCGCTTCTTCGGCCTGCGTCTTGAGTAAGCCGGTGCCATGCACGATGTCATCGAAGAAGGACGCGCCGTGCGCGCGCAAATAATCGGCCACGCTTTGCGCGCGCGGCGCCAGTCGCGGGGCATCGGTGTAGCGCGGCGCCATTAATTTTTGCCACAAGTGATTGTGCTTGCGTGTGAGCAGCGCGATCGGCGTGGTGCGCACCGGCGCGCTCGTGTGATCTTTGCCGGCGACGGCTTTGGGCGGCGTGAGCCGCGCCCATAACACGCGCCCGGAAAGACACAGACTGTCCAACCACTCAGGATCGTAGTTGTGCGTGCGCGCCGGCAGAATATCTGCCTCCCAGGCATTGGCGCTGGCTTCGAAACCTTCGAGTTGTTCGACAATTGCGGCCAGCGCTTGCGGTCCTTCGGGACGCGGATCGGCGTCGAGACCATGCCAGCGAAATAAAAAACGCAAAAAATCCGCGGCGCTCACCGGTTCGATTTCGGCGCGCAAGCGTTCGATGGTGTAGCGGTGAATGCGCGCCAGCAGGCGGCGTTCGCACCAGTCGGGATTATCAGCTGCACGCGAAGCGTGCCACGGCTCGCTCCCTTCTCCCCTTGCGGGAGAAGGGGTGGGGATGAGGGGTAACTCCCCCTCACCCTTTCCCCTCTCCCGGAGGGAGAGGGGAAGTCGGTGATCGTCTTCATTTTGGCTGGAAGTAAACCGCCCGCGCATAACAAAACCTTCCGCTTCAAGCGCCATCAGCGTCCTATCGATGGCGCTTAATGAAATGCCAAGCCGTTGCGCGAGCCACGCGGCAGTGACCGGACCCAAGCCTTGGAGTTGTCCGCGAATCAACTCGGTTAAAGCTTCTTCTTCCGTCCATGCGCGCGCCATGAATTCCGCCGGCGCTTCGAGTGCGGGTTCGACTACGGCATTTGAATAAATAGCACGCAAACGCGGCAGTTGTTCCACTGCCACCCACAAACTGGGACCATTCGGAACATGCAAGAGCGTGGCGCGTCGCGCCGCCACCAACGCGGTGAAATAATTATCCCATGTCGATTGCTTGCCGCTTGCAAGCGGCAGTGCGCCCAGCAGCATCAGGGCATCGTGCAATTCATCGGCGTTGCTTGCTTCCGGCCACGCTTCCGCACGCACGCGCTCAATCGCCGCGGCATCGAGCTGACCGAAATCAGCCGCCTCCATGGGATCGAGCCAACGCCGGCTCATGACGGCTTGGGTGCGGCGTTCTTCGAGCGGCGCATCGTCCAGGAAGCCGTAAGGTTTGGCGTTCAAGATTTCTTGCGCCAGCGGCGATGGATGCGTCAGGTCGCGCGCGACGATATTTTTCTCGCCGTGTTCCAGCGCTTGCAACAATTTAATCAGACCTTCGATATCCATGGCCTCGGTGAGGCAGTCGGAAATAGTCTGGTTCACCAGCGGATGATCCGGCACCTCGCGCGCGCCGCTGATATTTTCCGCGCAGGCCAGCTGATCGGGAAACACCACGGCGATGAGATCCTCGGCTTGCATACGCTGTAACGGCGCGGGATTTTTGCGGCCGCTTTGGAAGCGTTTGATCGCCAGCGCCACGGTCGTGACCCAACGCCAGCGCGCGGTGAAAAGCGGCGCATCCAACAAGGCTTGAATCAATGTCGCGCGCACGGTTTTGCTGTTGAGATAGCGCGGCACGTCTTCCAAGGCAAAGCTGTGCGTCTCGCCCAGAGACAGCACGATGGCATCTTCCGTCACCGCCGCTTGCAACTCGAAATTAAATTTCGCGCAGAAGCGTTTGCGCAAGGCCAATCCCCAGGCGCGATTGATGCGGCTGCCGAAGGGACTGTGAACGATGAGCTGCATGCCACCGGTTTCATCGAAGAAGCGTTCGAGCACGATGGTTTGCTGCGTGGGTAACAAACCGAGCATGCCTTTCGCGCTAGCTAGATATTCAGTCAGCTGATGCGCGGCGTTGTGATCGAGACCCAGGGTTTCCATTAGCCATCGAGTGGTAGTGGCTAAGCTCTCGCTGCTGATGTGTTGCAAGCGTGTATCGAAATCAGCGCGCAGGCGCGCGACCGCTTGAGAGAGCTCATCAGTTCGCCCGGGCGCTTCGCCGAGCCAAAACGGAATATTCGGCGGCACGCCCTTGGCATCTTCGACGCGCACCACACCGGCTTCGATTTTGAGAATGCGGTACGAAGTATTGCCGAGCTGAAAAATATCGCCGGATAAACTTTCGACCGCGAAATCTTCGTTGACCGTGCCGATGAAAGTAGCGCTCGGTTCCAGAACCACGCGATAGTCGGCGTTATCGGGAATCGCGCCGCCGCAAGTGAGCGCGGTTAGGCGCGCGCCTTTGCGCGCGCGCAATTGATGATTGACCGCGTCACGATGCAAGTAAGCCGAACGCCGTCCGCGGCGCGTGGCGTAGCCGTCGGACAACACACCGATGATGGAGTCGAATTCGGTGCGCGTCAGATCGCGATACGGATAAGCGCGCCGCACTAAATCATACATTTCTTGTTCGGCGTACTCGCGGTTCGCG